>CAZKZU010000032.1:0-20252 GCA_964557345.1 uncultured Methanosarcinales archaeon
AAGATTGTAGATAGGAATAAGATGTATTTAAGGATGATATAAATAAATATTGATAAGAAAAAATAAACTTCAGAACTTTAATGTATCTTAAACAGTTTTCTAATCAATGTGCTAAAGATCATTGAGAATATAATATAAGCCCAAATCCAACCCATTTCTAATCCTAATAAATTTACTTTCATAGGTTTGTTTGATATTATAATTTTAGAAATATTACCTGAATGTCTAGTATCAGGATTTTCATATTTAGCGCCAATAATCACTTTCTGCTCCGTTACTTGATCAGTAAAATTAAACTTCAGAACATATTCTCCTGCCGTTCCATTTACAATCCAGGTTGCATTTTTACCAGTAGTTTCATTTTGCAAAGCAGTAATATTCAAATCAGCAGGAACTGAATACATATTAATTGGACCATCTACTTTAGTAAAAGCTGAAACTGTAAAATCAGTATTTGCATCTAATGGGTGAAAAGCAAAATTTGCATTCATCCAGCCGAATATAAAAATAATTGGAAGTAAAGTAATTAAAGATGGCTTTAAACTATGACTCATATAAGTCATATTTTTTTCCATTGCTTCCTTTTGAAGACCTAAGACTCTTTTAGTATCAGATCTATTTTCCTTCATTTCTTTTTGAAGTCTTTTAAGGTCATCCTTTAATTGTTTCATTAAAGTTTGATCAGTTAAATATTTGTATGCAATAGTTACAATTGCAGAAATAATTAATGATAATATAGCAAGAGATAAAGTTGGATTAAGGCTCATTAATGGACCAAGTAAGATATCTAAGATATTTACCATAAAGACCTAAGTTCTAATCTCCGCCCATAAAGCCTTTAACCATTGGATTCATATCTTCCATGTGTTGTTTAGCAATATCTTGGTAGAATTTGTATATAATCATTACAGTTAATAAAATACCAGTTCCAGAGGACAATGCACCAGACATATCTGCAAATGTTGCTAAAATTGCAACTGCGATTGCACCCATTATTGTTAATGGACTAATATATCTTTCAAGTACAGTTTCAACTATTCTTGGATCTGTTCTAAAACCAGGAATTTGTAATCCAGATTTAGTAATATTTCGTGCTTGAGTTTTTGCATCCATTCCAGATGTTTGTACCCAAAACCATGAGAACACAACTGCACCTAATAAAAAGATACAGAAATATGTAATTGCTTGACCATAAACGTGCCATCCAATAAATACCGAACCGTTTTGAATTATTGTTGGAATAACTTGAGGTCCACTAATCCAAGGTTGAACCTTAGCTGGATCAATACTTGTAAAAACTTTAGATAATAAATGTGAAAAAATCTGAACATTAGCGAGTAACGCTGCAATTAAAATAACTGGAATGTTAGAAGTATAAAGGAAATTCAATGGCCATCTTATACCATGTCCTCTCATTCTTCCAAATGATAAAGGAATCTCTACTTTCATAGATTGAACATAAATAGCAAGGGCAAATACTAATAATGTAAACGCAATAGCAGATAAACTAAGTATTGCTAATTTAGTTTCCCCTGCACCAAGAGCTTGAATAAATGACCACACAGCACCTACTGAATAATTACTTCCTGCAGGTTTAACCCATGAAAACATTCTAACGAATAAAGATTGTGAAACACCAGCTGCAATAAATAAACTTAATCCCGAACCGATTCCCCATTTCTGACAAACCTCGTCCATAAAAATAATAAGCACACCGCCTAAAGACATCTGTAATATAATTAATAATTGTAATTGTAAAAATATAGGAGTACCAGCTAAACTAACATCTGGACTAAGTCCACCTAAAAATACATAAATACAAGCTTCGAAAACAACTAAACAATAAGATAATATCTTTTGAATTGTTTGAAATCTAGATTTTCCTTCATGAGATGAAAGATCAAATTTGATGATTCCAGAACCATTTAATAACTGCATAATGATTGATGCTGTAACAAGAGGCCCAATACCTAATGTAACAATACTTCCAATCTTTGCTCCTAAAAGAACTGCTAAATTTGCATACTTATCTAAAGTTTGAGTACCAACTCCAAATAAAGGAATTACTCCTAATACAAAGAATAAAGCAAGAATAATCAAAGTCCACTTCATTTTTTCAGCAAAACCTAACTTTCTATCAGGCTTAGCTACTTCTGGAATGATGTTTCCTATTTTATCGATTAACCCCATAACCTAATCAAATTTACTAATTGTTTATAAAGTTTATTGCAGGGCTAAGAGTAACTTAAATTAATTAGCTAACTTTTAGCACAACATAACAACATCAAGTATTAAGGATACTGCCTACTCATGAGCCAATAATAAGTATAAATAAATGGAGCAGCGAGAAGCGAAAGCGACGAGCGTAGCGACAATTCTTGAGCGCCAGCGAAATAAAAGAATTAAGGCGAATTGGCATTATCCTTAATACAAATAAAATAGTTCAAAAATAATAACCAAAATAATAAATTAAATCAAAAAGCTTTTAGTTGAAAATAAAATCCTATATATAATAATGTTATACACTAAATCAATATATGCTCCAAAATCCGATTCTGATGGAATTAGAATTTCAGTCATGTCCAGACATACTCTTGAAGACGGAATAACACCTGACCCAAAAATAACTACATCAAGTTATGATTACTGGCTAAAAATATTAGCACCTACAGATAGATCAGTAGGAGATTATTATAAAAGAGGCTTACCTTTTGAAGAATATTCTAAAAGATATAAAACACACTTAGCTAAAAAAGAAATAAGCCCTACTATTGAAAGCTTAGCAAGACAAGCTCTAATTCAAAATATAACTTTTCTTTGTGTAGAAGAATCAGCAGAGAAATGTCATCGTAAAATTCTTGCAGAAATATGCCAAACATATCAACCAACTCTAAAAGTAGAGCACAGATAAGTATTTAAAACAATCAAAATCCAAAAAAATATGACACCAGAGGAACATTTAAGCCAAGAAGAATTATCTGAATTAAAAAGTTCAATTGGAAATCTAGAATCAACTATTAAAAAAATCTACTCCACAAGACAACCCAGAGAACTATCAGGAAGAGAAGGAATAGTAGTTCGAACATTAGGCGATAATTTTCAAGGACCACATATTTATACACCACAATATTTTGATAGTAGAAGAGAAAAATTAGTCGATACTGAATTCGAGGAAGTAATCCAAGCTTTAAGATCATATGACATAATTCCAACGGTTGAAAATAAAATAGAACTACTCTTAGAAGTTGGAGACATATTGTTTCAAAAAGAAATTATAGAAATGAAATATAAAAAAAACTATAAATATGAACTTGCGATAAGACAGTTTAAAACGGCTTTGAAATATATAAATTCCGAACTTAAAAAAAGACAAATATCTTTTAATCAAGCAAAAGACTTTGCAGAAATTAAATATGGAACAAGAGCCTGGTTAAGCAATAATGGATATGATGCAAAAAATAAACCCTTAGAGTTACAACTTTGTCTTGAAGCATATAATAAAAAATAAAACTATCCCACATAGATTAAATCTAAATATCTATATCAAAGATAACAACCTTTTTATAAGACCTTCGCTCTATATTTATCATGTTAACAATAAAAGATGGAACTGAAATACATGTAGGAGAATATAAATTTAAAATCATTCTAAAGCAACCGACAAGATCACCCATTGCAACATCTTTTATCAAAGGAGAATTCATTAATAGAGACCTAGTAACTGATAGTGGAGTAGAAGAAAATGAAGCTAGAGAAATTGAAGATGGTAGCTTTAAATATTTAAAAAATGCAAACTGGGCAACTAAAAATGGTTTTGACTTAAAAGGAATTGATGAAGATAAAGGACTAGTTATTGCGTTAACTGATGCACTGAAAAAAATGCTAGATATCGGAATAAGATATGGGGGAACTATAATTTTAATAGACTCTGTTGCAGAAGTTCCATCAAATTTAGGTCGAGCAGTTAATATTCATTGTTCTTATTATATTTAATTTTTGTTTACTATTTGTTCTAAAAGTTTAGCCATTATTCAAATATATCATCTAATAGTCCACTGGTCAACCACCAGAAAATCATTTATAAACCGAAAATATCAATATTACTAATACGTTTAATGGATAATAAAATGAGAATAATAGCACACGTTGACATGGATTGTTTTTTTGCAGCTTGCGAAATCAAACAAAAGCCTGAACTTAAAGATAAACCAATTGTAATTGGAGCTTTAGCTAAAAGAGGAGTTGTTTCAACTGCAAATTATGTTGCAAGAAAATATGGTATAAAAAGCGCAATGCCAGTATCAAAAGCATATGCACTTTGTCCAAAAGCTATTTTTATCAAACCCAATATGCAGTTATATCAAAAAGAATCAAACGACGTTATGCAAATTCTAAAAATGTTTTGCACTAATTTTGAACAAGTTTCAGTTGATGAAGCATATTTAGACATAACTGATTTTGCAGAAGAATGTTTTAATCTGGAAGAAGCAGGAAATAAAATAAAACAAATGGTATTTGAGGAAACTAAACTTACTTGTTCGATTGGAATATCAACATCTAGATATGTTTCAAAAATCGCATCAGATTTTAATAAACCAAATGGAGTAACTGTAGTTGAGAACAATAAAGAATTTTTACAAGATCTTCCAATTTCAAAAATCTCAGGGATAGGTAAAGTTACAGCCTCAAATCTTGAAAATATAGGAATAAAAACAATAGCAGATTTTGCAAACGCAGAATATTTTAAACTCAATGACATATTCGGAGATTGGATCATTAATATACAAAAAATAGCAAGAGGGGAAGATAAGACCGGAGTCTACAATAATTATGAACAACAAAAATCAATAAGTAGAGAAACTACTTTTGAAGAAGACATTACATTAAAAGAATGCTTTAATGAAATTGATGATATGGCAGAAGAAATATTTGAGGATATGTGCAATTATAGTTTTAAAAAAGTATCAATTAAAATTAGATACTCTGATTTTAGAACGATCACAAGAGAAATTTCTCTAAAAGTCCCGCAAAAAGACAAAGAAACTATTTGCATTAAAGGTAAAGAATTACTAAACAATATAACTCCTGGAAAAATAAGATTATTTGGAATTAAAATAAATGACCTCAAATATGAAGAAGAAAAACAAACTGATTTAGAAACCTTTCTGTGCACTTTATGAAAATCTAGATAAACACATCTTAAAATATGAAAAATATATAAATAAGAAAATAATTAATACCCAAATGCAAGAAACTATCACTAAACAAATTTGGAAAATTAAATTAGAAGAAATTTTACAAAATGCTAATATAAACACAAATATTGAAGATAGAAATAATTCAATCAAAATAGATCAATCTACTCTAAATAAGATCAGAGGGATTTTAGAAAAAGAATCAAAACAATATGAAGTTCGAATGCCTAATGTTGAAATAGGCGCTATTTGTAGTGGGCTTTTTCTTTGCAATAGGGGATATCAATTACTTGCAAATCAATATTGTATTAAACCTGAAAATTGTAAAACGTATATCTTTGAAGCAGTAAATATACTAAAAGAAAGCGCCGCCTCGTCAGTTATCATTCACCCATTCTATGAACTAATACACATAATTAAAGAAAATAATCCAATTAAAAAACAGTCCAACTTAGACCAACTTTGAAAGCATACCAAGCAAAACAATTGGACTATAAAAATGCCCAGTCGCTTTAACTTTCTCGAATAAAGAAGGCCATTGTTTTGGATTTGCTAAAACTTCTTTTGATCTAAAAATATCATCTTTAAATAATTCTTCTTTTTTCTTTTCAAACACGGATTTTAAATCTTTTATAGTAAGAATTCTTTTTTCTTTAAATTTTAAAGCAAGCAAATCATATTCTGAAATAACATCTAAATCTTTGAAAAAAGAGGAATTTTTCCAAGCCCAAGAAAAATTATCTTTACAAAAATTATACAAAAGAACTCCATTTATTTCCTTAACAGAATCAGAAGGACTTTTAATAAGAACTGCGTTTTGTTTTTGTATTTGAGTAAATTGATCCTCAGCAATTTCAAATAATGCAGAAAGAGAATTTATTTTTCTAAGCAGCTCTTTGTCAGCCCCTATAGCCTTATAATTCATATTATGTTCAATTTCAGCCCAAGCATCCTCGAGAACAGTTCTAATCTGTATTTCACAACAAAGTCCACTCTCTAACTGAATAATAACATGATAAGAAGAATAAGCAAACTCTTTTGCATTATCTTTTCCCTTTTCAAACTCTTCAAGAATTTTAAAATTACTTCGCAAAAGTTCAATAATCTCAACAATTTGTTCCCTAAAAAAACAAACCACTCTAATACCAATCAAATCAGTACACTGAATAAAAGGCTTAGCATATTTTTTTAAGGCAACTTTCTTTGAAAAAGAATCTAAAGTTTTTACCCGTGATTTAATTGCATAAAGTTTAATTCCAGATAAAGAAATTAAAGAAGCGATTTTCTTTTCTACAAAATCCAACTCACTTTTATATGCAAGATAAACTGAATCATACTCTTTTTGAACATTTGCCATAACTTTTCTATAACTCTACTGATTTTAAAGTTTACTTGTAACGAATCCAATAATAAACCCCTAATAAATCAATAATAAATATAATTAAGCTAAAATCAAGTATTTAAACTCAGTTATACTCCTTAATAGTAGTAAACTATATAAATAACCTCATTTAAACAGCAATTATGACACTTCAAAGACTTAATGATCTTGTAAAACTAATAGATACTGGACTTAAAGCAGTAATTCTTACTGAAATCGGAAATAATGGCAGAATAAGTGCACCTGAATTAGCACGAGAATTTGCAGAAAATGGACTTTATGGAAAACATTTGCAAGGAGCTGCAGATAGTTATAATCTTAGAAAAAAAATTGAAGGAATTAAAGCTACATTAGATGATTTTGAAAAAGCAGGAATTGTTACTAGATTTGACGAAGGAAAAGCATGTCCCCAAGCACCAAGATATAAATACAGTCTAAATCAGGAGCATAAAGATTTTATAGTATTATTTGATATTGCAACAAAAACAATACAAGTTTCAGCAGAAAACAAAATCCCATATCATTTTTTTTGGGGACTTCAAGGAGGAAGTTTCTCTCCTGAATTAAAACATATAAGACAAGGATTAGAATTATGCACATTTTATGGATTATCAACTGATGAAGTAGAACATCAAGCAAATGGAGATTATTTCCAAAATGCAAAACCTGAAAAAATATCTGGACCAGAACTAGCACGTAGATTAAAAACATCAGAAGATCCAAAATCTCATATTACAAAATTAATCGATGCGAAATTAATTGAAAAAAGCCCAGGCATGCTTACTGCAAAACATTTCGATGTAGTAGATAAAATAACTGATTCTAGAGGAAGAAAATCATACAGCAATACTCGAGCATATTGGCCAACTGAATTAGGTAGAACATTTGTTGAAAAATTATTTATACCATCATTACAAGCAACAAACCCTACATTAGAACTTAATCCTGAGATATTAAATGCTAGATCAATATTTGCAGAACCAGAACTTGCAAAAGATTATGAACAATTAGTATTAGACTCACATTATTCAACGCTCTTAAATCAAAATACAAAATGAGACTAGAAGAAGTTTTAGAAAAAAATGAATTAGTTCTTATTGACAGTAGCATAATTAACTTTCAAAGTAAAACTCTTGAACCAATAAAACACTTTGGAGAAATTGCTCCCGATAATTTATTAAAAATAATGGATAACATTAGAGAATCAAGAGAGGTTTTTTCACATCCTTCTGCAGCAACAATTCCTGAAATTACAGAAGAAATAAAAAGATTAAGATATATTACAGGAGAAAAAATAAAAAGCATTACGATAAATTCTAGACATATACCAAAAAGGTATAATAAAACCTCGAAATATTCAGATATTGACATAAATAGAGAATTACATGAATTTCATGAACAAGTAAATAAATTATATATTTCATCAAAAAGAAAAGAAATTTACATTAGAGACCCAAGATTTAACGCACTTCAAAACATTATAATAGACTTAGACAATCAAATAAAAATAAGATACGATAAAAGTCTTTTTCATAAAGCAGGAGAAAGAGTTATTGAAAATACAAATTATACTGATGACAAAATAGTAGCAACATATTATTGGTTAACGTTGATGGGAAAACAGCCACTTATTGCATCTGCCGATAGTCATCTAGCACATTTTCTAAAAATAATAAATCCAATTTTAGGCGCAAGAGATTTCCACAAATACAATCAAGAATTTATTAAAAATCTTATAAAAAGAGAGCATCAACTTTATTTAAAAAGAAATGGACAAATGGAACCACGAATAAAAAATAAATTATATGACTTTAATTTTTTTCCAATTAGATGTTTATCCAAAGAACAGAATGATGCATTTAGACAAAAAATAACTGAATTTTATCAGTCTTTACAATTAAACTAAAGATTAAATAGTTTAAATAATTAAAAATAAAACCGCTAAGAAAAAATAGCGATTAAAAACAGAGTATATCTAATACAGTCTACAATTACATCTCAAGTATTTCATCAGTTGCACCACAATAAAAAAAAGTATTTCTCACCTCCGAATGTTTCGAAACTAGTTTTCTGATTTTATCTAATTGTTTTCTTGCTTTAGAAATACGATGACTACATTTTACTTCGAAAATATCATATACAGAACCTTTTAATGCTAATATATCAATTTCACCAACTAAAACTTGCTTTCTATGAGTATTAGAATACAAAGGCACATTTGTATAAATTTTATCATATCTATCTTGTAATTTAGAACATAAATCCTGCTGATAACGATCGTGTTTAAGTATTTTCACTCTTTCCAATTTCACTTCAGTCATAGGCAGTACAATAACTAAAATAATCAAAACAACTTTAATACCACTAATAACCTGCGAAAGTAAGTATTTAAACATTCATGTATTAAAATATATATTATAAAGAACACAATAGTTTATATAGTTAAAACCTCACTATATCTTGTTCAAGCAATTATCTAAATTATTTTATCTTATAGAACGACCAACAATCTACATAGCTAAATGCAAATCATAAATTAGTTGTTGACGGAAATGTGCTAAATCAGGACCTGATTTTTTCAATATTTCTTTAGACTTATGGAAATCAAAAAGTCCAATATTTCCAAGTTTAGGATTTACATATAAATCAGGTTTCACATACCTTAGTTTATTTTCTATAATAGAAATTTGAGATAGTCTAAATGTCGATTGCAATAAATCTATCGCAGCAGGTTTTTTAGAAATATTTATCTTAAAACTATCATCCTTTAAAATATCAATTGCAATTAAGTAATCACAATCATTTCGAATTATATCAAATGGAACTGGGTTTGTTACTCCTCCATCCATTAAAACCATATGACCGATGTAAACTGGATTAAAAAAGCCAGGAATAGCAGCACTTGCATGAACTGCACTTACTATATGCCCTTTGTTTAATATAACTTCTTTTTGAGAATAATAATCAACTGCAACTACCTTAAATTTAATTTTAAGTTCTTCAAAATTAACTACGCCTAAAAGTTCACCCCACTTTTTAGCAACTTTCTCTCCTTTAACTAACCCACTTTTAGACCACCAAGATAAATCAACTAATTTTATTAGTTCTTTTAAATTAAGATCAAGAAATATTTTTTCAATTTGCGCACCCTTAAATCCAGCTGCATAAAATGCACCAATAATTGCACCAATACTAGTTCCTGAAATAATAACAGGTTTAATTCCTAACTCATCAAGTACTTTTAAGTAAGGAATTATTGCAATACCTCTTGCACCTCCCCCTCCGAGGGCTAAACCAACTGTTTTCATATCAATAGAACAGAATACTTAAATTTATAAATTTATACCGTTTTGAATCGAATATGCCTTTAAAAACATTCGATGCTAAAATAATAAAAAAAGAAATTATTGCTAGAAATATTGTTGAATTTACATTTGAATTAAATGAATCAATAGACTATCTTCCTGGTAATTATGCATTACTTTCTTTTAATATTGATGGAAAGCCAATATCAAGAGCATTTACCTTCACATCCGGCGTTAATGGTAAAATAGTTGAAATGATTATTAAAAAAATAGGAGTATTTACAACCGGTTTTTTTGAATTACCGATAAATTCTCATTTTACAATCAAAGGACCTCTTGGAAAAATTGGTTATGAAAAAACCAAATACGCTAATCGAAGAATCATTTTTGTAGGAGCTGGAACAGGAATTACTCCAATTATATGTATTTTGAGAAAAATGCTAAGTGAAGGAACAGAGTCACAAAAACAAGTTAAAATATTTTACTCTGCAAAAGAAGAATCAGACTTACTTCACCCCGAACTATTAAAAAAACATGAATGTAATATCTTCCTAACTCAAGAAACTAAACCAGAATATAATCATGGAAGAATCGATAAAACTGCACTAGAAAAAAGCATAACTAAAGAAGAACTAGAAAAAGCAGTATTCTTTGTATGTGGCCCACCAGTATTCGAACAAACAATTAATGGATATCTAAAAGAATTAGGAGCTATTGAAATTATTAATGAACTTTAGAGGAATATTGTTCGTTAAATACACTCAACTCTCACTGGTCAACCGCAGGCGTGAGATATATAAACTAAATATATAAATCTTCTTTATGAGCAAACTGATTTACATTGATACTAACGTATATTTGGATTATGTCTTAAATCGTTCAAATAAATACCTTTCATATCAAGATTTTGCTGCTAAAATAATCAATAGAACTCTTTCATGTGAATTCACTCTAATCATATCAGATCTAAACGTATTTGAACTTAAAAAAGAATTTCCTAATTGCAATAAATTTTTACAGGAACTAAAAATTAAATCTAAATTTGTAAACATTACTAAAGACCATAAAAACTTCGCTAAAAACATTCCAATTCATTACCCAGATAACATACATTGTGCAGTTGCAATTCTTGAAGAATGCTCATGCATAGTTACAAATGACAAAGAAATGTTGTGTTTGTCAATAGAAATCCCTATTATTTCAAGCCAAGATCTTTGAAAATATCGCCTGGATAATCTTCTAATTCTTTTGCAGCTTTAACTTTATCTTCCTTAGTTAAAGATTTACCATTTACTGTACCTTTAAATTTAACTAAATTTAGTAAAGCTCTTTCCCGTCTTATTTTTTGAATTTTTTCTCTAATAGCTTCTCTAATAAATTCCGTTTTAGTGGAATAATCTGGCGACATCGCCATTTTTATTTCACTTGAAAATTCTTTTTCTACTTTTAACGTAATAGATTCCATATTACTTAGTAATACAAAGTAATTTATATATTTTTCCATTATCTAGCTATTTAGATAAAAAAATAAGATATCTTCAATCACCTATTCTAGAAAAAAATAACAGGCAAATATAAGAATTAGACGCTATTAAAATAATAAATTAGCTTTAGATTGATAGATATCTCTGAACAGAAGGATCACGATAAAATTTTTTAACACATCCTTTATGTCGTGCATGATTTGAAAACATTATTTTCCAACTTTTAAGAACTTCTTCACCATTTAATGCAGATGCATAAACTACATCATTATTCATATTAATATGCTCTTCTAATGATTTTTGAACACCATCTGGTAACGTAGATCTAAAATCTTCTGCTTTTGAAAAATTATTAAAATCAGGAAATAACGCACTCCAATTTGACAAATATTGATCCAAAGCAACTGCTTTATCTCTATTTATCTTGAAAAGAGAAACTCCTGAGGCACTATGCACTCGAAACAATGGTCTAACATGAGTTCTATAATAATCACCAAAATAAGAACCTGCAACAACTCCAGCTAACAAACAACCAAATGTATCTGTATCCATAGCCACACGATAAAAAATAGGTATATATAAAGCTATTTCTATAATTCGCTCCAACAAATTATGAATGATTAATCACTACTAAGTAAAGATAGTTATATAAAGGATAAATCTATCACTAAGTAAATTATGATAATTACTAGAGAAACAGCAAAAAGAATGACGAAAAAGACTCTTTCTGAGTTAGCTAGTGAATATGCTACAGAATTCGCACATCTTTTAGGACACACAGGAGATATAATAATTAGTCCTGAAGAAGTAATTTTTGATAAAAACGAAGCTAAAGAAGTGTTTCTAAAAAAATACGATCCTAAAACATTTTCAATGGAAGAAACAAAAGAAATAGCAAAAATTATGCAACGAAATACAATGCATAAAATTAATCAAAATAATGCATTTGTTCAAAATGGAATAGCATATATTCCAATTACAAATATAGATGAGAATCAATATAAAATAATACAGCAATTTCAACCATCAAATAAATTTATCGATAGAGTTAGAGAAATGTTTCTTCTAGGCCACAAAAATTATGTGTTATTATACGGATTTGGATCAGAAATAGCACATTTAACTGGAGACAAAATATTTCAAAATAGAGTTAGTAATGGACTTGGAGAAGCTCTTGACATGAGCTCATCATTATTAGAAATATCCAAAGACGTAAGAACCATTGCAAAAGAAAAAGAATCATTATCAATCCAATACGATATGATTGAAGAAAAAATAAATGAAAATAGATATTTTTTAATGTTATTTGATGCACTAATTTTTGAAAAAGATGAAAAAGTAAAACAAATTATAGAAAAAGATATTAACTCAAATCCTAATAGAACAGATTATATTTTCAATAATATAAAGCGAGATTACCAAATGACTTCCCATTTTGAAGGAATCAAATTATACTTAGAAATTTTAGACTCAACAGAAAGAAACTTAAATGAAACTAATCTTAAACTAGGAGAAATATTAGCAAAACCTCATGTCGATAGCATAGAAAGTGCTTTTTTAGAATTTGGATATACTCCTCAACAATTAGCAAAATATGAAGGTGCATTTGGAAAAAACATAATGGAAAGAAATGCATTCTTAAAGAAAAAAAGTCTGAATTAATCCCATAAAGAAACTAAATCCATCAAATCCAGGAATTGGTATCAAGTTAAATATTGCTAAAAATCCATTAATTCTTGCAAAAACTGCTAACTCTAAATAATATTTCTTAAATTTCTTTGAATTTAACATTAATTTAGAAATTCCCCATAACACTATATTTACTGCAGGTCCTGCAAAAGCAATCATAGATGACTGTAAAGGACTAATTAATCCTGACCAAGCAACATAAGCTGGCACAAAGAAAAGAAAAGGAAAATTTACTAATTTAAGCACAATACCAAGTGCTAAAAATCCATAAGCTGCATGAAAAGTAGCAGTTGCTCCAAACGATAATGCTACAAATTTATGTCCCATCTCGTGTAAAATAATAGCTGGTGCAACAATTGCTGCAGAATAAAGAACATTTTTCCAAAAGAATTTACTTCCAAATCCAGTATTTTGAGAATAATAATCAAGCGGATCAGCTAATTTTCTTTTCGGCAAAAAACCTTCGAAAATAAAACCTAATGCAAATACAATTATAATAATATCCAATAATTCAAGAAAAGAAAAAAATGCCAAGGATTTTACCTCCTTGTTTTACTAGCAAAAGCGCCAGTCATAACTTCGTTGCTAAAAAATGGAACTTTACCCTTCTCTGCATAAACATACAAAGCAGTATTAAATACACTTGTAGCTACATTGAAAATCAAAATTACAGCTAAAACATACAAAACTGTTAATCCCACAAACACAATTGACAAAATAGGACTTATTGCTAACGACGAAATAATTAAAATAATACCTAAAATAACTCCTACTAAAAGTAAACAAAATTGAATTAAACCTAAACCAACTGCTTTGATAATATTTTCTCCCCAAGTTTTCTTAAATGTTGAAGCTGAATTTTTAATAGCATCAATTGGTCCTAAATTTTTGTAAACCATTGCTGGAACTACAAAAATAGTTAGAATACTCCAAGCAGCACCAAGTAATGTTGTAATTATTTTTACAACTATCTCTCCTACAGCACCCAATCTTTCCGCTAATTCATCAATAATTCGAAGAATTAACCCAACTGTTGCAGAAACTAAACTCCATGCAAAAATCAAATGTATTTTGGAAAATCCAAAGGAAATGCTTTCACCAAAAGTAGCATTACCACCTTCAAATCTTTTCTTAACAGTATAAACGGTACAAACATTGAAAAAAGTTGCAATAAAAGCTAAACCTAAGTAAACTATAAATATCATCACGTAACCTAAAATACCTAGCTTTTCAATTTCAATAAAACTAGTTAAAATTGCAGGCACAATCATTGCAATCATAAATAATATTGAAAATATTCCTGAAAAAATAGGGAATAATAATAGCTCTTTATCTTGCTTTATAACAGAAAAACTTAGTTTCGTTATATCCCAACTTCTTGAAAATACATTAGTCATTTTAGTTAAAACCCCTTAATAATTCTAAATTATGATAACTTTATAAATGTAATTAAATTTTTAAACAAACGTAAAAATACATTTTTACATCCTATGTGCCACGGTCGCATAGCTTGGTATTGCGCAGGATTGCTAAGTGCTTGTAGCACTTTAGAAACCTACAATACCACACAATTATCCTGTCCTTAACCGGATCGTGGGTTCAAATCCCACCCGTGGCGTTATTTTTATTAAATATTACTACAATATAAAAAACCAAAATGGACAAAAAACTAACAATTATCAAAACATTAGATGAAAATAGACTTGGATTACAAACAAGTGAGATTTCTACATTAATCCAAACAGATTTACCAACAATTAGAAGATACATCGATATATTTGCAAAAGAGAAAATAATTAGAAAAGAAAGAAAAAATGACATTACTCGTATCTTTCTATCATATACTCCAGAAGATTACCCAAACTTATCCAAAATTAACGCTATTGCTTTATCAGAATTACCAAAAAAAATTCAAGTTGCAGCTGAAGAATTCTTAATTGAACTAAAAGAGAAACCCATGCTTGCATTAATTACTGGAAGCCATGCAAACGGAAATCACACAGCAACTTCAGAATTAGATTTACTTTTAGTTTTCAAAGAATTAAAAGATGCAAAACAAATAGAAAAAGCAGCTCTAAAAATAGAAAACAGAATTATTGTAAAAATAAATCCTAAAAATGCAATCTATACTCAATTCAAAGCTGATTTTTTAAACAAAAAACATGAATTCCCAACTGAAATTAGAACTAAAGTTATAATTCTAAGTGGTTTAGAATATTATTATGAATTAATTAGAGAATATCTTTATGGACCGATTGTAAAAGAAATTAAAGTACCTAGGGAAGAAGTAAGACAAACTAAGTAATTATTCAAAACAATATTTATAACTACATTTATTTTCCCAAAAGTCATGAAATTAGCAGAACTTGCACGTTTTATGCAACAAAAAAGAAACGAATTCGAAAATGCAATAGTTACTGAAGCTAAAAAATTAAAATTGCAAGATATTATCAACGAAATTGAATTTAAGGCAACAGATTTCAATCACAAAGATTTCGAATACGGTCAAAGAATAACTTTTCTATTACATCAAGCTAATCATACAGTTTATTTAGATGAAAAAGAAATAGCTCTATATGGTAATTTAGGAATTAATCTTGCAACATTTAAAGGTCCAAAAGTAACAAAGTATTACAAACAATTAGCTGACGCAATTATAACTGCTCGAGAAGAATATCTTAATAATTTACCTTTCTAATATTAATAGAGTCATACATAAAAGAAAAAATATTAATATCTATCTATGACTTCTAATAAATAATCATAAGTCTTATCTGCTTGTTCTAACATAAATTGATAATAAGCCTTAGAGTTTCCGTCTCTTGTCTTTTCTAGAGCATTAAAATATGCTAATTTATTTATTTTATATACAATTATAGGTGAATATCCTGCACTCATTAAAATCTTATTCATAATTAACCTTCCAGTTCTTCCATTTCCGTCAGTAAATGGATGAATTAACTCATACTTTTTATGAAATTCAAATGCTAAAATTAACGGATGAATTTTATTTTTATTTGACAAATACCACTTCAAAAGATTTGTTAATTCCTCTTTTACTTTTAACGGCGAAGTTGTTTTAGAATTTCCAACTATATTTTCTTCTTTTTTAAAACCTTTGGGATAAGAAAGATTTCCTTCTCGATACAATCCTTTAGTCAAAATATAATATAATCTTTTTATCGAACTTAAATTAAATTTAAAAGACTTCTGAATATACTCGAATGCTAATATAGAATTTTGAACTTCTTTAACTTCATTTCTTTCTAAATATTTAGTATCACCAGTTTCAATTATTTCTCTCACCTTTTCAGGAGGAATTCTTGAACCTTCAATATTATTAGAATTAAAAATAAATTCTTTAGCAAATTCCACTTTAACTAATTCATCACAATTCTTCCCTTCGACAAAATTGTTTATTTTTATAGATTTTAACTCAATTCTTTCCGGTAATTTCTTATTATAACTTAAATCTTTTTCAATAGGAACTAAAAATTTTAATCTAAATATTAACTCTTCATTTGATAAATCAACTAAATTGTCCAAAATATATTTGTCTTTATTTACAAAAGAAGGAGTTCCAAGAGATTTCTTTATAATATAATTCTTACCCATAAAAGATATTTTTTTAGTATAATATAAGTAAGTTTTACCCTTATTTGTTCTTTCTTTTATATAGCTCATACCAATTGAGAGAAGAGCCAGCTTTATAAAGTTTTACCTTTTGGGTCAACAAAATAATTGGCTTTTTAATCGTAAATTAGGATATTTTTTACCTTTTGGGTCAACAAAACAGCGCTTTTTTTTACCTTTTGGGTCACATAAATACTAAAAATACCATGTACTTCATCACTTTAAAAAAGCAAAAACTATATTAACATAAAGTAAATTCAAATATTTATGGAAACACAAGATACACAACTGATAAGAGAAGATGTTGGGTCAACTATTATTGACATGATACAAAACAATCCATCTAGAACAAATTCAAGTAAAATTGGAATGAATTGGAATCCAAATACACTACATTTACAAGGAACAGTTAGACTAACAAAATCTGATTTAGAAAAAATGTTTCCTCATAGTAGAACACATTCACCTGTAGGTCTATTAAAAGATACAAAACATATAACTATTTATGGAAGAAATATTCATGGAAATATTTTAAGAGAAGATAGACTTGCATATCATTGTAAAAAATGTGATACTTTAGTACTTGGGCCACCTGATATAACTCAAGTTAATCTAGAATCAACAACTAAGCCTGTAACTCATTATGAAATTACATGTAAAGTTTGCTGTTCTCAGTTAGGAACCGATCCATATCAAATAGAACAAAGAAACAATTGAACCTAAAAACCAATTTTTTGTACATTCTTATTTTTATTTACAAATATAAAACCCCTATCTTAGACATAATTATATAAACTAAAGCATATAAATAATGCATCATGAACCTTGAAGAAATTAAAAAAATTACTTTGGAAAAATTATCAAAAATTAAAAATAATAATAACCACACTATAGACCGAGTAATTCATTCTAAAGAACCTCTTTCTCCAATAATCATTAAAAAAATAATTAAAGAATTAAATCAAAAAGATGTACCGTTAGAAAAATATCCTAATCAGTCTTATTTAAATAAAGTAATGAACAAATGCCCTTTGATTTCAGGTAATAAAGTAACTTTACTTATTGATGGCCCTGCAACATATCAAGAAATGCTAAAAGCAATCAACAAAGCAAAATATCATATTAATTTTGAATCTTTTATTTTTGACAATGATAAAATAGGTAAATTATTTTCTAAATTACTTATTAAAAAACACAATCAAGGTGTAAAAGTAAATCTTATCTACGATAGTGCTGGTTGCTTTTTTACTGCTAAATCTTTTTTTGAAAAATTACGTACTGCAGGAATAAATGTTATTGAATTTAATCCATTAAACCCTCTAAAAACGAATGGCAAAGGTTGGCACCCAAATCATCGAGACCACAGAAAAATATTAATTATAGACGGGAAAATTGCTTTCACAGGAGGAGTAAACATAAGCAGCATATATTCCTCTATCGTTAAAAAAAGTATTGAAAAGATAAAAAATATTAAAAATAAAAATAAAACACATGCTCCTAAAAAAATACAAAAAATTGTATATACCTGGAGAGACACACACGTCAAAATCGAAGGACCTGCTGTAGAAGAATTCCAAAAATTATTTTTAAAAACTTGGTTAGATAAAAATGGCCCAGAAAACGATAAAAAATATTTTCCAACACTAAAACCAAAAGGAAAAGAACTGATAAGAGTAGTTGGAAGTACGCCTGGTAAAATGAACCGTTTCACGTACATGATGTACATCGCAGCTTTTACTTATGCTAAAAAACATATATATTTAACAAATGCATACTTTATACCAAATAAACAAATTCTGAAATCTTTGATAAACGCTAAAAAAAGAGGCGTTGACGTTAAAATTATTTTACCAGGAAATAGCGATGAAAAAGCAGTATTTTATGCAGGAAGATCATTTTACACTAAACTATTAAAATCAGGTGTGAAAATATTTAACTTAAGAGACGATGCTATGCTTCATGCAAAAACTGCAGTCATCGATAACATTTGGTCTACAGTTGGATCAACTAATATGGAACAAAGAAGTTTCTTAAGAAATGATGAAGTTAATGCTGCAATAATAAGCCATAAATTCGCAGACAAAATGGTGCATTATTTCAATCAGGACTTACTAAATTCCAAGCAAATTCTACTAGAAAACTGGAAAAAAAGATCATTTTCAAACAAATTAAAAGAAAAATTCTTTAGACTTTTCATATATTGGCTATAAGACCATTGTTTACTAATTAATAGCAAAATATATAAGTCCATGAAAAAGGTATATTTTATGGTAGATTATGCTAACTCAGAAATGCCTGGAGATTTAGAAAGATCAGCATGGACTCCAAAAACCAGTCCTAAATTGAAAACTACTAAAATACATTCTTTAAACGTAGGGCCTATGTTAAAGTCATATGCAGAATATGATGAAAATAAAGAAATTGGGATGAATTTAAATGACGTAGACAGAGCACCAACTGAATTTCATCCTGGACAAAAAATAACACTAGACAAATTATGTAAACTATTCCCAAAACAAAAAAATACCTCTGAAATTTATGAAATTGAAGAACGAGAAGATTATACCATATTTGGAAGAATAGTCAGATTAGAAACAGAAGAAGTATTTGAAAGACTAGCATATCTATGTAAAAAATGTAAAAATTTAGTTTTAGGCCCACCTGAAATTGCAGATGAAGTTCCTGGAAATATAATTAGAGGTTATTTGGTATACTGCACTTTATGTAAAGCAAACATAGAAGATTGTACATCTCGTGATGAAGAAATTAGAGATGAACCAACATAAAATTAATCAACTAAATCTATCAATAGTATTATAACAATAATAATTACTTATTCTAAAAGAAGCATGGCAAGCATTAAAACAACACCGAATACCATTGCAAATAATTGCCATAAACTTTTACTTATACTATTCTGTTCACAAGTATTTCCATGCAACTGAGGAATTAAATCTGTTCCAGCAATGTAAATTAAATTACCCGCTGCAAAAGGAATTAAAAACATAGCAAGCCCTTCAGTTCTCGAAATAAAAAATCCAATCAATGCACCTAGAATTGCAGTTAATGCAGTAACAAAATTAAGAAATAATGCTTTAAGTCTACTCATTCCACCGTGAATTAAAACTCCAAAATTACCAAGTTCATGCGGAATCTCGTGTAAAAGAACAGCTAAAGTTGTAGCAATTCCAACAGGAATACTAATAAAATAACTTCCAGCAATAATTAATCCATCAATAAAATTATGAACAGCATCTCCAACAATATTCATATATACAAATGAATGATGATGATGTTTTGAAGAAGGAACATGACAATGTCGCCAATGTATAAATTTCTCAACAACAAATGAAAATACAATTCCAGACAAAATATATATTCCTATATTTGAACTAACTCCACTTTCAAACGCTTCAGGTAAAAGATGAATAAAAACATCTCCAAATAAAGCTCCAACTGCAAAGCTAACAAAATAAAGACTAACATTTTCAATATTTTTAGATTTTACAAAAAATGCAAGAATTCCTAATGCAGAAACTAAACTTACAACTAAAACACTTACAAA
>CAZKZU010000033.1:0-19104 GCA_964557345.1 uncultured Methanosarcinales archaeon
CTCTTTATTCTCTATTTATAGATAATCCTGAACATAAAAAAACTATTAAAAAGGCAGAAAAAATGTATGCTAAATATAGCGGGTTAATTTCTTTTCTTGAACACTCTAAAGAGAAATTAATATCAAATAAAATAGGCAATGCACTTAACTCAATAGAAGAAATTTCTCTATATGGACTTTTTGAAGATAATCATCCTGCATTTTCCAAAGAAAAGATTCTAAAAAATATAAGAAAACAATTAATAAAATTAAATGGTAAATAAATTTAGAAAAATAAGTTTATTTCAGATTAAATTAGATTTATTAATTTAATTAGGGAATAACACTTACTTGAATTGCGGTTTTGCTTCTTAAAACGCCTGAAAGCATAGAAACTCCTTGTTCTGTAAAAACATAAGGCAAATATCTTCTCCCACCCTGACTGAATTTTGAGGTTCCACTTTGGCACCTCAAAAAATTATCAGCATATTTGCTAGTTATTGAAACTAAAGAATCCTCATCTAAAGTAACAAATTGTGACCTTAAAGATTCGTATTTTAAATCTGTTAGTTTAAACAGGAAGTTTTCTGGAAATCGATCTTTATTTCTACTTACGGCACGATTAATTTGTTTTGTCTCAACATCATATAATTTCGCTAGATCGCTATCAAGCATTACTTGCATTCCTCTAATTAGAAATATTTTATTCTGAATGAAGTCCTTGGGAACAATACTTAAGTCTTTCATTGTAGTCTCGTAAATTTCATATAAGAGAATAAAGAAAAACTCATTTAAATATCCTTTCTCAGTGGTTGACCAGTGTAAATAAAGTTGCGAAATAATTAATTTCTATATAAAAACTAATGTTCAGAGCAATTCCCTTTGAAAAAGAGAATTTTATCACTTAATCGTGACACCAAAACACAATATTTAAATATAAGCTACATCCTAATATAATCATGTCACTTGAAGATATGCTAAAAAAAGCAGGTTCTAACATAAAGAAAGCTATCTTAATACCAATGATTGCTGTGGCTACAATGATGCCGATGAAAGGAGAAGGGGCAGTAACTACTCAATATCCGCCAGTTACTAATCAAACTGATTATATACTAGATATATCAATTATTAATAATGACGGCGGAACAATTTACGATTCAGTACAAATTAATTTAGACATAATCTTAGGAAATGTAGCAGATTGGATAATTGCAAATAATCCTAGTTATACTAATTCTACTAGGCAACAAATCTATAACAAAATAGTACCACAAATTCTTGGAACGCCTAGCAGTGAAGTATGTGATGGCTGGAATAATCCAGTTATAAATGGAAACAACCTAAATGAAAACCATATTAACGGAGATATAGACATAGATTATACTGGACTATATGCAACACAAGATAATCCTAATCAGGACATGATGACAATAAGAATTGGAATTCCGATTTCTCTTACTGATAAAAATAAAAATAATATAATAGATCGAGATGAAATGATAATCAAAACCACTGAATTAAAACTTGATACAATAATTGCGACCGATACGGATGGAAGTCATTGGAGTGGAAAAGCATACTCGTATTCGATAAATACGCCTAATACAATTACAACAACAAACAACTTAGGAGGCACAATTACACCTAAAGGAACTACTGTATTGGATGATGGATCGTATACAAACGTGGTTAGCAAAGCTAATAATTACTACGTTATTTCAAACATAGTTGTTAACGGAATTTCAGATACTAATGCACAAGGTAAAACCTCTTATACCAATAAATTAAATAACGTCACTAATGATATTAATATTTCAGTAAACTTCGCACCAAAAATAACTACAAATAGCATTCCTGTACCATATGAATGGTTAGCGCAATTCGGAATTACAAATAATCAAGAACAAATAGTAAATCAAGATTTAGATACTGATGGAATGACAACGGCTCAAGAATACATCTTAGATACAAATCCAACAAATAAAACAGCACCTTTTGCAATTACTTCATTTGGAAATACTGGAAATAATATTAATCTACAAATCCCTTACTCGTCTACGAATAGAACATACGAACTACAAAAAAATGCAGATTTAATATCAACAAATTGGAATACTACATATAGTGCAAATGGAACAGGATCAGAATTCACAATGATTGATAACAATACAAATAAAGTCGGATTTTACAGAATTAATGTGAAAACAAAATAAGCACTACTATTAAAGAAAAACAAAAGATATATTTAAAAATAGAAAGATAATTTCATAAAATAGGAGATAAAATAAATGGCTTTCAGCACACAATATGCACCAATACCAAACGCAACTGACGTAATTCTAGACTTAACTATATACAATAATGATGCAGGAACAATATATGATTCTCTATCCGTTAATGCAAATAGCACTCTAGGAAATGTTGCAAACTCAATAATTCAAAATAATTCTACATATTCGACGTATTCAGCATCACAAGTATTCAATAATTGGGCATATCAAATATTAGGAACGCCAAGTAGCCAAGTATGTGATGGATGGAACAATCCAGTCTCTGATGGAAATAATATAAATGTAAATCACATTAATGGAGATATCGGCATAGATTATGCAGGGTGGTATGCAGCACAAAATAATCCTAATCAAAATATGATGACATTAAGAATCGGAGTTCCTCAATCAATGCTAGATTATAATCATAATGGACAATTAGATGCAAATGAAAGGATAGGAGTAACTGGAACTATTGCTCCAAATGCAATTATTGCTACTGACACAGATGGAAGTCATTGGGGGGGAGATGCCTACCAATATGGAGTAGTTCCTGAACCAGGAAGTTGTGCATTATTAGGCCTAGGATTAATAGTAACAGCACTTTACAAAAAGGTCTCAAAAAAATTTTCTAAATTTTAATTAATTATTTTTAAACTATTACCTGTACCCATAATATCACCCTCGTAATAAAATAAATCAGAGTCAGTCCAAGAAGTATTTCCACTAGTACCATTATTCGAATAATACTTAATAGAACCATTGAGTCGTTTGTTCAAACCGAAACTATTTTTGTTAAAAATTAAACTTGGCCAAAAATTATTCAAATCTATTTGACTTAATAATAAATAAAACCCCGCCATCTCATTTCTATTATCAAAAGATAATCTTGCGTCTTTTAAGTTAAATGAATCGGTATAATCTACATTAGGACAAACTATATGTATTGCAATATCTGTCCTATTCAAATAATCTAATGGCCAATAACAGCTTTGACCATTTGAAGAGGCATTTGCGTCTGAAATATTAATACTACATTTAGAACATTCAGAATTAAAGTTAGTTATATTAGAATGAACAAAATGTAAATCAAATGAATCTAACTTAGTTTTATTTTCAAAGCCGAAAATATTTTTAGCAAAAATCATTCCTGTTTTTGTTGCAGAATCTAAACCAGGGAAATTACAAGTTAGAGTATAATTCGCTTGACTATCATTAATAGTAATATCATTAAAACCAAATTCTCCTGATGAGAAGAAGATACCGTTCGATAATGCTAAGGCACAGCCAGATAAACCATTAATGCTACCATTATAATTCGAATAATTAATTGAGATATTAAAAGGAGTTCTCTGTAATGAATATTTTGGAATGTTATCCTCAAATATTAAATCATGAACCACACTATAATTTCCTCCTGCAGGAACATATGCATTTAAAACCTCATTATTAATTGAAAGTATAGACCCAGCGGGAATAATCTTCATATGAGGATAAACTTCATTTAAACCTAAACTTACATTAAAAGAAGTATTTACTAGAGTATCGTTTATATAAAAAGAATTATTTACTTTTTGAATAAAACTAGTTAAATCTTTATCTGAATAATTCCAACTACTCAAAGAAGTTAAATTAAAGTAATTTCCGATTGAAAAATGGACATTACTCAAATTAGAAATATTTTGGAGTAAAGTATAATTTCTAAAGTCAGTCTGCCAAGTTCCATTAATAAAATAATTCCAACTAGGAATATGAGTTTTATTCAAAACTATAAATTCTGTTTCATTGAAATCAGAAAATACTGGATGCGGATCAAAATAAACATAATTTAAATCTAAATTAAAATAATTTACCATATTTAACAAAGACCCATTCGTCTGATTTAAAATTAAAAAATTTCTAGAAACAGAACTCATATTAACAAAGTTAAATGTGCTTGTACCAAAAGAGATATTTCCAGACAGATTAATATCACTACCTAAGTCGTCTTTAAATAATACATTGCTGTATTGAAAATACAACACAGTAGAATTATCTAGAGTTAAACTACTGTTGCTTCCATTATATAAATTAACATTTGAATTTATCAATAACCCTGAAATATTTCCTGACGATAAATTAATTACAGAATTTGTTGAATTAATATTAACAGCAGTATTATTTTGTATGAAAGTAACATTTGAATTATTTAAAATAAATATTGAGTTTGTAAAAAGATTATTGTCAAATGTTGCAGTCACATTACTTAAATAAATATGCATGTCAGTAAAGGTATTCTGGGAATATAACTTTTTTCCGCCTTCCTTATCTTGATTTATAGTTATATTACCATTTGTAAAAATAGAAGAACTAATTTGATCTAAGGTATTATTAAAAATAATATTCGCATTAAAGTATGATACGTTATTCCAATTATTAGTTGTATTAAATACAGCTATAGATTTTGCTGAAAATGATTTTAAAGCAGATTCGCCATAATTACAAAATAGATTTGTAAAAGTACAATCATAATTTTCTAAATATACACAATTTTTCACTTCAAGAGAACAGGATCGGCTAAAAATCAGAGGATTTGCAAGTATCTGTGAATATTTATTTAAACCGACTTGTATTTGATATTCATCTAAATTATTCCAATTAAAAGTATAATTATTAGATTTAGTAGTCATATAGTATTTCAAATTTTGCTGAGAATCATAATAATCATTTCTAAATACTGTATGTAAGTTTGAGAAATTCAACTTTAAAAAATAATTATTATTTCTCCAATTTGAATTAATATTATTAATACTAAAGGTAACATTACTTGCAGTATCATCAAATGTAGCGTTAAGAGAATAAGTATAATCAGGAGTACGATAATTACCTATAGTATTATTTACTAAAGCAATCTTTCGTCCAGAAGAGGAGATTTCTGTAAAAATATCCGATAATCCATTAGAATCTATATCAAACTGAGTAATTCCTCCTAAAAAGCTTCTATCTAAATAATCTAGTCTTGAATTAAAGTTATTATAAAATAAAGATAAAATATTCGGACTAGAAGACAATTTAGTAGGAAATAATATATTTTCTAAATCTTCGGACATCAAATCCAAACTAAGTGTAGACCTATACAACGACGAAGTAGATAAATCAATCTCCTTAACTAGATATAATGAGGTTGCATTTATTTTATAAAAATTAATTTTTAGAGGAGAACTTTGAACTACTCCTACTTCCCATTCACCATCTGAATTTATATCAGAGAAAAATATGTTAGAAGAAGAAGCCCCAAGAACTGGATATCCGAGAGAAAATGGAATAAAATTAGCCTGTGAAAGATCTTCATTAGAAGAATTTCTAATTAGTACATAAATATTCGCACTTGGACTAGCCTGATCAGTGCAAATTATATCTTGTAAAGAATCCTTATTAATATCAAAAACTAACATTCTCATACAAGACCCAGAACCTAAATTAAATATACCTGAAGAATTAAAACTTAAGTCTTTACCATCGTATAATGCGTAATTCCAATTTGTATTAGTTCCATTTACAACAATTATATCTTTGTAGAAATCATTATTTATGTCAAATGAACCGAATGAAGCAATATTAGGTTCAGAAACTAAAGGAGTTTCTTGAAATTCAAATGTATTTAAGTTACTAACAATAATTTCTCTAGTGAAATTTAATAAATATATATCAGTGGAGTTTCCTATTAACATATCACCATAACCATCCCAATTCATATCAGTTACAAAAAATTCAAAATTAGAATTATATCTTGTATTTGTATAAGAAGGACTTGTATTCCTATTTTCCCTATATGCAGCTCTTACTTCATTTCCATCATATACCATTAATCCATTAGATCCAAGTACAATCAAATCATCTATCCCATCACCATTCAAATCATAGTTACCTAACTTAAAGGCAGAGGAAGAAGTTAGAGAACTAAATGGATTCACCGCACTTATATTCAACTTAGGTTCATATTCAGATATTGGAATTTCCAAAGTACCAATAGGTAAACAATCTATTAAGATAGAAGAATTTAATGTGTCAGTGTAAGTTAAATTACCAATAAAAGGCTTTTGAAAATAGGAAGTCATATTTGAGCTTATTAAATTACAAATCATATTCGTCCAGTTCTGAGTTTTATTTATCTGTGAAGCATTAACATAATAAGTATTTTGAACTGTCTTCATGGGTAATTTATTGGAAGTAAAATTAATTGTGTAATTTTGAAGTAAAGTGAATGTGAAGGGACTTATAATGTCAGTACAATATACTGTGAAATTATGAAGTCCTGGTTGAGAAATGGTTTGATTATAATAGGAAAAATTACCAGTAGAATTATAGAACATAGTCACATTTTGAGCGGAATCTATTGAAATGACACAGTTATCATTTATAGTCACACCTGAATTATTAACATAAACTGCAAAAAATATATTATCGCCCGCATATTTAGTTGTATAGTAGAGATTATTATAAGTAGAACTAGTAGTTGAACTAATAGTATAAGCGAAGCTAAATGAAGCTAAGGCTAAGATTAATACAAAAAATAGTAATAGCTTTTTCTTATACATACTTTAATACCTCTTCATCGTCATCATCCATTGCCTTTATATGTTTTAATGCTACTCTTACATCATCTTCTGTGAATTTGAAATTTATAAGTTCTTTTACATTATCTGAAACTTTTTTGTCTTTCATTTGTTTTGCTACTGGAATTAATAAATCTCCGTAGTTACTATCCATTGTTTTTATTTCACTTAAACTTGAAATTAAAAATTCTTTTGTATAATTTTTATCTTCTGCGTATTTTATAGCTTCAACAAAATTGTCTTTATGCAAAGTAAGGTAATTTGCTAATGATTTGATATGAGGAGTATATTTCTTGTCGATTTTTACCTCAACCTTTGAAATTGCATTTATTGCATCATCTGCAGTAAAAGTCATACTCAAAATAAATTCAATTAGTTTTTTTATTTCAAAACGATAACTGCCATTATAATAATTCTCCTTGATGAATTTATGAAGATTGTCTATTACTTCCCTATTATGATGATAATGATTATAATGATCAAATCCTGCATGTAATTTGTCGTCAGGTATTGCTTCATGAACTGCAATGTCAATCTCCTCTATTTTCCAACCATGAATTACTAAGTTATCTATCACATGGTAAAGTTCATGTCCTGCTGCAATTGAATCATTTATATAAGAAACCAACTTCTCGTGATGAGTTCCATGTTCTATTAAATTATGATCATCTCTATAATGAATATGATTGAATCTTTGAGAATACAAAAGTCCTCGTAATGCATTGCTTTCTGTTAATTCTAACTGAACTTTTAATGGAAGGTAAGTAAATAATAATGAAAAATATCCAAGACCATAAAGTAAAACTAAATTTAATATTGCAAACAAAAATATTGCTAGTGCAATTAGCCCTTGTGCAGAAATTATAATATTTGAATAATAAGAGTATTGTGCACTCATGAATATGTATACATAAATTGTGAAGAATACAAATGAACCTATAAGTAAATAATCAGTTATTACTTGTTGAGTTTTTTTGTTATATTTAGTCCCGAGATATGATACAAATGCAAGTAAAAATGAAACAATTACTGCAAATAATAATATTAGAGGAAGGAAATCTGTTTTTATCGAATGAGTAAGGAAATCTACACCAACTAATTTTTGTGTATCAGAGATAATATCAGATATTTGAATTTCAGTTATAGTAAATACTGGTCTTAATATGAATATAAGTGCACTTAATGAGAATAACCAAATCTGGAAGGTACTTAACTTTAATCTAACATATTCAGTTATGGAAATATCTTTTTGCTTAAATCTATTATACCACACCATTCCTGGTAAGAATAATAAATAAAGAAGTGCAATTAAATTTAAGATATAACAAATTGCAATAACAATAGTTAATAATAGTCCAGTTCCCGCGGTTTGGAATGCAAATAAACTTAATGTCGGATCAAAGAAAGAGGTACTAAAGTCAGTGAAAGAAGTCAGCATAAATAAAGGTAATCTTCCTAATTCACCAAGACTACCAAAATAAATTTCACTTTTTAGACCAATCATATACGGAATAAGATAGTTTGAGATTTCGGTTAATACATACAAAATAAGCATACCGGATAATGCCAAAGGCAAGAATCTCTTATAATGAAAGAGACCTACGAAGTCTTCATAAAAACTTTCAGCTTTTCCAGCCATATCTTCAACAATTTTTCCTATACCAAATTTATGTCTATGCTTAAAGACCAATATTATTACTCCAATAACAATGGCGACAGTGATAAATGCATCAACAACAATTGCGAGCCACTCAAAAATTAAATTAAATATTACTACGAAAAATGCAAGTAATGCTATAAAGTTAAAAATAGCTCTTTTGTAATAATTTTCTAACTTGAATGAACTTAAAGAAGAAGGATCTTTTATTTTATCTTTTGCCATTACAAACGCAACGATTAATACTCCTACTAATCCAGCAATAAAAAGATATTTCTCAAATACATCATTATGCAATACAATATAATTATATAAATCAAATGCGATGAATTTTGTTTCCGCTAAGTTACTTGGATCAATTCCTGAAAGAGAGGATTTAGCAGCACCAATAAGATTTTTTAAAGTCATTATAAAAAATAATAAAATTAGAGATACATCAATCCAGCCTTTTTTATTTCCATTAATTACGTCAGTTATACTTATTCTATAAACTAAATATCCAAGTAAGGCCCAAGAAACTATTTTTTTGAAATAATCTACATCAGCTGGAAGATAATTCATAAAATCAATAAAGTCTAATACTATAAAAAGGACTAGTACGGCTTCGTGAATACCAAAATCAACTTTTTGTATTAGGAAATGTAACCAAGTTTTGGCATTTAATTTGATTGCTTTGTTTATATTTTCAATATTTTGACCTTCTTTTAATAATTTTTCAATTATTTGTTCTTTAGTTAATCCTTTTCTATAATGTTCTTTAATATAATTAATAAGATCATTTATTTCCTTATCCTTGTGAGCTCTTATATTTGAGAATTCACCTATAAATATAATGAAAAATGCAATCAAAGGTATTAATAATATTGCAAGCCATAAATTAAGATAATTTATTTTTGCTGTTGAGAAAATTATTTCTTTTGCAACAGCCATTGTTTTTGCTTGATTTAAACAATTATCATCAGCAACACCATCAATTACTAATTGTACTTTTCTAGCATCCACTAATTTATCAAAATGCCAAACAATTAAAGGATCAGCTTCAACAATTTCAAATTTATCTTTTGAATTTGCAACCATATCATTGATTACATTAATTAAACATTTTGGAACTTCTTGATAAACCGATACGTTTGTAAGAGATGCATTTTTATTTACATCTAAGTTTACAGTTAAAATTGTTTTATTACCGACAATTTCAGCAGTTTGAGTAATATTAATTGCTTTTGCGGTATCAGTTATTTGTTTATCTAATTCAATTTTTGCCTTTTGCTGTTCTTCAGAAGATAAATTTTTAGTGATTACATCAGTCATAATTTTATCAATTAAAAGTTCTGAAATTCTACCATCAATTTTATACTGTATAACTTTTTGATTTCCACTAGCTAAATTTCCTAAGTCAAAATCAATTATTGGATCATCTTCAATTATATTAAAGTCATTTAATTTTGTGATTTCCGTTGCAGAAGAAACTATTTCTTTTGGAATATTTACTCTTAAGGATACTCCTTCTGAGTCGAACACACCTAAATTTTTAATTGTTTCAATTACAACTGTATTACCTTCTGAATATTGAATTTCTCTATAAACTCTAATTGCGCCAAAAGTAATTTCTTGAATATAATTATCAGAAATAGATTTAGAACTACCTTGAGGTTTTTCAGTTGTAGGAGGAATAACTGGAGGAGCAATAGGAGGAATTACCTCTGTAATAGGATTTTCTACTGCAGGAGTTTCTTCTGGAACAGTTGGAACAGGAGCTGGAGGTGTGGTTAATCCTGAAGAACTACCACCATTTCCAGCGTCAGCATTTCCTTTAGTATATTTAGATCCACAATAAGTTACACTATCTAAACTACACCACTCAGTGCTATCGTAATCATTACTATCCCAATATGTTTCATTTGAGTGATAGTTTTTCTCATTTATTTTTTTAGCTGAACAATCAAAGAATATACTCCAATTTAAATACGATAAAGTTTTGTTTTGGGGAACATGTTTATCACTATCTGAGTCAAATGAAATAATTGAAGCATTTCCATCAGGCCACATAAAAGTGAAATTATTATCAACTTTTCCGTCACAATCATTGTCTAAGCCATCACAGAATTCTATTGGCTGAGTTATTATTGAATTGCTAGTTGAATTGAAAGTAATACTATTTTGATAATTATAATACGATAAATTACTTTGTAATTGACTTGGAGCTATTGCTTGTGCTGTTGCATTAATACATTGATTACTTATTTTTAAAGGAACATTGTTTCTTGTTAGAAGATTTCCTAGATTATTATTGTAATCATAACTATTTACAAAATAATCTCCACTGATAATTGTGCCTTTTGTCGTATTTGTTAAGTTAATGTTGTAATAAATGTGATTAGTTTTGTTATCTAAAATATTTTCTAAATTATAAATTTCTATTCCAGAACTTAACGATAAATCAAATAAATCATCTTGCCCTGATTGATTAATTCCTGTAAAGTTAGTTAAAATAATGTATTTAGTTCCTAAGGAATAATTGAATAGGTTAAATACAGGAGGTGAAACGGTTACTGTTTGAGTTAATCTTCTATGTTGATTTATGAAATTTCCAAACGTTATGTTTCTGCAACCAGTAGAACTTGTATTACAACTACTTATACTAGAATCAGTAAAATTTCCATTATCAGTAATATAATATAGGTCAGAATATCCGTCGCTATTTGAATCAAATGCTTTTAGATATTTTATTTTAGTATTGGAATTAAAAAAAGTATCATTTACATAATCTGAAAAAGGAACTTCTTGAAATGCATTATTATAATTGGAAGGAGAACTAGATTTACAACCAGTTAAATTGCAAAGTGCGTTTTTATATAAAGAAAAAGTATGATCATCATATCTATATGCAATTATATCATAATCTCCGTCCGCATCATAATCTAAGGGCAATAAATAACAACTGGAAATTAGATTATTTGAGATATTAGTTGAAATAAAAAATCTTGATGCAGATATACCTGATGAATAATTAAAAAAAGTAAAGTCCCCATTACTTATTTTTAAACTTAAGTTGCCATTACTTGAATCGAAACAGCTTAAAATATCAGCTTTACCGTCATTATTAAAATCATAAAATAGAGTATCTCCAACTACAGAAGAGGAATAATTAAAAGATCCCCCTGCCAAATTATGATTATTTAAACTACTAGAGTAGTTATTTGTTTGAATAAATGTGGTTCCATCATAAGACCAAATTTCGGATATCACATAAGAGCCAGATAAACAGTAATACACAATATCTAAGTATCCGTCATCATTTAAGTCGTTATAACTTAATGAACATCGGCTTAAGTTTATTTCACTAGGACTTAAAGTTTGATTTAATACAAAGGAGCCATTTGCTAACTGAGTATAATAAGTAATTGGAGCTAGTGCTGGATTTATTTTATCAGAGAATGCCAATATTTCATTTTTCCCATCGTTATTGAAATCAAATATTCTTGCTGTATTTAATGGAAGACCTAAATCAGAAGTTTTTTGGAAAGTTGCTAATACGATTGTAGAAGAAAATAAAAATAATATGAATAAAACTAATGCTAATAGGAATACACCATTCAACTTTTTAGCAGCATCTTTAATCATTCTTTTTTCTCCCTGTAATCCATTACTAATTTTTGAATATCTTTAAGTGAAAGGTTTGAATTAGAAACCAAAGCATTAATTATTTCAGATTTATCAATTTTAAACCTTTTAGAATTTTTAACTACTTGATCTAACTTTTCGTAATTAACTGGATCAAATGTTACTCCGCTTCTAACCACTTCTTTCATATAAAGCCAAACCCTCAAGAGTTCTTAAGCTTGTTATTTCACTTATTGCTTTATAAATTTTGTGCACTATGTGCATAATGTGCATAAATTAAGGAAAAAATTGAATTTACCAACCTTGAAAGGCTAAAAAAGATAAAAATAATCAAAATTACGCTTAATCCACCCGAACATTTATAAAACCCGGATTCCTGCACCTTCTAATGGACCCGATATTCAAAGAAGATATATTCCAAGACATAATTGGAAAGGAAGACGCTAAGTTTCAAATTAAATCGGCATTAGCTGCTGGCAGACACATAATTCTTGTAGGACCACCAGGATGCGGAAAAACAACTTTTGGTAAATGTATTGCAAAAGCATTGCCTAGTAAAAATTTTATTAGAGTACAAGGAAGTCCTGATCTTACAGCAGAAGATCTTTTAGGAGATATTGATCCAATTAAAGCGCTTGAATATGGTCCACTAAGTAAAGAAGCTTTTGTTCCAGGAAAAATTTTCAAAGCAGATAAAGGAGTTTTATTCTTCGATGAAGTTAATAGATGTCCACAAAAAATTCAAAATGCATTATTACAAGTTTTACAAGAAAAGTTTGCAACAATCGGCGGATATGATGTCGATTTCCCAGCAGATTTTATTTTTGTTGGAACTATGAACCCCGAAGATAGTTCAACTGAAAAGTTAAGTAATGTATTTTTAGATCGATTTGATTTAGTTTATATTAGTTATCCAGATTCATTAGAAGATGAAATTAATATTGTAAGAACTTATGGTAAAAAAAGCGACATAATTTTCCCAGACAATCTTTTAGCTAATGTAACTTTATTTATTAGACATTTAAGACATAATGATAAATTATCCAAAGTTCCGTCTGTAAGAGCTAGTTTAGGATTATATGAAAGAGCACAAAGTAACGCTTTTTTAGATGATAGAGATGAAGTTGATTTTAGTGATATTAAAAAAGCAATCCTGTCAGTTCTGGCGCACAGAATTGAATTAAAACCGTCTATAAAGTACCTCAAAAAACCTGAGGATTTCTTAGGCGAAGAATTCGCTAAGTTTGCAGAGATGAAAGACCTCGGCGATCATAGCGAAGGCGGTTCTGGGTAGTCGTGATGAAAAGTTAGATATGCAAAAAGGCGAAGAGTTAGATGGACAACTTGCTCCTTCAGAAGATGAAGAACAAAAGCTTATGCGTTCAGTTATTGAGGACGATAATGCAGGTAAAGATGGAAATCTAATTGAAGAAGCTACAAATCAAAGTCTTGGTTCATTTATTCCTGATTTAATGTTTAGTCAGATTGTTAATAATTATCAACAAGCTGAAAATATGTACGGCGATAAAATTATTCGAGAAATTACTAGTTATGATTCTGAGTATGTTGAAAAGAATGCAAAAGTTCCAGAATTTCAGCGAGAACTTAAATCTAAAATTGGTGAGAGAATTAAAAGGTTAAAGTCGAAAGGACTTATTAATGCTGATGGATCTATTTCTGATAAAGGACATAGATTAGCTGCACTTGTTATGTATACAGAAGAACTTGATAATTTAGAAGCAAAAGGACTTTTAGGCGAGAAAAATCATAAAGATAAATCTCATTATGGAGAAAGAAAAGATAGTGATTTATACAAAAAAGGAGATAGATACGTTGACATTGATTTAATGAAAACAGTTAAACTTTCTGCAAGACGAGGACATAATAAAATTATTCCTCAAGATTTAAAAATATTTCAAAGAGATTCAAAAGGAAATATCGAAATTATTTATGCAATTGATGCTTCTGGAAGTATGAAGGGCAGAAAAATAGAAGTTTGTAAAAAAGCAGGAGTTGCACTTGCGTATAAAGCAATTCAGAATAAAGATAAAGTTGGAATAATTGTATTTGGATCAGAAATTAGAGACAAAGTTGCGCCAACCGATGATTTTATTACAATTTTACGAACTCTTGGAAAAATTTCTGCAAGTAAAGAAACTAATTTTGAAGTTACAGTGACTGAAAGTTTAGAAATGTTTTCTAAGGATAAAAGTGTAACAAAACATTTGATATTTATTACTGATGGAATGCCAACAACTGGTGACGATCCACACAAAGAAGCTCTTGATAATATTGCTAAAGCAAAACACGCTGGAATTACTTGTTCAATGATTGGAATTCAAACTAATGAAGATACTTCTGAATTTATGTTAGAAGGATCAATTTTAGGCGGTGGAAAATTCTATAATGTTAAGAACTTAGATGAATTGGATGCTATTATATTAGAGGATTACGAGAGAAGTTAGAACTGATGCATACAAGTAATACTAAACAATTATTTTATCAGCGTTATAATTTTACCAATAACTTCTTGAATAGTTTTGTTTTTCGTGTTTACTATTTTTCCAATTTTTACTTTAGAAACTAATTCATAAACTTCTTTTGCAGCTATTTTACCGTAAACTTTTTTTCTTTTACTATCTCGATCTATGCAAGTTTTAAGAGGAGCTTTTAATGTGAAAATATATAACGGAGAATCAATGTTTTTTTCTAAATGAGTTATTTGTTCTTTAAAATAAAAGCAGCCGTCAAGAATAACTATTTGTCCATCTTCCAAAGTCTTTTTTATATCTGGTAAAACTATTTTATTTGCTTTGACGAAGTCTTGTGGAGTAAAATTATCGTCAACTTTATCTAAGCCATTTTCTTTTAAAATTTTATCAAAAGAAAAGTATTTTGCATTTAGGAGCTCTGCTAACTTTTTAGAGATAGTTGTTTTTCCAATACCTAATGGACCTCTTATAATTATATAAAACGAATTCATAATATGTTCATGTAGACCAGTATTAATAAATTTATTTAGCTAGTTAGCTAATTAGGAAGGGCTTGCTTTTCTTTAGCCACAACTTTTTCAAATGCCATAAAAAATAATTTCATGTCTGAGGAACACTCTATTAAGATTCTTCCATCTTTTTGAGACAAGCTCATTTTATCTATAAGGCCTTGTTGAGATAGAACTCTTCTTTCTGAATCAACTATTTCTAACAAAGTCACAGATGTTTTACTAGTTGTAGGGTTGCAAAGATGATTACGAGATAAAGAAGCAGCTAATTTTGCAGCATTGTAAACTGCAGCAGAATCATCATCTGCAGTAATTCTTTCTGACTTTTCAATATAATCTGGATACGCTAATCCGAATCCATTCGATACTCCGCCGTCAATTCCATATTTTGCTGTGTAAATCATAAAACTATTCAACTGAAGGTTATTTAAAACTATGAATATTTTAAGAAGCATATTTTTAGACATAGTTGTTTAGATATACTTAACTTTTTAAAGTGAAATAGTGAAATCATATTTTTTTTAGAAATATTTTGTCTAATCTAAGTCATAATTAGTCTAGAATAGCTTCTACAATCACAGGTAAATGATCAGACAATTTTAATTCATCAAATACGTAACTTTTCTCTACCTTAAATTCTTTACTTAAATAAATCTTGTCAAAAGATCTTTTTGGAGACCAAGAAGGAAACGTAGGAGTCGTAGCTACTTTTTCTAAACCACAAACACTAGTTAATCTTTCTAATTCAGTTTCATCAGCAGTATTAAAATCTCCACTTAAAATAACAGGAGTCTTTCTAGTTTTTACAAATTGAATAATATACAGGATTTGATTTTCCCTTGTTTTTTTGTTTAGACTCAAATGAGTTACAAGTGAAGTAACTTCTCGTCCATCTATATTTAAAATTGTTTCACCTAAATATCTTGGTTCCCCTCGTCCAGGTAATCTGTAATTTTGTTTTTTTATTATATCATATTTTGCAATTATCGCATTACCCATATTGATTTGTCCCAAACTTCTAGTTGTTGGAAAAAAAGCACTATTTTTTAGACCCATTTTATCTAAAACTAATTGAGGCTGACTTATTTGCATTGTCTTATATGAGCCACCATCAACTTCATTTAATGAAACTATGTCAATGCCTTCTTTTGATAATAAATCACCTGCTTTAGAAATGTAATCTGAAGAGTGAGGAAGAATGTATTTCCAACTATTGATTAAATATTCTAAATATCCTTTGGTAGTGCCAACACCAGACTGTAAATTGAAATTTGCAATTTTGACTTTTACTTTTGACATTAGGTACAACTTTAAAATGGCTGTTTATATAATTATCCTTAAAAAAATACTTACTCAGGAGCATTAAATAATAAGCGAGCACGCGGAGATTTGAACTCCGACATCAGCCTTAGGACGGCCGAGTACTATCCAGGTTATACTACGTGCCCAGAGATAATACTCTAAAATAAACATAAGGTGTTTTTAAAATTTCACTAATAACTAAAAAAGAATAAATAATTTATCCCAGAGGATTCCTTTAGAAAAAGTATGCTGCCAATTCGCCATCCGGGGTTTTGTCGGCATTCGCCTGTCAATAGTCGCAACGCTCGTAGCTTTCGCTTCTCGCTGCTCCATCAAATTATACATAATATTGGCTCATAAGTAGGCAGTATACTTTTTCAAGATGTTTTTTTACGTACTAGAAAAATAAAATATAGAATAAAACAAAGGTAGTGAATATATCTAATAGAAGGATAAAATGCCATAAAATGGCAATTCGATTATTTATTCAGAGTCATCTTGGAAAAATTCGCCAAGTTGTTTTGAATGAATTATTGCGCTATAACTTACTTTTTTATCGGTTATTTTTTCCATTTAAATTCACACTACTTTCCTGGGAAGTTGGGTTTATAAAGACTATTACTGTTTGAAATAGATAACTCAGTAATTCGTTCTGAAAATAAATATTCTAACATATACTTTTTCAAACAGATATTTTTAACGATTATTTATAAAAGAAACAAAAAATCATTATACTACAAATAAAATTCTCGAATAGGTTAACACATTAGTTAATTGCCATAGGTAAATTAATTATTTCAAAATTTATGTAGAAACTTATAAATGAAAACTAATTTTGTTACAAAATAATTTAAAAAATAATTTGAAAAAAATTCACGAACAAGAGTAAAAATTAGAATAAGTAGTACAGAAAAATAAATAAATAAAATTAATGAGATTATATGTTATAAATGTACAAAAAGAAAACATAAGATTAACTAGCTACCAAAATCAAATAATGCTTTTAGTGAATCATCAATTACAACACCAGTTTCTGCATCTATCACAATATTCAAAGTTTTAAAGTCTGATCTTAAAACAGTCATGTTCCAAACTGTTTTTCCATCTTTATGTTGAAGTACTGCAATTGTTTTTGTAGGAATATTACCTTTATATTTCTCTTTTATTAGTTTACCTATAATTTCATATAGTTCTTTAAAACTTATTTTTATATCATCAACATCTATTGCTTGCAAAGGATCTTTGTGCATCAGTTCTTCTGCACTTACTATTTTTACACTGCTTTTGTTACAAATAACAGTATCAACCTTATGAGTAGATGCATTGTAGAAACCAAAATGTATTTCTTGATCTTCTAATGAATTTTTGTCAGGATTGTAATCTCCAGGTAACATAGTAAAGATATGAACTAGAAAACAGTCAGGGGAAATTGTTTGTTTGAAATAAGTAGAGTTAACTACAGAATTATATATTTCAAGTACCCGCTTCATGATTTTAACTAGCTAGCAAGTGGTTTATATAATTTACTAGGGCAAGTATTTTGAAATCAAATTAACTAATAAGAGAAAACACAATCTTTATATATTTGATATATATATCAAGTAGAGGTGAAGTATATGGTACAAGCGATGGTGAATATTTCAGAAAATGCAAATCAGATTTTAAATATTATAAAAGCTCGATATAATCTAAAAGATAAATCAGAAGCTATAGAAAAAGCAGTTTTGAGTTATGGAGAAGATTTACTTGAGCCTGAGTTAAGACCAGAATTTATTCAAAAAATGGAAAGTGTTGCAAAAGAAAAGGGCATTATGATAGGCACTCCTGAAAATTTTAGAAAAAGATATGGTTTAAAATAAAATGTACTCATTTGAAGTAAAAGATCAAGTGGATAAATTGTTTTACAAATTAGGTAAAAAGAACCCTAAACAACTAGAAATAATCTATAAAAAAATTCTTGAAGTCATTGAAAATCCTCAACATTATAAAAATCTTAGAAGTCCAATGCAACATCTAAAAAGAGTCCATATAGATAATAGTTTCGTTCTTGTATTTTCAGTAAATGAAAATCTTAAAAAAGTTACTTTTGAAGAATTTGACCATCACGATAGAATTTACAAATAATACTATCAAAAAAAATAACTATAACTCAGGCATATTCTGTTGTTTAAGAATTCCTTTTTGTTTTTCTAACCATTTGTAAACGTAAGCATGAGGGCTTCCTTCTAAAAGAGTTTCAACTGCTTTGTATGCAATTCTTACTTCTTCGCCTCTACCAAGTATTCCAATAGTTTTACCATAAATAACAATACTGCAATTAGTATATTCTTCAATTAATTCTCTAGATCTACCATCTCTACCAATAACTCTTCCTTTAAGTCTTTCTTGGTGAGGTTTACTAGCATTATAATCATTTAAGCTAATTAGTTGTAAAACGTAATCATCATTTAGTAATTGTTTTGCAACATTTGGATTAAAACCTCTTGCAATTGCTTTGATTACATCTTTTGCAACCATTAAGTCAACAGAATTTTTGGATGTTAATACTACATCTCCTTCTACAGAGTCAACATTCATTTTACACTTTAGAGCTATTTCTAAGTCACGCTTAGTTTCTCCGCCTTTACCAATAAATACTGCAACTCTATCTGCAGGTACTTTTAGTTCCGCTGTGTA
>CAZKZU010000034.1:0-17759 GCA_964557345.1 uncultured Methanosarcinales archaeon
TATACTGCCTTTCTATGAGCCAATAATACGTATGATTGAATGGAGCAGCGAGGAGCGCATAGCGATCGAGCGTTGCGACAATAAACAGGCGAATGCCGACAAAAACCAGAATGGTGAATTGGCAGTATACTAAGAAGGAATAATTATTTCGGATGGTCCTGATCATTCTGAGTTTTAATACATATAGCAAATCTCTCAATAATTTTATAAAGTTCAGCTATAAAGAAAGCTTGATTAAAAATGAAAAAACCAATAAAAAAGACTACAAAAAAAGAAAAAACTTCTATTAAGAAAATTGTTGCTAAAAAAAAGACTGTTAAACCAGTTGCGAACACTATAAATAGTAATAATATTAAAAAAACTAATAAAATAAAACCAATTTTAGTTCTAATCAGAGATGGTTGGGGATACAGACAAGAAGAGTCCTACAATGCTCCAGTTAAAGGCATGTGCCCATATACTAAAGAATTAATGAAAAACTATCCCACTACATTATTAGATGCATCCGGCGAATCTGTTGGACTTCCAAAGGGATATCAAGGAAATTCTGAAGTTGGCCATATGACAATTGGTGCAGGAAGAATTATATTTCAATCTTTAGAAAGAATTAATGCAGACATAGAAAATGGTGATTTTTTCAAAAACGCAGCATTTATTGGAGCACTAAATAATGCAAAGAAAAATAAAACTAATATTCATATTATTGGCTTACTCCAGCAGGAAGGAGTTCATGCTCACATAAATCATTTATTTGCATTACTAGATTTATGCAAAAAAGAAAACTTCAAAGACGTTTTAGTTCACGTTATTTCTGATGGGCGAGATTCTCAAGTTAATGGAACTATAAACAATGTAAAATTATTGCAAAAAAAATTCAAAGAAATTGGATTTGGAAAAATTGCAACAATTTCAGGAAGATACTATTCGATGGATCGAGATAATAGATGGGATAGAACAAAACTGGCATATGACGCAATAGTTAATGCAAATAGTGCAAATTCTGCTCCTGGTTTGACTTTTACTGATCCAGTTTTAAGTTTTGAACAATCGTATGCTAAAAAAGAAACTGATGAATTCATTATTCCAAAATCCGCAAAAGATTACACTGGAATTAAGCCTAATGATTCATTTATTTTTTACAATTTTAGAACAGACAGGACTAGACAGTTGACAAAAGCAATCGTAGAAGACAAATTCGAAGGTTGGGTGCGAAAACCTCTTGATGTCTATTATGTTGCAATGACTGAGTATTATACTCCTATGTCTAATAAAGTAAAAGTTGCATTTCTTCCTCAATCTACACAAAATCTATTAGGAAATATACTTGCAGATAACAACAAAACTCAGTTAAGAATTTCAGAAACTGAAAAATATGCACATGTTACTTTCTTTTTTAATGGACAAATTGAAACTCCCAATAAAGGCGAAGATAGAATACTAGTTCAAAGTCCTAAAGTTGCAACATACGACCTTCAACCAGAAATGTCCGTTGCCGAAGTTGGAGATAAAATCGTAGATGCGTTAAATAAAGATAAATACCATGTTATTATCACTAATTTTGTAAATGGTGATATGGTAGGTCATACTGGTAAATGGGACGCAGTATTAAAAGCAGTTAATGCGGTTGATTCGAATGTTAAAAAAGTAGTAACTAAAGTCTTAGAAAAACAAGGTACTGTTCTCATATTTGCCGATCATGGTAACTGTGAAGAAATGGACGGTCCAAATCAAACATCTCACACGACAAATCCAGTTCCTTTTATTTTAGTATCTGCAGATAAAAACTTAACAAAAGTCAAGCTAAAATCATGTAAAGGTTTACAGGACATAGCTCCAACAGTATTAAAATTATTAGGAATTAAACCTCCTAAAGAAATGACTGGTGAGTCTATATTCTGACAGTAGTCTGATTTATTTTATTTTTACATTAATTTTTGTTTTATTATTACTATTATTATCTTTTTTTCTTTTTAACTCTCTTTATTCTCATTTAAATTTTCATTTGCTCCAACTAGTTTTTAACTCTCGCATAGCAAATTTTATAAATAAGTGATTTCCAAAATATAAATATGGCAGATGAAGAAGAAGCAACTAAACCAACAGATGACGTAGGTAGCGAAAACGCTCTTGAAGAAAAAGTTGAAAACTCAGAAATCACTTCTGAAGAAGAAGGTTTTTTAGTTGGCTACAACAAAGACATCGAGCCTGACCGATCTGATGAAGAAGGTTTAGACGACGACGAAAAAGTCGAAGATTAATCTTTTTCTTTTATTAATTTCTTTAATTCTATTCGTTTTTTTGTTATCTATTCTTCATATATTATGTTAAATTACACTAGTATGTCATTTGATTATTTTCTTTGATTGAAGTTTTTTATCTTTGTTACATAATCATACGTAATTACGTATTGTCTATCTCCAAAGAACCTTAAGTATCGTTTTTCTGCAAATCTTTCATCTAAAAATATTAATATTCCTCGATCAGTCTCAGATCTTATACATCTTCCCACATTTTGAAATGTTTTGTTAAATGAAGGGTAAAAGTAGCAATAGTCCCATCCTTTGCCTAATTTTTTATCAAAATACTTAATTAATTCTTGAACTTCAAGTGTTGGTTTTTTTAATGGAAGCCCAACTACAACTACACAACTTAAAAAGTTCCCAGGAATGTCTATTCCCTCTCCAAAACTACCTGAACTCGTACCAAGTAAAACTTTCCCGCTAAGTGAAGGCCGTGTAAGATTTTTAATAACTCCTGCTTTTTCTTCCTTCGAGTCAGATGCTTTTTCCAAAATAAGCTCTTTATCAGTTATATCGACTAAATATCTATAAATTCTATCTCTAATATCATAACTAGGAAAAAATAAAGCACAATTCCCTGGAACTGTGTCTAATATTTTACCGCATTCCACAGCAATCCTATTAAACTCACTAGCATCTCGCCTATCATATTTAGTAGTAGTAAGTGGGACAATAAGCCCAAGCGCATTTTCAGTAGGGAACGGATTTTTATATGATTTCAATACGCACTTGTCAATACCTAAAAGATCTCGATACATTTCAGTTGGTTCAAGTGTTCCCGAAATAATAATAGATGAATAAATAGCATCAAAAGTAGGTTTTGAAATTAAACTAGGGTCAAGACATTCATAAGTTAATTTCTTTTTTATTCCAGAAGAAGTAAATATTCTAGTAAATCCTTCATTATCTCCTTGCCAATTCACAATAAATCGGACTATCGAATTAACATAACTTCGTTTTTGTTTCTCTTGTATCACTTCACCTGCATTTTCGAGGATTGAATTCATTTCTTTAAATGGCATGATTTTATCTAAAATTGCAATAAATTCTTCTTTAGATACAAGACGAGATGACTCTCCTTCAATTCTTTCAGATACTCCGCTTTCAAGACTTAGAAGTCCTTCTGTTATTTTTCTAATTATTGCAGATGCTTCATCAAATCCATATTTAACTGTCTCCGCAAGTGCTCTTTCTAATACAAAACTCGAAATATTGCTTGTAGCGAGATTTTTTACTCTTTCAGGTAAATTATGCGCTTCGTCTACAATTACAACACAATTGGCAAGAGATAGCCCGACTTTTCTAAAAAATAATTGTTGAATATCAGGATGAAATATATAATAATAATCAGCAATAACTACTTGTGCAGTTTCCGCTTTAGCAAGAGCTATTTCATAAGGGCATACTCGAGTTTGCTCACAACTATGCACTAATTCTTCAGTGTGTTGAATTGTTCCTTTTAATTCCTCGAGGAGTAAATCGCCTTCTATTTTTAGTTGCCCTTCTTTATTTCTAGTATTATTATAAAATTCGCAAGTTCTAGTCTTTCTAGCATTTTTACAAAACTCTGCAAAATCATTTCCATTTATTGCCTCGATTCCTGGTTGCAAGCACATTCCTTTTTTTCCAATTATATCGAGAACATTTATTTTAATATCATATTTTTTTCGAATATCTCGAAGAGTTTTCACTGCCATGATATGTTGTGTATTTCTAGAAGTTAAAAAAAACAAAGTTTTTTTATTTCGAATACAATATTCCAGTGCTGGCCCAATACTAGCAACAGTTTTACCAAGACCAGTTGGTGCATGTGCAATTATGCTTTTTCCAGCATTCACAGATTCACTAATGTCTTCAATTAATTCTTTTTGAGAATTTCGTATACTATCATATGGAAATAATAACTTTGAAAAAGCAGGATTTACAGTATCATTATTGAGTAATGTGCCTTTATTTAGCAATGCTTCTTTATTCCAATTAGCAAGTGATTTGGCACTATCATCATATGCTTTTTCTTTCTTATCCAAAACATCTGTCTCAAAATCTTCCTCATAATTTTCGAATGTTTCTTGGAGCTTCATACATCGTCAAAAAATCTCATTATTTATTAAGTGTTTGCTGGCATTTGACTAGTGGTTAGCAGTATATATATAGTATACATACCCCAATCATTCTACTTATATTTTTTGTATAAAACTTTATAAACTCTGGCGCTATATATCTACTTATGGAATATCAAACAAAAAGTGTAGTTTTTGGTAGAAAACCAAGACAGGAAGGATGCGAGTTTAAAACAGCTTTTTTTAAACTGTACAATTCAGCAAAACCTTTAGAACACGAATTTCCTGACAAAGAACTAGATTTCCGTGATGTAGAAAAAGTAGAATTAAGAAATGAAGATCTAGATTATTATCTTGAAGGAAACGATTTAGTTATGGATAATATTAAATCTATAACAATCGATCAAAAAGGAAATACTTTACACGTTAAAGTTAAAAAGTAAATCTTTTTTATTTCTTATATTACTTTAGATACATCTATGCATTCATTTTTTATTAAAGCAAAGCAGCGGAAATTTCTGATTATAAACACGTTTTTTTTAAATAAACAAAAAGAAATTCAGAAAATATTCCAAAGCGCTTATTAAATTCATTTTCTGACCTTAAATTATGCTTGATAAAATTTTTTCATATAAAAATATAATGAGTTGTGGCATTAAAACTGTTTTAGTTTTTTATGGCGCAATGATTGGTTATTATAATCATGGTTTTATTCATGAAATCAAGCAAAATATACAATATAAAATAAATGATGCTCTTTCTACTTCTAATTCTACTTTAAGCTCAGAGGACTCTGAAAATAAATTTGTTGATAATTCATTATTTTCGCCGCTCGAAGAAATAGTTCAAATAAAAAAAATTCAAATTCAAAAAAAATCGAAAAAAAGTGTTGAGGGAGAAACAAATGAATAATGTAGTAGGTTCAGTCATTAAATATAGTTTAGTTGCAGCAGTTTGTTTTTATGCAGGCTCCTGTCACAACAGCAAAAAAGTAGAAGCACAACCATTTTATACATTTAAAGAAAGTGGTAAATGGTATTTAGTCACTCCCATTGGAGAAAAACCTATTAATGATAATTGTCAAGTCGGAACTGTTCATGAGAGAATGTCTGCATTATTAGAAGAGAAGTATTCTGACTTAAAAGGTTCTCTCGAGAAAATAGTAGGTAAGAAAAAGTGATCAAGGATCATTATATTAATAATTGAACTAAGATTATTTATGAAGATGCTATTAAAGGGGTTACCCTTAATCAATTTTTACTTCAATTACTCCTTTGATATTTTTCACAGCAGTAACTGCTTCATTTATTTTTTCTAAATGATTTTTTTTAATTTTCAAAGACATTAATATATTCTTTTTAACTTCTTCCGAGGATATCGTAATAACTTCAACACCTTTTTTAAGAAAAGTATCTAAAATATCTTTCAAAGCTCCTGGTATGTCTTCTGATAATATGAATAACTCCATCTCTGGCTTTTTCTCTTTCATCCAAGTCACTTTAATTTCCGATCTTTGATCGAGTGCAAATCGATCAGGACAATTTTTCTTATGAATTGTAATTTTTTTATCTTTTGTAGCATAACCAATTATCTCGTCGTTAAAGTTAGGAGAACAACATTTAGATATTTTTACAGGATATTTTTTACCGAGAACTTCAATTTTACTAGCTAATTGAAATTCTTCAAAATTTTCTATTAATTCTCTAGGTTTTTTTTGTTTTGGTTTCTTCTGCTCTTCAGTATCTACATTTAATGTTTGTCTTAATTTATGCTTTGCTTCGCCTGTAATTATATAATTAAACCACTGTTTATTTGCAGTTCTGCTTTTAGCTGTAATAATGTTTACAATATCTCCGCTATTTAATTTTTGATCAATTAGTGCAATTTTCCCGTTCACTTCTGCTTGTTCATAGTGATCGCCAATTTTAGAGTGGATTGCGTATGCAAAATCTAATGGTGTTGCACCTTCTTTTAGAATAATAGGATCTCCCTTAGGAGTTACACAAACTATTTCTCCTCCGAATACATCAATTTTATAGTCTTCAGCGGCTTTAAAGTTTAAAGGATTAAGTTTCCATTGAAGCATTTGTCTTAAAAAATCCATTTTTTTATCTAATTTTTTATCTCTCTCGCTCGCCTTATATCTCCAATGTTTTGCAACACCAATTTCTGCAATATTATCCATATCTCGTGTTCTAATTTGCACTTCAATTATTTTTCCTTCATATCTAAAATTAATGTGTAATGATTGATAGCCGTTGGGTTTTGGGTGTTCAATAAAATCTTTTATTCTTGGAAGTCCAGTTATTTTATCTTTTTCTACTTCCCAAAGTTCCTCTAGAATATTTTTAATAATATAACATTCTTCTTTTTTACTTACGATAATTCTAATCCCATAAAGATCGTAAATTTGATCAATAGTTTTATTTTCTTTTACAATTTTTTTATTAATGCTAAACAAGTTTTTGGCTCTACCTGTAATTTTATATTCAATATTATGTTTCTTCAATAACTCTGAAATGAATTGCACGATTTCTTTTGTTTTCTTTTCTCTTTCGTGTTTTGTTAACTCAATCTTTTTTGAAATATACTGATACATTTCAGGATCAAGATATAAAAATGATAAATCTTCGAGTTCACTTTTGATTGCATATAATCCAATTTTCTCTGCAATTGGTGCAAAAACATGTAATGTTTGTTTTGCAACTTTAGTTTGTTTCTCAGGTTCTCTTACACTAAGAGTTCTCATATTATGTAATCTATCAGCAAGTTTAATGAACATAACTCTTACATCTTTAGCTGTTGCCAAAATTATTTTTTTTAAATTTTCTGATTGATACTCGTCCAGATTTTTGAAATGTTCTTTATTAATATGCGTTAACCCTTCTACTAGTCTTGCGATTTCTTCTCCAAATAAAGTTTTGATTTCGTCAACAGTTACATTAGTATCTTCGACAACATCGTGTAATAATGCAGCACCAAGAACCGATGTTTCTGCGATATTATTTTCTAATAAAATGATTCCTACCGATAAAGGGTGATAATAATAGGGTTCGCCAGATGCTCTTTTAACTCCTGCATGTTTAGTTATACAAAAATCATATGCTTTTTTTATTAAGTCAATATTTGCTCTAGGATTTTTTTCTAAAATAAGTTCTGCAAGATAATTGAAATTTTCTGCGGCCTTTTGTGTTGCTTTTTCCCAGTCCATTTTAGTTAAGTTATTAGTGTTTTTTTAATATTATTTAAATTATATTATTATTACTCTTGTTATTATGTTATTACTATTAGTATTATTTTTGTTATTTTGTGTGCAATTATTGATTGTTAAATCGCGTTCATTTATCTATTTATCTTTTTCCTTTGAAATAGCTTTATTTCTAATTTAGGGCATATTTACGTATTTTTAACATTTTCTACTTATAAAAGACAACGAGAGTTTTTAAACATTTTTAACAAAAAGGGTGTAAGGTAGCAAACTTCGGTATAAATTGACTGATTTGAAAGAAGTTTTTATTATTCATAAATATATGAAAAAATAGAAATTGGTGAAAATTACAAAAAAGGATATACTTGCATGGCATTGAATAATTTAGATGAATTAAAGGAAAGCATTGAGAGTTTAAAGAAAGAATTAGGCTCTCTTGACTTTAATGATACTGAGTATTCTGAAATAATAAAGAATAATGCTATAATAAAAGAAAAAATATTTGAAAGTGTTCCAAACATAAATTCTTTTGATTTTTCTGATGAAGTAAATAGGAGCATTAAAAAATTAGATTCTAAAGAAAGTAATTTGCTTCAAAAAGAAATTAAAATAAATACAGAACTAGAGTCTCTTGAAAAAGAAAAACAAATATTAGATAGTAAAAAAAGAATTCTTCTAAAAGAAATATCAGAAGTTAATGATCCGGTTGTATTGAATCTTCTCTCAACTCTTGACTTGAAAATAGAAAAATTAAATGCGCTAAATATTCAAATTTCCTCTAGGTTAAAGGAAGTTGAATCTGCAAATAAGAATGTCGAAAATGAAAAATTAAAAATTGAAGATGACAAAAGAAAAATAGATGGTAAGGCAAAACAATTAGCTGATGAAGGCGTAAGGCTTAATGAGAAGTTACACTCTTTAGACTTAGAAAATGCACAATTATTGGACAAACAAAAAAATTTGCAGGAAAAAGAACAAGAAATAGAGTTAAAGGAAAAGAAATTATCAGAGTTAATTGACATAGAAGAGAAGGGTAAAAAAAGTCTTTCCGATTATAAGAAAAAAGTCATTGATCAATTATCTGAAAATGTAGAAGAGAAAGAAAAAGCTTTAGCCAATATACAAAAAGAAATAGAAAAATCTAAATCAGAACATGAATCGCTAAAAAAAGAATTAATTGCGGAATTAGACTCAGAGCTCAACATTAAGAAACGAGCACTAATCTCTAAAATTTCTGATGAGATAAAAAAGAAACAAGATGTTTTAGAGCAATTGAATGCTAAAGTTCTAGTTGCACAAAAGTTCCTAAATGAAAATCTAGATGTTAAAAAACAAGAGTTAGAATTAACATTAAATTCTGAACTGCAATTGAAAAAAGAGGAATCTGAAATAGAATTAAAGTACAGTCTTGAGCAAGAAAGAAGACAAAAACGCGCTAAGTTGGATTTAGAATTTAAAACAAAAGAAAAAAGAATAAAAGAATTAGATGACGTTATTGCAAAATTAGATGCGAGATTACAAAATCATGAACTTCATAAAAGAGGTCTAGCCCAAGAATTAATTCATTACAAAGAACAAAAAAAGTCAGAAATTGATGCAGAGTTAATTGAAGAAATGACTTTCCAAAAGAAGTTAATGCTTGAAAAGTTAGCTTTAGAAGGTGCTGAAAAGAGCGGGGATTTAGCTCACAAACTAAAATTGATCTCTTTAAAACAAAAAGCTTTGTCTGCTAAAGAAAATGAGTTAGCGGAAAAAGAAGCTAATTTTGAAAAAGAGAAAAAAGAAATTTATAGATTACAAATAGACTGCAATGAAAAACAAAACATATTTGAGAAAAAACTTGCTAGTCTGAATTCGTTGGCAATAAAAGAGCAAGAAATTGCTTCTGAAGATAAAGAATTACGGCATAAAGAATCCGCACTTGCTGCAAAAAATTTAGAATTAACTTCTTCTTTTAATTCTATAGAAAAAGAATATGCTAAAATTGCTTCTGAAAAAACCAGATTAGAAAATTTTAAATCTGAGTTAGAAGATAAATCTAGAGCTCTTGCTCAAAAAGCACTTCTTCTTAATGAGAAGGAAACCGAAATAGAATCCAAATCAAAACATTTAAGTCATCAAGGACATAAAGAAGAAGAATTGTCTTTTAAAGAAAATGTTTTAAAAAATAATTATAGTAAACTAAAAATGTTGGATGCAAAACTTCGTGAAGAAAAAGAACTTTTACATAAAAAAGAACGAAATGTTGCAGAATTAGATTTAGATATTGATAAGAAAAAAACCGAACTTGAAAATATAAATTATCTAATAACCTCAAAACATAATTTGCTTTCAAAAACAAAACCTGGCGTTTCAGATTATTCAGATATTGAGTTAAAAGAAAAAGAATTATTGCACAAAGAAAAATTACTGATTCATAAAGAAGAATTGATTGCTAAAAAAGAAAAAAATCTTGAGCTAGAATTAAATCAACTTAAAGATGAAAAACAAAAATTTTCAAATATAAAAGCTTCAGTTCCGTCTTTAAATCTAAATCACTTACAAATTACTGCTTCAAACAAAGTACAGGCTGAAAAATTAGCCCTGAAAGAAAAATTATTGGAAGAAAAAGAATCTGAAATTATATTAAAAGAAAAAAATATTTCTTATAACTTAAAACGGATAGATGAAGAAAAACAAAAATTATTACAATTCAAAAATTCATTACATGCTAAAAAAGAAGAGTTTAAGGTTAAAACAAATGATCTTTTATCAAAGCATCATGAATTAAATAACACTATGACTACTAGATCTGATTCCAAAGAAATGTCTGAATTAAGGAAAAAAGAAAATCAAATCCAAGAAAAAGAAAAAGCTTTAGTTCAAAAATATAATCAGTTGAAAAAATATAGTGATGAATTAAAAGTTCAAAAATCTAGTTTTGCAAGTAAAACAAGTCAAATGCTTGAAAAAGAAAAGTTGCTTGAAGAACAAATGGCTTGTATGAATCAAATAACTTCAGTTTTAGAATTAGAAACAAAACTTAAAGAATTAATCAAAAAAATAATTCATGAAAGACAAAATAATTCCTCTATAAATCTGCGCGGTCTTTATAGTGAAGCTTTAGTAAGTTATAGAAAACTTCCCGAAGATATTCAGCCAAAATATGATTTAATTCTAAAGCAGCTTTACAAATCTGCAATTGTAGCAAGCACTATTTAATAATAGTGATAAAGCTTTATAAAAGCTCTTCGGCTAATTACATTCATTATTATTTAAAAGGGGAAGCATGTCGTTATTGGATAGGACGGCTAAAACAGCCAGTAGTGTAAATAGACGTAGTTCTAGTGCTAATTATAATCCTGATTCTGATGTTTCTGGCGTTTCAATTCCTTCAAACATTTCTTTAAGTCAAGATTCGATTATAGGTGGTTCAAAAGAATCATTTTCATCATCAATTGTAGGAATACGCGATAAATATGAAAAATATAGGCAACTTCTAAATAGCGAAATAGTCTTACTAGAGAAAAATAAACGAATACTTGAAACGAAAGTAACTGAGTTATCTCAAAAGTTAAAAGACTCTGAATTAAAATTTGAATCTGACCAAAAAAATATTTCAAATCAAATATCTTCTCTACAAAAAGAAGTTTCTACAATAAAAGATATAAAAGAAAAAGAAAGTTCTAAATATTCTTCTTTAAAAGATTACCAAAAACAGCTTTCCCAAGCAGTAGATCAGGCAAACGAGCAAAAAAAAGAACTTCAATTAAAGAAATCTCACTTAGAGGAAAAAACTAAGTTTATTGAGAAACAAATAAAATTAATTGAAGAAAAACAAAATAGCTTAGATCATTTTGAAAAGTATTTGCAGCAGAAAGAAGATCGTTTAAACGAAGTTGAAAAAAATGTTAAAGTATTATCGGAAGATTCCTATAAAAAAGAGTCTGAATTAAAAAAGAAGGAAATCCGAATATCTTCCACTGAAAAATATTTAACTGATAAAGAAAATCAGTTACAGCTTTTCTTTCAAAAAGTAGACTCCTTGAGTAAAAAAGTTTATACTATTCACAAGCCAAATTTAGATTTAGAAAAATTAAAAATAGAAAAGAAAAATCTTCTAAATGAGTTTGACATACTAAAAAAGCAGAAATCTGTCCTTGAGAAAGAATTATCTAATATAATTCCTGAAGTACAGAAGAAAAAGGCTGAGATGTCGTATTATGAACAAGAATCTAGAAATATGCGAAAAGAAAAAGAAAATTTGTTTAAAATTACTGAAGACATTACTAGAAAAGAAATTAGACTAAAAGAATATGAATTAAATGTTTCTAAAGTAAAAGCGCTTGTTGATCACGATAAAGAATCCTTAAAAACAAGAGAAGAGTTAATAGTTAAAAAACAAAAATTCCTCGTATCTCAAGAAGAAGATTTGAAAAAAGAGAACGTTCGTTTACTTGCAATAGAGCTTAAACAAAGTAATTTAGTTGATAAAATTGCTGCGCTTGAAATGCGTGAAAGAGATGTAAATATTAAAATACTAAGCTTTGAAAAAAGAGAAGAGGCTCTTAGAGTACTGGAAGAAAATCTTAAAAAAAGAGATCAAGAAGTTGCAAAATTAGAAAATGACGTTTTACCTATGCAACTTCAATCTAATATTATAAAACTTAAAGCAGAAATTACTTCTTTTGACGCGGAAAGAAAAGAACTTTTAGCAGCAATAGATTCTTTACAAAAAGAAAAACAAGAAGTACTTTCTTATTCGAATAAATTCGATGAAGTACAAAAAAGTTTAAATGCAAAAATACTAGACTTAGAAGATCAAATAGGAGTTTTAAAAGCAGATCTTTCTACTGCAACTGGTCACAACGAATCGCTGAAAAAAGAAAATGAAGAATTAGCTAAAAACTTATTTGAAGTAGAGAAAGAAAAAGTAAGATTAGTTGATAAAGATGAGGATGTGCGTCAAGTTCTTGAATTAACTGATAGAATGTTCCAGCACCTACCTGAAGATATAGTTGATGATTTCCTTAAATCCAAAGAGTTTCAATTATTCGAGAAAGTGTTTAAAAAATATAATATTCAATAAAGATGTATTGGCATTTTATTGTTAAATTAAAAATTATTTCGAATAGTCGCACAAAAATTAAAATAAATAAATTACAAATATAAAATGGCATTTTATCATAAAGTAGGGTCAGACGGTAAAGAATCGAGTGAAAAAGAACCTGATAAAAAAGGAACTCTTCCTCCTTCTAATTCTTCTTCTCCAACTTTTGCATCTCGTCCTACTTTTTCTTCTTCCTCTTCCCCTTCTTCATCCTCTTCTCCTCCTTCTAGTCGTCCAATTGTTGTACCTGCACAACCCGTGCCAGCTTCTACTTTTCAAAAATCTCCTTCTTCGTCAGCAGAAGGTCCTTTAACTGGTGCAACTAGTGCAGCGATTTTAGCAACACTTACAAAAAAAGAAAATGATACTCAAAAAAGTTCCATTTTCACATCTACCGAGAAAACTCAAACTGAGCTTGAGTTAGGTGCTTCAGAAAACTTATTAAAAAATTTTCAAGAAGGTCAAGAAGTAAGAACTAGTCTAGATAAAATAATTGATATTGTTAAAAAAAATAATGGTAAAATTAAATTTTCTGATTTAAAAGAAGAAGCTAAATTAAATGAAAAAGAACTAAAATTTTTTTTAAGAATATTGAATAAAGGTAAAATTGTTGAAATTTATTACCCTAGTAATCCTTTTGCTTCGCCTATTATTACATTGCAAGAAGGCACTAATGCAGTTTTTACATTTAAAGAAAAAGAAGTTCCAGGAGATAAAAAACTTTTAGAAGTATATACTGTAATTGCTGATTATGTAGTTGCAGATGTAAAAATATGGTCTGTTCCATTCGAGAATACTCCTTTATATCAAGTTGTTCCACATAAATTATCTGATGGAACTCAAGCTTTTATTATGGAACTTATGGATGATTTAGTTCGAAGAATTCCAGTAAAATTAGAAGATATTACTGATCCAAGAAAAGTTTTAGAATTAAAAGAAACATTTTTCAATTTAGCAAAAGAAGAAATAAAAAAAGCTATGCCAGAAATTGATGACAATACAATTAAAGTTCTTGCAGGATCTCTTCTTCACAATTCCTATGGTTTAGGAGATGTAGAAATAATTATGGGAGATAACTGGCTAGAAGAAGTCGCAATTAATGGTGCTAATGAATACATTGCCGTCTTCCATAGAAGATATGGGTGGTTAAAGACAACAACAAAATTCACTTCTGAAAATGAAATTTATAATTTCGCTGCACAAATTGGACGTAAGGTAGGAAAAGAAATTAACAGTTTAAATCCAATTATGGATGCGCACATGCTTACAGGAGACAGAGTAGCTGCAACACTTTTCCCAATTAGTACTGGAGGAGATACTCTTACTATCAGACGTTTCGCAAGGAACCCTTGGACAATTGTTCATATGATTGATCCAAAAAATCACACAATGTCAAAAGAAATGATGTCCTTTTTATGGTTAGCAATTCAATACGAGCTTAACGTTCTTGTAGTTGGTGGTACTGCTTCCGGTAAAACTTCTGTATTAAACACTCTTGCTTCTTTAATCCAGCCTTTTAGTAGAGTAATAAGTATTGAAGATACTAGAGAAATTTCTCTTCCAGATGCATTACACTGGAATTGGGTTCCTATGTCCTCTAGATCACCAAATCCAGAAGGACAGGGAGAAGTATCGATGTTGGATTTAATGGTAGCTTCTCTAAGAATGAGACCGGACAGAATTATCGTCGGTGAAATAAGAAGGCAAAACCAAGCGGAAGCACTATTTGAAGCCATGCATACTGGTCACTCCGTATACGCAACACTGCACGCCGATACAGCAGAACAAGCAAAAAAAAGATTGTCCCAACCTCCAATTGATATTCCTGAATCTGAAATTGAAGCATTACATTTAATTGTTGTACAATACAGAGATAGAAGACGAGGATTAAGAAGAACTTTAGAAGTTGCAGAACTTATGCCTGGTGCAAAAGGAGAGGGACTTAAAGTCAACTACTTATATAGATGGAGACCTCGAAGAGATAAATTCGAAAAAGATAGTGCAAGTGTCCGTGTTGTTGAAGATCTAAACCTTCACACAGGTATGACTATTAACGATATTGAAGAAGATTTAACTCAAAAGCAAGCAGTATTGCAATGGATGATTGATAATAACATCAAAGATATAAACAAAGTAGGACAGATGATGAGAATTTACTATAAATATCCTAAACTACTTCTTGACACAGTTATGGATGGCGGAAAACCGTCAGCTCTCGAGGGGCAAAATGGCAAGTAGTTCTGGTGAACCGATAAATAATAATACTGTTGCCGAAAATCAAAGTACTACTTCATCTAAAAGTGCACAAAGATTGGATTTATTGAAAAAAGATACTTCTGTTTTTTTAGGAGTTATTCCTCCAGTGTTTGCTGTAAAAATAGGCCGTAGATTAGGTTTTCTATCTAATTTTTTTGCAAACCTGGATCCTCAGTTCAAATTAAATTTAAAAAAACTTAATCATCAGCATACGGCAAAAGAGTATTTAGAAATAGGAATGACTTCTTATCTTCTTTTAGGTCTTTTGCTTGGATATCTAGTTTTTTTCCTTAGTATGGCAAAAGAGAATCCTGTTGAAAAAGGAATTGGTTTAGGATTAGTTATATTCTTTTTAGTTTTTTTCATGTTAACTTATATGTCTGTAAAGTCTGTTGCTTCAAAACTAAAAGAAAAATCGATATTAATTGAAAAAAATCTTATGTATGCATTAAAAGATATGGTTCTTACAGCAAAATCGGGTGGGCACTTATATGAAGGAATGGTTGGAGTTGCTGACACTGATTATGGAGAAGTTTCAGTTGAATTCGATATAGTAGTTAGAAAAATAAATGTGGGAATTCCTTTTACTGATGCAATCGATGAAATGGTTGACCGAAATACTTCTGATTATTTAAAAAAAACTGGTTGGAGACTTATCAATACTTACAAAACAGGATCTGATATTGAAGTTGCACTTAGTCCAATTATTAATGAATTAGAAAACAACCAGAGAAACAAAATTGAAAACTATGCAAAAGAATTAAACTTATGGTCTCTTGTTTTTATGATGTTTTCCGTTGCAATTCCTACAATTGGTTCAACAATGATGATTGTAATGTCTGCATTTTCCCAAGGAGGAACAACCCCTGGAACTTTTATAGGATTTGGAGTAGTTTGCTTGATTATTCAGTTTGGTATTACTGCATTTGTTAAAGGAAGAAGGCCTAATGTTCAGTTTTAATTTTTATAACTTTATTTCAGTTAGTTTCAAAGTAAATATTTAAGGAGAATAATATAAAAAATGGAAAGTTTAATAACAAGAATTTTTATTACATTTGCTCGTATTAATTTTCCAACTTACAATACAAGGCTAGCTGAAACAATAAAATATTCTGGTCATAAACATGAAAACTCTCATGTTATTTCTGGAAAAGTAGTTCTTGCATCACTATTTTTCATTTCATTGTTTGCTGTTTTAGCTTATTCATACAATACTCCGGATAAATTTGAATTAGTTGATGGAATTCAAAAATTAGTAGGCGTTTCATTAGCTAACAAAAAATTATTACTTTTTTGTACTGGATTACTACTTGCAATGTTAACATATTTTTTAACCTTCTATTATTATTATTATAAAAGTTTCCAGCGAACTCTTTTTGTTGAAAACGTGCTTCCGGATGCATTATTTTTAATCGCCTCGAATCTTAAATCAGGAGTAACTCCCTTTCAAGCTGTAAAAAGTTCGATTAGAAAAGAATTCGGTCCTTTGGCTGAAGCTTTTGATGTAGCAATCAACAAATCTTTAGGAAGTAAATCTTTTAGTAACAGTTTAATTGAAACTGGTGATGACATAAACTCTGAACTATTAAGAAGATCAATGAGACTATTTGCAACTGCGATAAATTCGGGAAGTAAAATTAGTGCTTTACTTGAAAATATGGCTAAAGATATTATTGAAAGACAAACTTTGAAAAAAGAATTAGTTACAAACACAAAAACAAACTCGATGTTTATTATGTTCATGGTAGCAATTGGTGCTCCATTTCTTATGGCAGTATCGATTTTCTTTGTAGATTCTGTTTCTAAAATTCAAAGTTCAACTTCAATTGGTTCAGTTCCAATCGAAGGAATGGAGGGAATGGGTGGAACAATTCAAATAACCATTGGCTTTTTGATGATCTATTCTTATGTATTCCTTTTTTTAACTGGTTTTATGGCAAGTTATTTTGCAGGAGTTATGGTTGAAGGAGATGGTCGTAAAGGTTTAAACAAAGCTCCAGTTATTGTAGGTGCTTCCTGGATTGTATTTATTCTAGCTCAATACTTAATTAAAGTGCTTCTAGGCGGAGTGTTCTGATGTGTGCACTTTTTCAAATATTAAAAAAAAAGAGAAGACTTTCAACTTGCAAAGGCCAAGTATCTATTGAAATATTAACTATTTTAGCTTTAATATTAATAGTAGTTCTTACAACTATTTTTTTCATAAATGACGTTCCTAGTTATTTTTCCAGCCAATCTATTAAGCAAAATAAAGATTTTTTTAAACATATGCAAATAGGTATTGATGGAATTTTGGTTAATAGTACAGATACAAAATTATATCTTGTTAATAATATGCGCGAAGATATAATTATTAATAATGTTTCATTTAATAATGTAAATTTGGAGTTAAGTAATATTAGTTCTTGGCAAATATCGCCTGGTGCTCTTGGAATTTATTCTTCTAATATTATTACTTTGACTAATATTCCAGTAAAAATTAATATTCTTATAAATTATAGTTTATCTGGTAATAATTATTATCTTGATTACTCTAATATCACTTACGAGGGGTTACAAAAACAGTAAAAAACTCCTGAAAAAATCCTTAAAACCCCCCAATAAAAAGGAAACATTTAAAAATAACTATAGCGAATAATAATTAAATTTTTGCGAGGTTAAACAAAATGAATATTAAAAAAGCACAGACAGCAACTGAATATTTAATTATATTAGCAGTTGTAATAGTTATTGCATTAGTAGTTGCAAGCTTGTTAGGCGGATTCCCAGGAATTGGCGCAAGCTCAAAACAAAATGCAAACACAGGATACTGGTTAACAACAGACATCGTAGTTTCAGGAATTTCA
>CAZKZU010000035.1:0-17415 GCA_964557345.1 uncultured Methanosarcinales archaeon
AAGTTCTATTTTTGTGAATTGTATGTTATTAACAGCCATATGTATGTTAGTAACATATGTTATATATAAAGTTTTTGATTATTTTTCTGAAAAAATAGCTATTCTTTTTGATTCAAAAGACATTGTGACAGACGCCTGGAGAGTGTCTTTAGTCGGACTTTAGTAATCGGTCGATGGCTTTCATGACCGAGCTTAAAGCGTTTAATATTCTTTTTAGAAGGATATTTATTTTTTTGCAATTAACGCTTTCATTGGCCAATTTAATTCATATTTTTTCGAAGTAGAATTATACTCAATGCCTAATATTTTTTTACAACCCTTTAGTGTTTGTTTTATTTTCTGATCTTCAGTTCCCGGTATTAACGTCATCGCATGTAATTTGTAGATGAATTTTCCTAAGTCATATTCCGTATTAAAAATCCATTTCTGTGGTAAATCTACAATCTCAATTTTCTCTTCATCAAATCCTGCTACAGCACAAAGTGTTTTTGCAAATTCATCTGAAAGAAATTGAACTTCATGACCTGTGCAGCAATATCTTGCTACTTGTGTATCGAAGTGTTTGGCTAATTTGCTTCCTTGAAAAACATCGCATATTACTAGTTTTCCTTCGGGCTTTAGTGATTGATATATTCTTTTCATAGCTTCAGTTTGATTGTGACAATGATGAAATGCTCCAAAACTCCAGACTTTGTTGTATTGATTAGGTCTTAGAGGTATTTCTTCAGCGCTTGCTGCAATTATTTCTAGTCTTGAGTGGATTTCTCTATTTCTAATATTTTTTAATTGTTGAGGAGAAGGATCTGATATAGTGTATTTCCCGACTTTTCCTATTGCTTTGGCAATTTCGTTGCAAAAATATCCATTTCCTTCACCAATTCCTAATACGTAGTCTCCTTTTTTGGGTTGTAAATATTTTTGCATTGAAAGTATGTCTTGATTTCTAGCAAGAGGATATTCGGATATAGCTTCTTCATATAGTTTTGATCTTATGTTATTGAATTCATTATTTGTGTTTAGCTTATTCATAGTTGCCCCTTTTTAGTAGTTATTAGACTAAGTGCGAAGTATATTAATCTTAGCCGTCGCTTTACGGCGATAATAGAAAGATTTATATATTTGTAAACTTAAGCATTGTTATGAAAGAAGAACTCCAAGAATTTGGATTATCAAATAATGAAGCTGAAATATATTTGGCACTTGTAAAAACAGGTAAAACCACTGCAAATAGAGTTTCTGATATTACAGGTATAAAAAGAAGTACAACTTATGATAATCTTAATTTGCTGATAAATAAGGGCATAGTGTCTAAATATACTACTGATAATGTTCAATTTTTTGAAGCAGCTGATCCTCTTAAGTTAGTTCATTTACTTGAGGAGAAAAAAAATAAAATTGAAAAAATAATGCCTGAACTTATAAGACTAAAAGAAACTGACGTTGAAAAAAGTGGAGTAAATTTTTATGAAGGTAAAAAAGGAGTGCTTACTGTATTAAATGATATTTTAGATGATAATAATGACGAGTTATGGTTTTATGGATCTAGAAAAATGGCACTTATTGCATTAAAACATTATCCTGATAATTTTCTTAAAAAACGAGCAGATCAAAATATGAGGCTAAAGGCAGTTTTTGCTATTGAAGATAAGGGGGATCAAGCATTTGAAGACGAAAAAGTTGATGCTTTATCAGAATTTAGACATATTAAAGGCTTTAATGGAATATTAGCAAATGTCTTTATATATGGAGATAAAGTTGCATTTATGTCTTCGCAAGATAATCCTATTGGGATTATTATCAGAAATAAAGAAATAGTTGAACAACAAAAAAAACTGTTTGAAGTATTTTGGAATATGGCAAAGTAAAACATTTATATTTTATGAAATATTCCCTTTTAGTATGAACTTACGTGACTTAGGTGTATCTTCGTTGGAAGAAGCTTGTAATGAGTATTGTATTGCACGTAATGATGTTCTCGACAAAACGTTACGAAAATTAAAAGATGAGGGCATTATGACCGAGCGTCTTCCAGTATTTTTGAGTTTAGGTCTTAGTAATTATAGAGGATCTTTTGATGAGTCATATAGTTTAAATGTTTGGCAAAGATTTAGAAGTTTTCAAAACGATTACGTTGAGGCGAATGGTAAAGGGGAACCTATAACTTTTGACCCTCCAAATTGGCAGAATTTAGCACAAATTTTAATTGATGCAATATCGTCTATTAAGGTCGTTGATGATAAATACGGGCCCATAATTTTAGCTGAAATAACTAAAGCAGCATAAACTTTAGTTTCTTTTGATTGATGAAATATAATAATCTTTATAAAAAAATGCTTTTCTTGTTATATGATGGCAAATTGGTATTCTTGGCAAAGTGCGGTTGGTTCTTTAACTGGCGATGTTGCTAAAATACCTAATTGTGTAACAGATACTTATTCTTTAATTCAAAATATGGGGCTTAATACTGTTAAATGGAAAACAATATCTAATATTAATTCTGAAAACATAGAAACAAAAGGGAATTTACTTAAAAGATTTATTGAGAAAAATGCGCCGTGTTTGTTTATTTATGATCCGACTTCTTCTGGACATGCAAAAGGTTTAAAAAAAAATTATATGATAGGAGTTAATGATTTTTCGCCTGTTGAGCAGTGGCTGTTGAAAAATAAATCTTCGTTAGAGCATTATTCGTATTTGGTGACAACACAAATTGTAAATTCTGGAGATGGATTTGTAGGAAGTGTTTTATCTGATGGAAAAGGAAATATGTTTTGTGAAACTCTTCATTCCAAAGATATTTGTAATCATAGAGATTTAAGTCAATCAGGGATTTGTAATTTAGACTTTGAAAATAATTTTTCAGTTAGAAATTTCGAATTATATCAATCCAGAGGTAATTTTTTAAAATTTTCGGACATATCTAATATTATTAATACTTTTGAACTAAGAGAAGGATATTTTGAATTTGTTAAAGGAGTGCAATTAAATCGAAATGAGTTATTTGTTACTGGCTATGAACATCTCAACGATAAAATTATATTTCCTTACGCTTATTTTTCCGGTGCCGCAATAGATTTAGCGTCTAGAATTAATACAATTAATTTGCGAGAGATGCAATAAAATGAATTGGATTAATCATTTAATTTTTTCATTAAGTTTAATGATTATTTTTCTTTATGACAAAGTTTTAATAAACACAATAATTACTTTTGCAATTATATTCGGACTAGTAATAGATTTTGATTTTATTATTAGAGATAAAATATTTCATCAGAAAGGAATATTGCGCACTTTTCTTCAAGAACCTTTTGGAATATTGCTCTTTGCAATTCCTTTTGGATTTATATTGTCTTTAATCTTTAATAGTTTTGTATTTCTCTTATTAGTTTTAATTCCGCTTGTTTCTCATATACTTCTTGATTATTTAACTTATCATAAAGTATATTTGTTTGCACCTTTTTCTAAAAAACTATTTAACGTTGGTTTTATAATTCCAAAAAAGAATATTTTTCAATTTAAAGGAAAATTTAATGAGAATCATTTCATGCTTTGTAATATAGTATTTTTGATTATCTGCATTTTCATTTTTTATAATTAGTAATATACTTTTAATTTATTATTTTTAAAATATTATACTATTGCAAAAAAATACGATTAAAAAAGAGTTATCTTTTTAAGCAAGTAACTTTGATTGTCATGAGAATGACTTCAAAATTAAAAGCAGCAAGTGTTTCTATTGGAGTTAATATTGGATTACTTATAACAAAAATTATTGCAGCAATATTAACAAAAAGTGTTGCATTAATGGCTGAATGTGCTCATTCATTATTTGATCTTATTTCTTCCGTATTGGCATATATTGGAATTAAGCAAGCCTCTAAACCAAATGACGAATGTCATATGTATGGCCATGATAAATTTGAAAATTTCTCCTCTTTATTACAAGCGGTATTAATTACAATTACAGCATGTTTTGTTTTACACCATGCATATGATAAATTTAAATCGCCCTCTCCCGTAGAAAATTCAATTGTGGGAATAGTTTTAATGATCATTTCCATTCCGGTAACTTATTTTACAGCAAAATATTTAGATAAAATGGCACACGCTCATGGAGGAAGTTTTGCTCTTGAAGCAGATTCTGCACATTTTACGACTGATGTATTAAGTTCAATTTCTGTATTAGTTGGACTATTATTTGTGAAATTTGGGGTTTCTATTGCAGATATAATTGCTGCAGTTATTGTTGCAATAATTATGCTTTATATTTCATTTAAACTAATTATGGAATCATATCATGTTTTCATGGATAGATCTCCTGCTGATGAAGTAATGCTTGAATTAAAAATGAATCTTACTGCGTTAGGAGTTGAATATCATAAACTTAGAGCTAGGAGAGCGGGAAGTAAGATATTTATTGATTTTCATCGTGAAACGAATGGTAACATTACTGTTGAACAAGCAAATAAAGACTCTAATAAAATTAGAACTGACTTGATGAAAAGAATGCCTAATATTGCTGATGTTAATATTCAAGTTCAACCTCGAAAGAAAGAGAACTAATTTTTATTAAACTTAACTAAGATTTAGCGATTGATGTTCTTAAGTATTTTTTATTGAATTAATATAGCTGGTTTTCCTGGACTTGCATTTTTAGCTTTTGCATCAACACTTAATTCAGCTTTCTCTACAATAATTTCTGCATTAAATATCTCACTAACTAATTTAAGTTTATTCATTAAAGCATCATATTCGATATTTTGATCTAAAATTGTTTCTGGAATTTTGCTTGTATCTTTAATTAAATTTGGAACCATTTTAGTTATATCTTGACCGTGTTTTTTAAGGTCAGTTGACATTATTTTTTTAAGTATATCTCCTGGGTTTCTTGTTTCTTTAAGTGATTCTTTTATAATTGAATATACTTCATATTTCCATATAGGAGAGACAATTAATTTGATTTGATTTGCTTTTTCTAATTTAATTAAAGTCATAAGTGATTTAATGTCTGCTACGCTGTCTTCGACATATTTTTCTACTGCTTCTGCCTTAAGATCAATTTTACTTTCATCAAATATAGGCCACTTTGCTAATGATAAATATCCATGTTCTTTATTTTCATCATATAATTCCCATAATTCTTCAGTCATATGTGGACAGAATGGATGAAGTAATTTAATGAACGTAAGAACTGTTTCTTTTGATAATTCTTCTTCTTTTTCAAAATCTTCTAATAGTGCTCTTAGTTTAATTAATCCAAGATTGTATTTGAAGTTTTCTATATCTTGAGTATATTCTTTAATAGTTTTATGAAGTTTACTTTCTATTTTAGCTGATGATTTCCCTATTTTAACATTTTTTAAATATAAATATATTCTTGTTACAAATTTGTGAGTGGAATCCATTCCTCTATCATTCCAAACACTATCTTTATCAGGTGATGCTAAAGACATTAAATTAAATCTAAGTGAGTCTGCACTACATTTATCTATCATTTCAAGTGGATTAACAACATTCCCTAAACTTTTGGACATTTTATTTCCATCGCTTCCATGCAACATTCCTTGATTAAACAATTTTGTAAATGGTTCATCGATTTTTAATAAGCCCATATCTCGAAGAGCTTTTGTGAAAAATCTTGCATAAATTAAATGCATGCATGCATGTTCTGCACCGCCAATATATTGATTTACTGGCATCCAATATTGTATCTTTTGTGTATCAAATGCGACTGTTGAATTTTTATTATCTGGATATCTTAAGTAATACCAAGAGGAATCAAAGAATGTATCCATAGTATCAGTTTCTCTTTTTGCAGGATCATGGCAATGTGGACATTTGACATTTACAAACTCTTCATTTGTTGCAAGTGGATTTCCTTGTCCAAAAGTTACTTTATCAGGTAAAATTACTGGTAAATCTTTTTCAGGAACTGGAAGAATTCCGCATTTATCACAGTAAATCATTGGTATTGGAGTTCCCCAATATCTTTGTCTTGAAACTAGCCAATCTCGAAGTTTAAATTGAGTTACTTTTTTTCCAACATTTAATTTTTTTAAATACTCAGTTATGTCATCTTTTGCAAGTGCGTTAGTAAGTCCACTAAAATCAGCAGAATTTACTAAAATCCCTTCATCAGTATAGGCTCTTGACATTTTTTCTATGTTGATTTCATAACTATCTGGTTTTATTACTAATTTTATAGGAATATTATATTTTTTAGCAAATTGAAAGTCTCTTTGATCGTGTGCAGGAACTGCCATAACCATTCCCCCGCCATAATCTGCAACTACAAAGTTTCCAGTGTATACGGGAATTTTTTCTTTAGTAATAGGATGAATTGCATAACTTCCTGTGAATGCCCCTTCTTTTTCTAATAATTCTAATTCTTCATCAGTTGCATTTTTCATAGTTGTTGATTTTACTTTTTTAAAGAATAATTCAACTTCCTCTTTTTGCTCTGGTGTTACAAGTTCATTTAATTTAGGATGCTGAGCAGAAACTACCATAAATGTTATTCCGTAAATAGTATCAGGTCTAGTTGTAAATACAGGCCACATTTCATTGTTTATTTCAAAGTTTATTTCAGTACCGAAACTTTTTCCAATCCAATTTTCTTGCATTGTTTTAATTCTATCTGGCCATTGTAAAGCAGGAATATTTTCTAGTAATTCTTCTGCATATTTAGTTGTTTGAATAAACCATTGTGCAAGATGTTTAACTTCTACAGAAGTATCTTCATGTCTCCAACATTTTCCGTCGTGTACTTGTTCGTTTGCAAGAACAGTATTACATTTAGGACACCAATTAACTGCAGACTTTTTTCTGTAGACTAATCCTTTTTCATAAAATTTTAGAAAGAACCATTGGTTCCATTTATAGTATTCAGGAGTACAAGTAATTACTTTTTTGTCCCAATCATAACTTAATCCTAGAGCTTTTTGTTGTAAAATGAAGTTTGCAATAGATTTTTCAGTATAAGATTTTGGATGTTCGCCTGCTTTTATTGCCGCATTTTCTGCAGGAAGTCCGAATGCATCATAACCCATTGGATAAAGAACATTAAAACCATTCATTCTTTTAAATCTTGCATATGCATCTCCAATTGTATAGTTTAATGCATGACCCATATGAAGTCCTGCGCCAGATGGGTATGGGAACATTTCTAGAACATATTCTTTTGGTTTATTTAACTCATTATCAACAGCAAATACTTTATCTTTAGCCCATTTTTCTTGCCATTTTTTTTCTATAGCAGCGAAATCTGTTTTTTTAGGTTCAGAGGCATTGTCAATTTGTTGTTCTGTATTTTCCATTTTGAGTATTAATGTATAAAACTTAAATATTTTTCAAATTATTCTTATGAATAGTTTAGTTGAAATAACATCTATTTTTATAGCTTTGCTTGAATTTAAGGTAAATCTTAAGGTTGTATTTTTAAGTTACCTGATTCTACTTCTTTAGACCACATCATACTGATTTCTAGAAGTGCTTTTTTAAATTTAGTTGAAATGCTATATGTTTTTTTATAGAGATCATAATTAATTAACCCCATACTTTTCATTGGTGTTAAAATCCTATCATAGAACTGTCTTTTGTTATATGAAAGTTCAACAGTTTTTCCATTATAAGGAGGAGTATGAAGTTTAGTTACTAATTTTCCTTCATGAAGTTGAGTTGCAAAAACAGACATTTGAGTTTTTGTTATTTCTCCACCATTTTCTTTTATAAATACTATAAGAAGACGACCTACAATTACTTGTTGAGGTGTTGCAAAAATAACCTCGTAAATATCCTCTGGCAAATTAAATATATCGAATAATAATACCATTTTAAACCCCCTGTGCTATTATATCTGGTATTAATATATAAATGTTCCTATTTATGCCTGATAAAAGGATATTTAGCTATGATTAATTAGATTAATATAGTAAATCGGTGTCCAGATTTTCAAATAATATAAGTTTTATTAAAAAGGGATTTTATAAATTTAGTCGGTCATTTAAATGTATTCGAGAAAATCTATTTCTAAAATGATAATAAAAAATAAAAAAAGGGTTAGTCTTTTAATTTTGTAATTAAGGATGGCGGCTGAGGAGGCCTTTTTGCTTCACTTCTTGCTTGAGGAGTTACAGGGCAACAGCAGCAAGGATCAGTGTTTTCTGCTGATGAAATAGTCCTTGGAGGTGCAGAAGGTAGTGCTCGGTCTTTAGGAGGTGCTACAAATCCTGGTTCATTGCTTCCATCGCCTGTTGCGTATGTGTTTAAAATAGTTCCAAGGCATAGTGTTGCGACTAATCCAACTGTTGGAATATATCTAGGCACAGGTTGTTTTTGTTCTAGAAGATAATTGCTGTTTGTATTGTATTCGTTCATCGTTCCCTCTTTTTTATAGTTAATTTAAAATATATTTTGATAAATAATTACTGGATAAACTACTATATAAGTTTTATTGAAATATAAGCTAATATGAAACTCTTCTCTATTTAGTCTGCATCCGTCCTCGTGATTCGCTGTTCGTACTCGAAATATCGGAATTCTTCTCAGCTTTGAAATAATAGATTTAGTTCGCAGAATTATGGAATTCCGACTATGCTCAAAACCTTTGGTTTTGACAGTTCTATTTCCCCGTAGGGGGCAATCTCACTAACGTTCGTTGGTTGCAAGACGTGACTTTGCAACCTTCCCCCATAACGAACATGCTGTCGTCATGAATTGTACTGCGGTAAAGATGCAGACTATGAGGGTTTCATATTAGCCTGAAATATAGAAATTTTAAATCATGCTTTAATTTGTAAGGATAATTTAGATGTTTTCTTCATCTTGACTATTTTCATTAGAATTAGCAATAGGCGCCGGATTTTTTGCTTCTTCTCTTAAATCTAACTCATTTTGAAGTATTACTACTACTTGAGATGCGAAATAGCTTTCATTTCCAACTGATATAGTGTTATATTTCTTCTTAAACTGTTTTAGATCCTTTCTATCAAGTCCTTCTTGGTCTCCTAATAGAAAGACTGCGTTATCAGAAATATCTGCTTTTCTAAGCGCAATTCCGCCTTTATCAAGAATCCAAATTTGCTTGCCTTCTTTTTCTAATTCTTCAAGTACTAAGTCTAATCTTTTTTTTTCAATCCAATAACCAGGATCGACTTCTTTTTTTTCGCCTTTTTTATATTTGTATAGTAGCCGTTTGATAAGACCCGCAACATCTTTTTTACTAAGTTGAACTTCAGCATCTGGTTTTGGCATCATTTCTATATGTTTAGTTGGATCAGGAGCACCATCAAAAACAAGATGCATCTTTACGTCTTGCCTCATTTTATTACTTAAAAAGAATGCAGCAATTATTGTGTGTATTGCAATATCTAATCTTCCTGCCTTCATAAGATTTTGATCAAAATTTCCAGAAGTAGGTGCATTTTTAGAATAATAAATTATTTCTCTCATATTACAAAAGTAATTGTGCTAGTTTTTAAGTTTTGTTAAAGTATCATTAGTCAAGTACTTTTGTTTTTCGTATAATTTAGAATAAATATATTTAATGTAACTTACTATTTTAGTATTAAAAATTTAAATTAGAAAATCAAAAAAAAAGAAAAAACCAATCAATATTAGCCTATATGTTTCAGCTTTCACTGAAATTACTATTATCATTAGTCGTGGTATTTATAAATATTCTTATGTTATTCTTATCTTTAAACTTCACAAACCTCATTTAAGTAATTTAATCCTTCTTTAAACTCTTTTTTCTGATTCTGGGCTTATTTAGAACTCTTTGTTTATTTTGGAACTCATTTGAAAGGATATTTTCAACGTAAGCTTTATATATAAGCAAACACCCTACAAGTACATGAAGGGGAGTAAAAAATTACTAATTCTTATTTCAGTTCTACTCATATTAATATTTTCTTCTTTTGCATATGGTGCAACAATTCATGGGACTATTTATGATAAAAATGCTAATCCTATTAGTGGAGTAGTTGTTGAAGTTAATTCATTACCCTTACAAAGACATATTTCTCAGTATGGAGGGTATTCTTTTTCCTTAGAAAATGGAAACTATACCTTAAAAGTTTATTATACCAGAGATAGTTTGACTAAATTAATCGGATCTGAAGACGTTGTTATTTCCTCAGGAGGAGATTACAACGTAGATTTATTTGCATCAGAAGATCTAAATTTTACTACAGTCGACCCAGTTCAAACACCAAAATTTCCTGTCGCATTATTTTCAGTTAGTATGCTACTAATCGCACTTGTCGTTGTGGTGCTATTAATTATAGTTTTAGCGATTAGACGTCAAAATAAAAAAGAGAAAAAAAGAGAAAAGAAAAAAAATTCGCATGATACAAATAATAATTCCACAGAGCTCAAATATAATAATGTTGATAAAGAATCTGACGAAAATGTATCTTATGAAGTTAACTATGAGCACGTTCATTCAGAGGAAAATGAGCCTGAAAAACATAAAGAAGTCAGCATTAGTTTAAAGTCAAGTGATGAAGTTTTAAAAGAAAAGATAATTAAATTCATTTCTGAAAAAGAAGAAGAGATTACTCAAAAAGAAATTAGAAAAAAAATGTCTTTATCAGAGGCAAAAGTTTCAGAATTGATTTCTGCGCTTGAAAAGGATAAGAAAGTTACTAAAATTAAACATGGTCGAGTTAATGTTATAGTTCTTGTAAAGTAAGTTTGATTTTGGTTAACTCAGAGGGGTTTTTGTAATAAATAATCTTTTTTGTAATTCCCTTAAGGGTACTTGAAATATCAGACCCCTTTTTTGCAATAACAATTATAGGGATTTTTTTAGCAAAAGCATACCCTGCCTCAATACCCAATCCGACTCCTTTTTCAGAAAATTCTACTATTAGGCAGTCAGAGTTATCTATTTCTTTAAAGGTAAGTTTCATTAATTTATCGGGAGAATATTTGACTTTTCCCCATTTTTCATAATCCCGATGCATATTTGTAACGTTGATACCTGTGAATTTTAGTGCTGTTGAAATATCAAGAATGAGTTTTTTATTTGCAGCATTTTCGTGAAATTTTATTGCTAAATATGCTTTCATATAAATGGATTATATTTTGAAATTAATAAAGTTTAGGTTTTTGATTAAGTTGAAATCATTGAATAACAAGAAAAGTGAAATCTTAAGTTTAAAAGAATATTTATTTTCAGATTATAACTTACTTATTTCATCTTTGAAATCTTCTACATCATCAAAGGCTCTATATACAGATGCAAATCTAATATATGCAATTTTATCTAATTTTTTTAGTTCTCGCATTACTTCTTCTCCTATTTTTACTGTTGATATTTCAGATTCTCCTTTACCTCGTAGTTTTGATTCAATTCTGCTTACTACTTCTTCTACTTGTTCTACCGAAACAGGTCTTTTTTCACAAGCTCTAAGAATACCTTTTCTTAATTTATCTCTATCAAACGCACAGCGATCTCCGCTTTTTTTAATAACTACTAATGGAACTTCTTCAATTCTTTCATATGTAGTAAATCTTTTTTCACATTTAAGACATTCTCTTCGTCTTCTAATAGCGTCACCTAACGGTGTTGCTCGTTTATCTACTACTTTAAATTCAGTGGATTGACAGAAAGGACATTTCATGTACTTTTACCTTTTACTTTATATTCTGGATTATTTAGGATATCAATGTATTCAGTTACTAATGAGTCTTCTTTTTTCTTTACAGGACTATTTAGTCTACTTAAAAGAATTTTAACTATAATTAAGCCTAGTGCTATGCTTCCTACCTTCCAATAGATGTCTTCCATAGTTAATATATGTAAATTCTAAGCTTATAAAATTTGTGATAGTCCACTGGTCAAATGTACACGAAATAGTTTTAAACATAACCCTTATTTTACTATTGTGGATCCAGTAATTGAAATAGCAATCGATACAGTTGAGAAAAAAAAGCAAGCTTTAGTTTTTTGTAATTCCAAAAAAGGGGCTGAAAAACAAGCTGAAGATATTGCTAAATCCAAGAGATTTAGAGATCACGTTTTGAGTAATAATAGTGCTAATATTGAGAATGAAGTTATTTTTAAAAAAATTGCTGATGAGTTTGAGGGAGTATTACCTCAACCGACCAAGCAATGTAAAAGAGATGCAGATTGTCTTCGATACGGTGTTGCTTTCCATCATGCCGGTTTAACATCGGAACAAAAAAACATCATAGAAGATGGATTTAGAAATGGATTTATTAAAATTATTTGCGCTACTCCTACTTTAGCTGCTGGTGTTGATTTACCTGCTTTTAGATCAGTAGTTAAAGATTTGAAACGATTTTCTGGAAATTGGGGTATGCAATTCATTCCCGTTCTCGAGTTTGAACAAATGGCAGGACGTGCAGGAAGGCCTGGTAAAGAGGATTTCGGAGAAGCTCTTACAATTGCTGCCAGTGAAAATGAAAAAGCAATTATTGTTGATAATTATATTTATGGGGATGTTGAAAATATTCAATCTAAGTTAGCAGTTGAGCCAGTACTGCGATGTCATGTTTTATCATTAGTTGCATCTGGATTTGTAAAAACACAAGAAGAATTAGTTGATTTTTTCTCACAAACGTTTTATGCAATGCAATTTGGAGATTTAGATAAAATTGAAACAATTATTAACAAAGTTACTATGATTCTTTGTGATTATGGATTTATAGTCAAAAATGATTTCAAAGATGGTACTAGCAAAAATAGTAGTTTGAAAATATCGGCTGCTAGTTTATTTGAGGATGCTAATAAAATAAATTCAAGACATGAAATTCATTTAAGTGCAACTCCTATAGGAAAAAGAATAAGTGAGTTATATTTAGATCCCTATACGGGAAACCAATTTATTAAATGTCTAGAAAAAGCGGAAAAAGAATTCCCCAAATATACTTCAGAGGACAAAACGTTAGTGCTTTTACAAGCAATATCTAATACTCTTGAAATGAGGCCACAATTAAGAGTTAAATCTAAAGAAAATGACTTATATTATGGAATTTATACTGAAAAGGAAGATTTATTTATTTCAAATGTTCCTGACGAATATGAGTTTGACGATTATCTAAATTCAATTAAAACAGCAGTTTATTTTAATAATTGGATTTCTGAAGTTGATGAAGAAAGTTTATTAGAAAAGTTTGATATTCGACCAGGAGAAACTAGGCAAAAATTAGATATTTCAGATTGGCTAATGAGGTGTGCTATTGATATAGCTAAAGCAAAAGGCTATTTTTACATTGTAAAAGACTTAGTTAAACTTCAAATACGACTAAAATATGGGGTTAAAGAAGAACTGTTGGCATTATTGCAACTTGAAGGAATAGGTCGAGTAAGGGCACGAAAATTATATAACAATGGAGTCAAAGATATAGGAGATCTTAAACAAAAATCGCTTGTGGAATTAATTCCAATTCTTGGACAGAAGATTGCGGAAAATGTGTTAAAACAGGTTAAAGTATAATTTCTTTATGAACCCTGATATTATTTTGTAGCTAAATTATCTTAAAAAAATTTATAAACGCATGTACTCGTAGTTTTTATTATGACAATTGATATACAACTTAATGAAACTCCTAAAGGAGTAACAATCATACAAGGATTTCCTGGCTTTGGTATGGTCGGAAGCATTTCCACTGAATTTTTAATTCAACATTTGAAAATGACGTCTATAGGAAACGTTAAAATTTCTGAGATGATGCCTGTTGTTGCTGTGCACGAAGGTAAAATTGTAGCTCCTGCAGGAATTTATTATGATAAAGAAAACAATATTGTTGTTTTAAATTTTTTAACTAAAGGCACAAGTCATGAATGGGAATTTGCAGAGCTTGTAAAAACATTAGCTGAAAAATTAGAAGCTAAAGAAATAATTGCAATAGAAGGAGTTACTTCCCAAGAACAAGCTACTGAAAAAGAAATTTATGCTTTTTCGCGTAATGTTGAAGGTCAAGAGAAATTAAAAAAACTAAATTTTAAATTATTAAATGAAGGAATAATTATGGGAGTTAGTGCCGCTTTATTTTTAGATGTATTGCCATGTAATATAACTGCTTTTTTTTCAATGACTGCTAGCACTTTACCAGATAGTAACGCTGCTGCGGAAGTAATTAAAGGACTTGACAAATACTTAGGATTGAAAGTGGATTATGCGCCTCTTTATGAGCAAGCTAAGTTATTTGAGGAGAAAGTGAAAACTATTGTTGATCAATCTCAAAAAGCTGTAGATGAAAAAGATAAAAATATGCATAATTATGTAAGTTAGAACTTATAGCACTTTTATTTTTTTATTTAGATTTAGGATCTGAAATAGTTTTTTCTGGAGGCACGTTTTTTGGGCTTATTTCACTAGTTTCTTTTTCGATGTCTTTTGACATACTCGCCCTTATTTTTTCATTTTTAAGCATTTTCTGTAAGTTAGAGAGGTGTTTTTCAGTTGAGCTTAAGTTATTTTCAACTACACTTTTTACTTTTGCAAATGCTTCTTCTAAATTAGTGCCATTTAATTTATAACCTTTAATTACTTTTGAATCAGCTCCAATAAAGCTTATTTTTACAAGAAAATCGACAACTAACCATCTTTCTAAATATTCATACATAGTTTGTTTAGATATTCCTGCATATGCTGCCATTTCCTCAACAGTCATTACTGCTTTTTCAGGCTTTTTTTCTCGTGTAGCAGTTTTCGTTCTTTCATATAATTCAATTAGAATTTTATGCATTTTTTCGTTAGAACCAACTTTTCTTGGTAAAAGGCCTAGACGAGATGTAACAATTTTTGCTAAGTCTTCAGAATTCGCATCAAAATTTGGTTCTGCATCAGTAAGTATAATTTTATTCATGATTTTTTGACCTCAGAAGTAACTGTATTAGGGATTACTGAGTCTGTTTTAATTCCTGCTGCTTTTAAGCCAATTCTATTCATAAATTCATCATAATTTTTTTGTTTGATGCTGTCTCTAATATTTTTTCTTTTAAAAAATTCTTCAATCATGGGTTTAACTGCAATTGCAAGATGAGTTTCGCCATGATTTCTACCCCAAACCATGCAATCTTCCATTACTTTTTGAAGATCTGTTGGATCTCTTAATTTATTTGAAAATACAACAATATTTTCACAAATGGGGTATTTTCCATCTTTTACTCTAAATGTCCTATATATTGCACCATAGTGTGCCGTCGGAGAACTCTTATTTATTCGTTTAATAATTCTAAATCTTTTTTTGATAGATTCATCTTTTAGTTGAAGAATTTTTTCTGCACTTGTTTTCATATTGTAAGTACTTTATGCTGTTGGATTTATATTGTTTTTGTGCATTACGTGTTTTTATATGCTTAAACTACTTATCAATAGTAAAATTTATAAAAGAAGTTTTTTTTCTTTCGGTGTTGGTGTATAATATATGAATGAACAACAAAATAATATTGATATTAGAGATGTTTTAGTTAGTAAATTAAACTTAAAATTAAATGATTTGACGCCTATAAAAGGAAAAATTTCTTTGGATGCAGCAAAAAGTGCGATGCCTGTTGGAGAAAGCATAACTCTTCCTAAAGGAGCTTCAGTTAAATTGCCAAAAAGATCAGATTTTATGCAGCATTATGCACCTGTTGATTTTTTAGAGTATGATCCTGATCACCCATATACATCTTATCAAGCTTTCAATGAGCCTTCTAAATGGGTTAAATTAACACAATTATTTGATTTTGAAGTTATGGCAAGAAGACTTCTTAATGTTCAAGATTTAGAATACAGATCAAGTTTAAATCCAATAGACATTATCCCTAATTCAGCGTACTTTTTATGGCGACATATGTGTAGAGGATATTCTTCTAATGCAATGATTTCTAAAATTAAATCTGATATAGGGCTTGTTTCTGCATTGAATGATGCACTTGACAAAAATAGTGCCTTAAATTCTGAAACAGAAGCTGGCATTAGTGCTAAAGTTGCTTTTAAAAAAAATCCTGTTTTAATGCTTGGAAAGCTTGTTTCAATTGATTATAGAACTCAAATTGATAAAGTTTGTAAAAATAAAATGGCCCCGTATTATGTTATAACTCGACCACTAATAGTTTTACCTTTTGAAGAAGAAACTGAATTAAAAGAAACTGTAACAGCTTGGGAAGATAAATGGACTACTTATGGAAAAGCTGTACTATTAGTGAATAAGTCTTTTGGATTTATGGATCAGATTGCAAAGAGAACCGGAGATATTGGTGCTTATGTTAGTCCAACAACAAAAGACAAATATCTTGAAGCTATAGCAAGTTCTACGTATCAACAATAAAAAAGAATGTTTCTTTTTTCATATTCTTTAGTTACGTTATATTTATAAATAGGTCACTACTCCTCAGTGGGATTCAAATTGGTGTTATTTTATGAATGAAGAGTATAATTGTCCAGATGAGCATTGGTTAAGTGCTAATGATTGGGATAACCGACACATTATTGCTGCAAAAGCAGCACATGAAGAAGATATGTCTGATTTAGAAGATATGAAACTTGATCAATTATTGGATTCTATTAGTAGCAGTTATAATTATGCAAAAAAAATGAGTGCCTTAGTTGAATCTTCTTTACAACCTGCTGCATTAGATAGTCTAGTAAAAATTTCAGCGCAATATTCAATCGAATATGATGAGCGATATCTTAAATCTGTAAAACATGCGATGAAATATTTTGCACCTTTTTGTAATTTGAAAAATCCTTCTTTGGAAATAGAAAAAAACAGAATTAGTCCTGCATATCAAGTATTATTTAGGATGTTTGTTGAATCAGCACCGAGTAATATAGGAAGAAGTTTTGAAAACATTAAATTTAATTCTTTAATTTCTTTAGAGACTGCTGTAATGATTAGCGTGGCATTAAGAAAAACTGAAGTAGTACTTAATCCAACTATTCCTAAGTCAGAACAAATTTTTTAATTATCTGGGTCATTATTTAGATAGGGGTATTTGTAGTTAAACATAATACTACTAATCCAATTCCCTCAATTCTAGTTTCTTAATTTGTAGTGGATTGTTTTGCTACATAACGCCTTGGTTGTTTAATATTAAGTTTTGTTTCAAATAGTATATATTAAATAATCTTATAACTGTAGTAGAACAAATGTACATAGGGAGACTTTTTATTTGAACTCTTAAATTAAACTTAATTAGTGTTGATCTACCAACATCGTAGGTAAATGTTTTACTACTTCTATGTTATCTTTTGGTAACTGATTTTGTAAAATAGCGAATTTTTCGAATTTTAATTATTCGCAGACTATTAGGAATGTAGTAACTCATTTCACTACAAGTTCTAATAAAAGTAAATATAATTTTTCTTTAGCTTTTAACTAAATATTGATTAAAGCATATTTATTAAAATTATATTTATGTGTGTTAAAAAATTAAAGACGTAGCAATATGTT
>CAZKZU010000036.1:0-16077 GCA_964557345.1 uncultured Methanosarcinales archaeon
CTGAAGAATAATATTTTAAACGGAATTGTTTTGTATGGCTATTTAGATGCCTATGGTTCGTGAAGAAAGTTTTCCTGATAAAGAAAAAGCAAAAGCGTTAGTTAAAATGGCTGATGAGTTATTTCTTAGAGTTAATAGAATTCCTTTTGAAGATTTTCCAACTCCTAGTTTAAGTGATTTATATGATATAATTCATATGCTTCTTGATGCACATTTCATTCTTAAAGGTATAAAATTCAAAGGCGATGGTGCACATTTTGAACTTATTCAAGATGCTGAAAGTGTTGGATTGTTATCTGAAAAAGAACGTATTCTTGTTCAGCAAATACGAGGTTTTAGGAATAGGTATAAGTATGAAGGGTTTAGTGTTACTAAGGATTATATTATTCGAAATAAGGAATCCATATTAAATATAATTAAAGGATTGAGAGTGAAGATTAAGATCGATTAACTATTATTTCTAGTTCCAAAAGTATTACTGCCAATTCGCTTTTCTTCTTTTTGTCGGCATTCGCCTGTATATGGTCGCGACACTCCTCACTATGCGTTCGTCGTTGCTCCTCAAAGTCATAAGTTAGATTTGCTCATAGTTAGGCAGTATACTTTTGTTTTTTTGATGCTCGAATGCGGTTGCTGGAATGGCAGACGTTATCTTTATAAATCCCTTAATTTTTACTGAAAGTTAACAGGTCGCTTTCAAGCTTAGGCAAGGAGGCATCCAACGTAAGAAATTACGGGAGAATCAAAATGGGAAAACAAGTAGTAGATGTTCTAATAAGTGGCGGTAAAGCTACAGCAGCACCTCCAGTAGGTCCAGCATTGGGTCCATTAGGAGTAAATATTGGTTTAGTTATTGCTAAAATCAACGAAAAAACAAAATCTTTTGCAGGTATGCAAGTGCCAGTAAAAATTACAGTTGATAGTGATACAAAAGCATTTGAAATTACAATTGGTACACCACCAGCTTCAGGATTAATTAAAAAAGAAGCAGGTCTTGAAAAAGCTTCAGGTAACCCAAAAACAGAATTAGTTGCTGATTTGAAAATCGAGCAAATTATCAAAGTTTCACAAATGAAATCTGATTCCTTACTAGGAAAAGATGCAATCCAAAAAGTGAAAGAAATTCTTGGAACTTGTAATAGTATGGGTATTATGGTTGAAGGTAAAAGAGCACATGATTTAATTGCTGATATAAATGCTGGTGCATTTAGAGATAAAATCTTAAGCGGTAAAACTGAACTTTCTGCTGCAGAACTTAAAGCTCTTAGTGAAGAGAAGAAAAGATTACAGGAAAGTATTAAAGCTAACCACGATGACTGGCTTGCAAAAGCGAAAGCTATTGTTGCAACATTACCAGCAGGAACTGAAAATAGAGCTACTAGAAAAGCTATGCTTGATCTTCATATTCCATTGGCTATTGTTAATGAAGTTGCTCCTGAAGTTAAAGAAGCAGCTAAACCTGCAGCTGGTGCTAAACCCGCAGCAGGCGCTAAACCAGCAGCTGGCGCTAAGAAGTAAATTTCTTAGTTTTTTTATTTTTTTTAAATATTTATTTTCTAATTGTTTAGAATTTAATTTTTACAGCTATAATTTCCTGTAAATGAATATCTTTTAATTGTTCCATCAGTAAGAAGAAATTGAATATATGTTGGAGCATGATTTACTAATTTTGAAGTTACATTGTCGTTTTCACAAGTCAATAATACTGTTCCTTCAAAACGTATTGTTCTTTTTGCATTAATTATTGCAATTTTTGACGTTGCAAAATCAAATGGTAGGGTAATGTCTAATGTTTTACCATTTATAATAATTTGATTTAAGTAAATTTTATCGGGTCCTAAATTAGTTACTTCTAAAGTTGCTTTATTTTTTATTTGATTATATGTTTGATTATCAACTCTTACTGAAAAAGCTGAACTTCCTAATGTAGTATCTTCAGTTATATTTTTGCTGCTCATGCATCCAGTTATGCTAAATAATATGATAATTAGTAAAGAATATATTAATAGTTTTTTTGTCATTATTTTTATTATTTGTATTTCAATTTATAATGATTGTTATTTATATTTAATTGCAGGTATTATTTAGTAGTAACTTTTTTCATAGCAACCTTTTTAAGAAACAAGTTCAATATACGTTTAAAAGGGTGAGAAAGATTAGAATTCCAGATAGTTATGTGCTTAGTAGTTCTGACTTGAGATCTTTCTATCTTTGGACTGAAAAGCCTTATTCTAAATATTGTGGACTTTTTTTTGAAGTAGGTAACGAGCTTGTAAAGTGTATTGAAAAAATAGAAACTAATTCAACTCTTTTGAAAACAAAAGATAATATATTCAAATTAACTAATGATAGAAGTATTGTTTTAGATAAATCTAAACAAAATTCCAAAGAAATCGCATTTAAAGAATTTATTTTAATGTCTTCTAATTCAAATGCACTAGCTTATTGTTTATCTAAGAAGTTAGATATTAATTTAGTTTTTGACATAAGACAAATTAATGATTTTAGTGAGTGGGGAAGAATTTATAGTATTTATGAGAAAAAAGATTGTATTATTATCCATTATCAACGTGAAGAAGCAAATACTGTAAAATATAAGTATTATGTAGCAATAAAACAAAAATTGAATGATATAATTATTAAAAAAAAGGAAGTTACTCTTAATAATTTTGATAAGGCAAATTCAAATTCTTTTTTTGAAAAAATAGAAAAGTTTTCAAGATCAGATTATGCTTATGATAATTTTAGAAATTCTAATGGAACTAGATATGTATTTGAAGGTTTAAAGTTAAATACTGATTTTTTTACTTTAGCTATGGCAGAAAGTGATGAGGAAGCAATTCAATCTGCAACGGATCTATTTACTAATTTTGAAGAAGTTGAAAAACAACAAAGAGAGCATGTTAAAAAGAAATTTAAAAGAATTAAAGCTTCAGAAGATATTATTGATGCATACAAAGGAGCTCATTATTCTTTCGAGAAATTAATTTCTAATAAAGGAATCTCTGCAGGTTATCCTTGGTTTTTCCATATATGGACTAGAGATGAGATGATTTCTTCTAAATATTTGCTTATGGATGGTCAATTTGAAGAAGCAAAGACTCTATTTAATAAATATTTAATTGATAAAAAATATGCAGAGTATTTGCCTGCTATATATCCAAATTTAGGAAATCCTTGTGCTGATGGGCGAGGATGGATGATTTTTAGATTTTGTGAATTATTAGAAAAATCCAAAGAAAAGAAATTAGAAATTTATTCTGAGCACGAAATGATGTCTATTCTTTCTTTTGTTGAAGCTGTTGCAAATAATATTATTGCTAATTTTAGAAATGGTCTTGTTTACAGCGGACGAAATGAAAGTTGGATGGATACGGATTTTAACGATAATGGAAGAGAGGGATATTGCATTGAAATACAAGCTCTTGCACTTCGAGCTCTTGCAGTTGCTTATTTATTAACTGGAAAAATGGAGTATAAAAATGCGGAAGATGATCTTCGTGCAAAAGTTTTAGTTCATTTTTATGTTAATGATAATTTAGTTGATTTTATTTATCCTGAAACTACTGGAAATGGATTAACTAATGCAAGTTATTTGATTAGGCCGAATGTTTTTATTGCATATTATGTTTATTCAGAACTTCTTCCTGCAGAACAATGGGAAATTATTTTTGATAAGGCTCTTGAAGGTCTTTGGTTGGATTGGGGCGGGTTATCATCGCTTGATAAACGAAATTCAGCTTTTGTAAATGAACATACTGGAGAAAATAATGCAAGTTATCATAGAGGAGATTCTTGGTATTATTTAAATTGCATGGCTGCTACATGTTTACTTAAAGTAAATCGCGAGAAATATTTAGCTACTGCAGATAAAATAATTTCTGCGTGTACTGAAGAATGTTTGCATAATGGCGTTATTGGAAGTTTAGCTGAAGTTTCTTCTGCAAAAGAACTATCTGGATATGGTTGTTTTAGCCAAGCTTGGAGTTTAGCTATGTTTATTGAGCTAATTGAAGAGAGATATTAATTTTTACCAGTTATTGTTTCTAAATGTTGTTTTTTATGTGAATTAAACGTTTTAAATGTATTTAATAATTTTAGAATGTGTTAGGTTGATTAAAAATAATAAAATAAATAAAAAAAGATAAGAAAAATAATTAGATTAACTAATCAGCTTTATTTTTTTTGTTCCAAGTAAACTTTCGTTTATGCGCGGTCTTTCCAAATCCACAACTAGCACAAACCCCGTGGCTTTTATGCATAGCTCTTTTACCGCATCTTCTACATAACATGTGAGTGCCAGTCTTGTTTCTTCGACCCATTGATGGCGTTCCTTTCATTTTTTTACCTCACAGATTTAATTAGTTGGAGCAATTAAAGTTATTGTGTCTCCTCTTAAGAACACAACGTTGAATTTTCTTTTGACTTCTCCGTCAGAGATTTCTTCAACGTCTCCTAATACCATGTTAATGTGAATATCAAAAGCTCGTAGAGTACCTACATATTGCTTTCCGTTCTTTAGTTCAACAACTATCTTTTTATTTCTCGCTTGATTTAATGCGTCTAATGGCCTTGCTTCCATACTTAAGTCATCCTCCATAACTATTTCAGAAATTGGAGTGCTTTTTAAAGGTTACTATTTGAATTATTTGTTTTGTTTACAGTTTTTCTCGAATGTAAATAGGTGTTTTAGGATAAAAACACTTCTTTTTAAGGGGTTTTTCTGTATTTTTTGAGCTACTTATTGTTAAAATTTGTCAAGAGTACTCTTATATAGTAGGAAATAACTACTTGAGCATCAATTATTATATAAATAACTAAAATATCATTTAAGTTATGGGAGTAGATTATATTACTAATAAGGATGCTTTATTGGATGTAACAGAATCTCAAATTATTCAGGAACTTAGATTTGATCATAAAAAAAGAGAGCAATTAGGAATAAGGATTGCTGAAGCTGCAGTAAGGTGTCATCTAAAAAATGCTCCAGGAGTAGTTCTTGCAAATGGTAATTTAGCTGAATTGACTAATATTCCTTATGTTTTTCAAATTAATGATGCTTTAAGAATTTGTGCATATGATGCAAAAAAAACTAATTCTCGACCTGTTTGTGTTTTTAGTGCAATGGGCGATTTAGTGTCTAATGTTACATTGCCTTTTTTTGGTGTTGTTGCAAATGGACATCTTGATGGTATAGAAAAAAAAATAGAAGTTGGTTTTGAAGTAATGTCCGACTGCTTTGATTCTAAATCTAGATCATTTGTTTTTGCTGATTTTACTCGTCATGGTCTACCCCATCTAAAAAATGCACGTATAAATTATGAACGCACTGAAGAGTATAAGGAACGTGGCGAATTTAAGGAACTAAATCCTACTCTTAATGAACTATTACCTCCAAGTCTTAGAAAATTAAAATCTCATTATGGCTCAAGGCTTACTTTTGTAGATATGCATCCACTAGCAGAAACAATTTCTGCAGTTCATTCTCGGTATAATTAGATTAGTATTTAAATAAAAATAGTTTTAAGAAAATATGTTCTCATTTTTTTTGGCTGTATTCTTTAAATATTTGTTCTATTTCGTATAAGCTTCGAGAGATAATGTATGCTATATTTTGACATGCATTTTCTGCAAGTTCATCTTCTCCTTCTACAGAAATTGTGACGTCGTTTGGATATCTAATGTCTGCTGAAAGTATTTGCATAGCTTGTGAACAATCATATTTTTGATCAAATCCTTTTTTTTGTATAGTTATTTTTCTTGGAGCATATCTACTTGTTTCTGTGCAAATTAAACGAGTAGGTCTTACATGAATTCCAGAAGTGTCTCCGACCTTTGCATCAAGAGTTGTATGGCCATTCATTTTAGTAACTTGGTCTATACTCATTTTTATTTTATTTGTAATTTTAGATAATATGGCATATCTATATAAAACTTGTTACTAGTGAATATATTTATTTTTAGAATCAATTTTATTAATGTTGTATTTGTTATAATAGTAAGATATAATTAGTAGTTAAGTTGAATTAGTATTTTTAAGTTAAATTTTTTAGGGAGTATACTCTGAAGTCTGAGGTTTATAATCGGAGCTTGCTTGGAGTTTTAGTTCTTTTTGTTGTGCTTGAATTAGTCTTAATTCTTCTTCAGTAGCCATGATTATTCTATATATTCCTAGACATGCTTTTTCTGCAATTTCATCTTCTCCTTCTGTAGATATAATAACTTTATCTTTATAGTAGGGTAGGCCCGTCATTATACCTAAAATAGAATTGCACTCAAATGTAAGTTTAGACTTTGCTGCTTGTAATGTAATTATTCTTGGTGCGTATTTATTAGCTTCTCCGCAAATTAAGGCTGCGGGTCTTGCATGAATTCCATCTTTATTCTCAACTATCGCTTCTATAGATGTAGTTCCATTTTTTCTTTTAACTGTTGGATTATTCATGTTATTTTCATATCAGGTGATTATTTATTGATATATAAACTTATTGTTAGTGAAGTTATATTTTAGGAGGAAATAAAAGTTATTAGGTTAAGTTTTGTATTCCGGAATTAATTATATTGTAATTTATTTTAGATAATCTTTTATTACCAACTTATTTCTGTAGTTTAATTAGATTTTCAATTAATATTTTCCATGCAGAATAAATATCAGTCATTTCGCTTTGAATTTCCGGAAATATCGCGAGATCTCTATAATCTCTTTCTAATTTAGAGGATGCTTTTTCTCCATCTCCGTTCTTAATCATATCAATATACATTTTATCTGTCATGTGACTTGCAGAGTCAATAAATGCCATAGCTTTTGCTTCTAGAGTGTTAGGCATTACGTCTTTGCATCTGTGTGCTCGAACACAATGTAAGACATTTAACGTCTTATCAGAATCATATTTTTCATTCTCTAAAAATATTTTTGTTAATTTTTCACTTGTAATTGCATGATCAACTTCTCTGTTAATAGGATAGTGTCCAGTATCGTGTAAGTATACTGATAAAAGAAGTATTTCTTTATTTGTTTGTGGATATCTTTTAGTTATTATTTCAACCCATTTTTCCAGCTCTGTAATATGATCTATTAATTTATATGTATCTGGTTGAGTATCATTAATCCTACTTAAGAAATATTTTTTGGCATTATTAGTTATATCATTTATCATTGTGTGGAGTTAGGAAAATAATTGCTCTTTTTAAGTTATTATATTTTTGTAGTATTCATTCGAAAGATTTTCGTATTTTTAGCTTAATTTGTTTTTTTCTTTCGTTTCTGTTATTCTTTTTTTAATTTGATGTGTTTTTTTTGCTTATTAGGATTAGTTGCAGATAACTATGCTAAACTATACTTAAAATCGTGTAAATCTTTATAAATAAATGATTTTAATGGTGTAACTATTTCAAAATAGTACTAAAATGAGGGGTTTAGTTAAAATATTGGAAAGTGAACGTGATGAAAGATTTTCTAAACTTCTTGCACATGCAAAAGATGTTAGTTCTTCAATACCTAAAAGATTAGCTTACGGTTCTGAAGAGGGTAATATTTTTTTATATACTCATAAAGCTGATGCTGATGGGTTTGGTTCTTTAATTGTATTGAAATTTGGTTTAGAAAAGATTATTGGGTTTTCTGGTTCATTAGCTGAAATTAATAGTTTACGATTAATGGATTATAATATGTCTGAAATAAATAAGTTTGAGACTGGTAAAAATGGTTTAAATAAAATTAGAATTTTCGCTGATATTCCAACTGTTCCAAGTGAGGCAATTTGTTCTGAAACAATAGTTTTAGATCATCATCCTTTAAAATCAACTTCTCAAAGAGGTATGGTTCTAAATCCTCATGCATATGGAATTGACGGTGAGAGTCAATTGTCTGGATCTTTATTGTCTTTATTAACAATGGCATTAATGAATGCTGATGTTCAAAAACATGTAGATGGTGCTTCACCAAATGAGATGCGAAAAATTGACGCAAATTTAGATTATTTAATGATTTATGCACTTGCTGGTGCTGCTGCTGATCAACAGGTTACTACTGGTGCAAATGCTCCCTTTTCCAAATACGCTGAAGAAAAAGGTTTTGTAAAAAAAGTAAATGTTCCTTTTTATGGTTATTATACAAAACCGCTTAAAAAAGTTCTTGCTGAATCGTCAATACCATTTAATTTGAAATATAATATCCCTGCTCAAAGAAAATTAAGAAATTTATTTGATGGTTATGGAATTAAATCTCATTCATCTTTAGATTCTTTAATTTCAAAGTTTGGTTTAATTTTTGCAGAAGATGATAGTGGTAAATTAGGTTTAAATAAACAATATATTTCAGGATTGTCTCCTAATTCGTTAACCGATTTAGATAATTTATTAAGAGCTTCAGTTTCAGGCGGATCTAGTGGTGAGGGATTGACTTTTGAAAAGTTGCAATCTAAACTTTCTTATGTATTCGAAGATTATTGGGATGATCATAAATTAAGTGAAAAAAGAATTGAGAAAGCTGCAAAAATTTTAAGTGCAAATCATCTTGATTCAGAAATGACTTTAGCTATGCTTAAAAATCCAGAGGCCGTAAAAGCTTTGTTTGCTGATAATATATACGCTTTTTCTGACCCTAAACAAAGACATCATTTTAGAAAACTTTTAGCTCAACCTCAATATCTATTAAGAGTTGAAAATAGTGAGCTTATGAAAGGGCTTTCATTGTCTGAATTAGCCAATACTATGACTGCTATATCTAAATTTGAGGAAGACCCTTGTTATATGGAAGCAATTGATATTGAATTAAATCTTGGTTCAAAAGCGCCTTCCTTATCGCAGATGGTTTATTTTCAAAAAATTAAAAAAATTGTAGATGATTATCATTTCGCTATTTTTAATGGAATGAATTCAATTGAAAAACAAATTTTTACAGGAGATGCGTTAAAAGAACTTTCGCCTATGATTCATTATCTTGATCTTAATTTTTTAAGTACTGGTAGAGTGCCTTTGCCAAAGATGACTGGAGTTTATGGAGGAGTAATTTGCTCTAATAGAATGTTACCTGGTAATTATGGTCTTTTATTTACTAGCTGTAATTTAAGCAATGATTTGATGAAAATTTCTGGAAGATTAAATTTAGGCGATAATAATAATGTTAATTTAGGTTCTTTTTTCAAGGAAATGGTTGCTCGTGATATTGTAATATCCGGTGGTGGACATAAATCTGCTGCTGCTTGTGTGCTTCCAAAAAAGAATTTTAAACTGTTTGGTGAAGCGGTTAAAGATTATTCCTTTGGAATTCAATGATTTTATAAATAGTTAAATTAGTATATTTTTTTATAATTATTATAATAGTTATTAATTTAATATTTTTATAAAAAATAGGGGTATAAATGTCAGATATATTAGGGCCATTTACGCAAGCTGATAGTCATGAAAGAGAGGTTATTCAGTCTTTAATGTCTAAGAATCATTTTGTTGTTCCTATTTCTCAAAATGGTGGTGCAATATTAACTCGTGAGCCTCAAGATGTTCCTTCAATTTATGCGGACTCTAATTGTGCTCAAACCATTACTGGTGGAACTATCGTTCCTGTGGATTTAATTTCAGAAAAAGTTCTTTTTGATTTTAGTCAAGTTTCAGTAGGTCATGTTAAATATATTGCTCGCCCTGACTTTTTATTTATGAAAAGAACTGATGACATTTTAGATATAATTCCCTTTGATATAAAAAACAAAAAAATAGAAACAGGATATAATTCTGCTCAACTTAGTGCTGTTAATTTAGCGGCATTAGTTTCTAAATCATCATATCTTAAAAATTTGATTTCAAAAAATAGTGTGGATTCGCAAGTAGTTTTTAATAATGGTGCATATATTCATATGAATAGTTCTTCTTGTATTTCACTTTGTGGATTTGAATCTGCTTTGAGAAATTATTTTGATGAGAACTGTATTAAAGGGGGTTTACGTATTTTTCCTGATTCTCCTGTTATTGATAATACGCTTGATAAAATAGTTGAATCTCCTTGTAGTTTAGATGTTGAAAAAATATCAGTTGTAGATATGCACGAAGATATTAGAAAAATAAAGAATACTATTAAAGTATATGGTTTTTTTCCAATTAGTGTTATTGCTCTTCAAGGTTTTGATGCAGTAGGATTTCCTCGTGAGTTATTTTCTTATAATTTTGATAAAGGAGTTGTTACTAAATCTCCTAAACTTGAGGATTTAGAAAATACTTTGGCTACTTTGAAAGATACTACTACTGTCGATATGAGTCCTGCTTATCATAAGATGTTGGCAGAAGAATATATTGGAGTTGTTGCAGGAAGAATGCAATCTCTTAAAGCTTCGATTACTGGATATGAAAGACAGATTGATAGTTTATATGCAGAAATGGCTAGAAAAAGAGATGAAGAAGGAATATTAAGTCATACTGAATTAAGAGATATCATTGAGGAGAAAAATAAGTTAATGGCAAAAAGAGTTGATGAATTTCGAAAATGTGTTACTAAGCGAGAATCTGCATATTTAGAATTTGTTAAATTAATTAAAGTTAATAAACCTTACAGGGAAGAAGGTTATGCTAAAATTCTTGAACTTAAATCAAAGTTAGTTAAAGAATTAAATGAAGAAATTTCCGCAGTATCGAGTAAATTGTCAGATAGAAAGATAGAAGATAAAGTCCTAAATAAAAGGCTATCTCAGTTTAAAAAGAATTTAACTTATAGTTTACAATCCGATGGTTTTGGAATTCATCCTGCAGTTTTTTATTTTCAATTAAAAGGAGACTCCGTATACAAAGTTAATTTGTTTGAGTCATTGCATTTTTCTTAAGTTCAAATTGTTCTTTTCTTATGCCCTTTTTCTCGGTAACCAATTAGATACCTTTATATAGGAGTTGTTTCATGTGTAAACGAGTTGTAATTTATTACGAAGGTTGATAAAATGACGAATTATTCATGGAATACAGTAGCAGGGGTTATTTCTGTCGAGAAGAATCCTGATTATGCAGCTAAATATTTAGCATCAAAAAAATTTCAAGTTTGGTTAGAAAACCACCCTGGCATGATGCTTTCTCCTCCTAAAGATGATTTACTGTTATATTTTTATAGCGGTCATCCAACAAAAATTTGGGCAGATTTGGCTTTTGATGTAGCAACAGATAGTAAGCGTTTATTAGAAAATCCGCGATTGTCTGGTAAAGCAAAATTGGATCTTTTAGAAACAATTGCATCAAGTGAAGCTGCAATGAGAGCGATACAAATGTGTCCTATATATAAGATTCCAAGTATGATTGGTAGATAATTTAATAATTATTTAACTGATTATATTTTTAATTTTTATTTGTGTTTATATTGTAATTTCATTAGTATTTAAATTAATGTTTTGTTGTTATTATCATTATTATTTAAATTAGTATTTCTTATTTAATGTTAGTTAGTAGATGTATTTTTAAATAAATTAACAGATGTGTTATTTAATATATAAATTAACTTCAATTTACTCTTATTTTACCAATTAGTAATCTTTAAAAGCAACCAAATCTTCTTTTTTTCTATGGAGAAAACCGAATCTGATTATTTGGCTAGTGAAATTGTAAGACAGTTTAATCAACAATTTCCAACAGTTAGTTTAGATCAAAATAATTTAGTTGATTTGTTGAATTCTAGAAATATACCTGAACATTCTAAAAGAATGCAGTATAAGTTAGATAAAGATCAATCGCATATTGCTGTACATCCAGTGGCTGATTTAGAAGTTTGTTTAGGAGACGATAAAAATACGCAATATCAAAATGTAGGTTTTGGAATTGATTTTCAACTACGACGAGTTTTACTTAATTGGAATACTGGTTACAAAGAATCCGTTATTTCTTCTGCATTAAAAGGAATTGAAGAAGGATGGGACAATTCAAGAAATAGAGGTTTTGATTCAGAAAAAATTTGTCGTAAAGCTAGACAAAATCCTGATATAATTGCATATATGGATATTGCTTTTAAGGCTGGACATCCCTATTCGGTAATGGGTCATTTTGATGAAAAAGTTGGAAGTTCAAAGATTGGAAATTGGTGGGTAAGATATCCTGTGATTATCATTCCCGGATTGGATGATGCTGGAATAGTTAAAGTCAGTGAATTTTGTAAGAATTATCAAAAACCTAGTATGATTGAATTAACTCAAATGGGATTTGATTTACCGAAGTTGATTAAGTAGTTTTGCACTTCTAATTTTTTAATTTATTTGTATTTATAAAATTTATTTAATGTGTTTGAAAATTATATTTCTTTCATTTCTTCAAGATATTTTTGCGCAATAGTTTTATCTTTTATAACAATAACATTTTCATCGTTTTTTGTATTTCCATTTCCAGTTGGATTATAGCTACCAGTCCAGACAATCTCGTCATCAAAAATAAAAAATTTGTGATGCATTGTTTTTGAATTTTGGTCAAATCTAACGTTTGCTTCTTGATATTCTAATAGTAATTTAGTTTCATTTCCCATGCGTTTTTCAAATACTCCGGTTACAGAGACATTTCTTTTTATTGCGAAAATGAGCTCGTTTACAACTTGTTTATCGGTAAAAGAAAATGTTGCGAAGTTAATTGTTTTGTTTGCACTTCTTATTTTTTCAATTAGATGTTGTGCACAATTTTCTTGTGGACAAAAATAGTTTTCAACATAAATAGAGTTGTTGCTATTTTTGCCGTAATTATATATTATTTTAATTCCATTTTCTCCAGTGTTTTTATTTAGGCCGTGCATTCCTTCACTTATTTTTAGATATTCTTCCGTATATCTTTTTGCAAGTGTTGGTGATCTGATTGCTACTAAATTATTGTTATTGTATTCAAAATCATTAATTGTTGGATTGGTGCTACCTGTGATAATTAGATTATTGTCTATTACACAAAATTTGTTGTGCATGTACGCTGAATTTTTATCAAATCTTGTGTAATTTGAAGCAAATTGTTTTTCTGTGTTATCTGCTTCAAATACAATTCCAACAGTTATATTTTTTTTAGTTAGTTTGTCGAAGTCTATTTTTAGAGTTGGGTCCATTTCATAAATTGCACAGTAAATACTTTCTTGCGTATTATTTATTGCAGTCTCAAAGATGTTTCTGCAATTATCTCTTGGACAAAACCAGACTGAATAGGTGATGTTTTCTTCTATGACTAAATTTAGATTTGCATTCTTATTAATTGTAGTTGAATTATTTTTATTATTTGTATTAGAATAACTATTTTGATTTTCAACGTAGTAGATTAATAAAATTGTAATTATTAGAATTATTATAGTTATTAAGTTTTTCTTGTGAGGATTATTTGTGTGATTATTTTGTTTACTTTTTTTAATCATGCTTTTTGTTTTATTATTGTATTAATAAAGTTTGATGCTTTAAATTCGAAAAAAATAGAAAAAGAATAAATATTATCCGCCGTAACGCTTTCTGATGATGCAGCATTGTTTTTTAAGGGGGATTTATCCTTGATTTGCCATTTCGCATTTTTTTTGATTTATTAGCGTATATTATTTTACAATGATTGCTAGTCCTTGTAGTTGTTTTTTTATTATTTGTTCTTCATTTGGGTTGTATAATTGATTATCTTTTTCAACTAATTCAATTTTTATTTTAGTTTCTGAGGTATGCATTTCTGGTCCTCCCCAACTTGAGCTTCTATCTCTTCCCCAATCATCACAATAGTTATGGGTGTATTCTGGTTTCCATTCATTAAATTTACTTGCATATGTTCCAATAATAGGTATGTATGTTTTTCCTTCGTCTAATCTAAACCAATTACTACATAGTTTTTCTGATTTATTTTCTTTTTGTGATTCTATTTGCTGTAATAATTTTTCCGGTAAAAGTGTATTGCAATAATAGTCTCCTCTGCTAGTTTCTTTATTTTTTTTAATTTTAGGTGTTTCTTGTTCTATTGTTTGTAATTCTAATTTTTGTGTAACGGGATTAGGTATTGCTACATTTGGTCCAATAAAATATTGACTAGTATAATAATATTTTTGATCACTTCCAGGACTTTCTTTTCCTTCATAGGGTTGTTTTAAATTGAAAACGTCTTCGAGTCTAATATTTTTAGTTGAAGTATATTTATTATTGATGATTGCCCAAACAAAAGAACTTAGTTCTTGAAATGTAGCCATTTTTCTTCCATCATTTTCTATTTGTTCTTTTATTTCCTCAAGTGTTGATCCTTTGTAAGGTTTTAAGGATATTTCAAGTTGCTGTCCTTCGTGATCAATTTTAATTGAGTCGTATGCTTTTAGTGCGATTTCACTTAGTTTCATTTTGAACCTCCTATATTTGTTGTAAAACAATTATACGTCTTTTTGGATAATTCTATTTTTGATAGTGCACACAAATCTTTTAATGCAGTATATTTTTCTGCTTTAATCATTTTTTGATATGCTAATTGGATTTTATCTTCTGGAATTGTGTGTTTTTTGATAAACGATGTTAATGTTTCCCATTTTTCTTCTTCTATAAGTACATCAGTTAAATTAACAAGATTTTTTTCATTGGGTTCTAAATTAGTTTTTTCAATTATGCTTTGCATCGATTCGAAGTTTCCTTTATTTGCACAAACGTCGTATGCTAATGCCGTTTCTGCTTGATCTGGAATTATTTTTGTTGCTTGTATTAATTTATCGAAACTTACTGGATCTTCTTGTGCTAATTCATGATATGCAATACTAGTAATTTTTGTAAGAGGTTCAGTATATTTTGGAATTTTAGATATTGCTCTTATATTTTTATAATTATTTTGTTCAATGCATTTTGCTACATACGCTTGGATTGCTTCGTCTTCATTTTTTGTTGAAAAGCATTCTGCATAACTTTGCAGTAAATCTAAATTATTGTGCCAAGAATGAACTGTTTCATCTCCTAGCAATTTATTAAGAGTTATTGTTTTTTTACTTTCTGAAATTAATGTTTGGTTGATTTTAAACAAAATATTTAAATTTTTTATATCATCAAATTTATACGAATCAAACATTTCAATTACGGTTCTATTTATTGCATTCTCATTTTCTTTAGCAAATTGATTTCTTGTGTCTTCATCAGCTTTTGTAACAAAATCATATTCCTTGAATAGTGTTTCAAATCTAATAGTTTCTTCTTTTTTATCATTAGTTGATAAATAACTTCTTTGTTCACAAGGATAATTTTTGATTTGTTCCCTTAACCATTTCATTGACGGTAAGACTCCAATTTTTTTTACAGTTTCTTTTATTTTATCTATATCTAAGACAGAGTTTGTTCGGTAATTTCCGTATCTAGAGTTGAAGCAATTTGAACTATAGTGTGAATCAATTGCTTGAACTATTAGTGGTTGTTTTACATCAATTTCAAGAATGCTACAAGCATTAAGAACTTCTTCAATTTTTTTATTTTTAGTTAATCTAGATAGAAATACTTCTTCAGTAATTTTTTTGTTTTCTAGAATTTGTTGTAGGTTTTGTTTCATGTTGTTCTCCTTTTTTATTTTTTAGTAATTTGTTTTATTTCATTTTATTATTTTAATTGTTTGAAATTATGTTATTATCTACTTTCATATGAAAATTGTAATTCTAATTCTTTCGAATATACTTGCATTTTGTCTGGATTGGGGGAAGAATCGACAATTATGTATTCCTCTGGATTGATTCTAAGTTGACTTTCAAAAATTGAAATTATACTATCATTTTGTTCATTTTCTTCTTCAAATTCAGGATCCAATTCATCTCGCAAATTTTTACATTTTCTTACAACAGTTAATTCTGTGTTTGAATAATCGTGTGATCCTTCAATTTTACAATTACTAACTTGATAACAAAAGACTTCCTCGTCTTCCAATTCCCATTTTTGTCTTGCATCTGCGATAAGTTCTTCTAGTTTTTTTTCTAAACTTTGTTGGTCAGTTTTCATTTTTAGTTCCTCTTTGATTAATTACAGTTGATATCCTATTCCGTTTTTTGGCTTAACTTCTTCGCATGCGAATTTTTCTTCTAATTTCGGAGTATATATTTTAATTTTACTTGGCCTTATTCCTTTGTCGAACACAACATATTCTCCTTTTTGTATCATGTAGTAAGGTCCA
>CAZKZU010000037.1:0-15959 GCA_964557345.1 uncultured Methanosarcinales archaeon
TAATTATTTTGAATTACACTCTTATTTTAAAAATTTATTTTATTGGATTTAAATTCAGTTATTATAAATTTCGTATTTTTAAAATTCATAAATCTAGAGTGCTATTATTTAGATTCATATTTTTTGCATGCTTCTAAATTACTTTTCACTATATGGTGAAAAGTTCCAGTATAGACGTCAACATTTTCTACTTTTACCGCGCCTTCTGGTTTTTCAAAAAGATAAACTTTTTGGTCAGATCTTACTGCGAATCTTTTTATTAGTAGTATCATTGAATTTGCTAATTGTGGATTAATTTGTTTCAATCCAAATACAATTCTTAATGAATCTTGTATACAAGGACTAAGGTGCATGGAGTATAGATATCTGAATTTTTCTTTCAAAATTTCTTCACTTTGAGTATCTTGTCCTATGTTATAAAAAATGTTAGGATGAGCTCTTGCAAATTTAAATATTAAGTCCATTTTATAATCAATTCCTGTGTCTGCTTCCATGATTAAAACTAATATTCTTTCTATCGATTGTAATTCTATTTTTATTTTTTTATTATCTGGAGAAATTCTTTTTAGCATTTCATTGTTATCTAATTTTTGAGAAAGTTCTCTTATGTCTTTTAATGCTTGATCAAATTTCTCTTGATCTAGTAATTTTTCAATTTCCTCTATTTTTTTATCAAATGCTTTACTTTCTTTATCTACTGCTTCTTTTACTGCAGGAGTTAATTGTTCGTAATTTACACGAGTACTTTGGGTGAGATGTTGAGTTCCTAAGGAAATACCTAGTGATAATGTTGCGATTCCTACCCATCTTTTCCAGGCGCTCATACTTATAGCTTTGGATAAAGGATATTTAAATCTTTCTAATAACGTTGTTTTTTACTTTGAGGCTCAATATAAAGGTCTTTTTTGTAGTGGATTAATCCTCCAATATCTTTTTAAATTAGGTTTTACAGGTATATAGTATGGCTCCAAGAAGTGATTTAGTTACTTATGTTTATAATAGCTTGAAATCCGGTTACGCTCTTGATGCAATTAAACAGCAACTTTTAACACAAGGTTTTCCTCTTGCAGATATTAATGCTGCAGTTGATTATGTTTATGCTACTTATTATTATTCACAAGGAAATGATTCAATAAAAAAAGATCCTTCTGCGTACAAAATTCCTGATGCAAAAAAAATCGGTGTACCAGAAATTGCAGTTTTTATTTTATTGGTTTTTGGAGTTGCATTAATTGGGTTTGCAGTTGTGTTTATGATTTTCTCTAATAAAATAAAAACAATTGAGACCCCTGTTGTTGATAATTCAGAGATAGATAATTCTGGAAATTCAAATGTTAATGTTCCTATTGATGATAATTCGGGCAATGTTGTGATTAATCGCACTAAACCGTCTTCAGGAGTTCCTATTAATAATACTGGATCTGGAAATAATCCTATTTTTGTGAATAATGGAAATGGCGGTAGTATTACTACTAGCAATCCTGATAATTCTAATACTAATTATGATATTGTTAATAGTGGAAGTTTGCTTGAGGAAGATCCAACTCATTTCGATTCAAATACTTTTTATTCAACTAGACAAATAGAAATTGCGATTGATAATTTAGGTTTGTCTAATCCTGATGAAGCGGCTAAATTTTGTACTAAATACGCAAATAAAGCAAAAGAAGAATATTGTTATGTTAATCTTGCAACAAAATCTGAAATGCCAAGATTTTGTGAGAAAATCTCCACTAATAGCATTAAGGATGACTGCTATTTAGAGATGGTTATTAGTGATGTTGGAAATCCAGAAAATTGTCCTAAAATTGCAAATGCGTACAAGAGAGAAAGTTGCGTTCAATTAATTGCTGTTAAAACAATTAAAATACCCTCTGCGATCGAAAATACAGCTCCAACAGATTCAAATTCTTTTGAAGTGAATGCTCCTGTAGATAATTCAACTGTGCCAGCAGGATCAGGAAATGAATTTATCATAACTCCGTAAGTAAAAACTCTCTTTAATTGTTTTAATTAATTAGCTTTCTTTGATAATTCTGAGTGCTTAACTTTAAAAAACCTAAATGATTCTTTTTGTGTGTGATTATGATGATTAGAGGTACAGCTAAGTTAATTGGGGAAGGCGCGGAAGCTAAAGTTTATCTTGACAATGATGTTGTAGTTAAAAATCGTATTCCTAAAAGTTATCGTATTTCTGATATTGACGAAGAGCTTAGATATTCTAGGACAAGGAAAGAAGCGCGGGTTATGGAGAAGCTAAATAAGTTAGGGATAAATGTGCCCAGAGTTTTATCAAAGGAAAAAACTAGTTCTGCAAGTGATAGCGAGAAGAGTAATCTTACTATGAGTTTTATTTCTGGGACTAAACTTAGAGATTATTTGAATGAGACTAATTTTGCAGTTATTTCTAAAGAGATTGGTAAAATGATTGCAACAATTCATAATAATGATATAATTCATGGAGATTTGACTACTTCTAATATGATTTATAATTACTCAGAAAAAGATGTTTCAAAAAGACTTTATTTTGTTGATTTTGGGTTAAGTTTTGTTTCAACTAAAGTTGAAGATAAAGCAGTTGATTTGCACTTACTTAAACAAGCTCTCGAATCTTATCATTACAAATTTTGGGATAAAGCGTTTAAGATTATTTCAGATGAATATATTGTTCATGGAGATAAGTTAGTTCTGGATAGACTTGAAGTAGTTGAGTTACGAGGACGAAACAAACATTAGATGTAGTTGTGTAGATACTGTGCATTGGGTCTATCTCATTACTTTTAGTAGGTATTATTAAAATGAATTTATTTAAACAAATTTCAACAAGATGTTATTTAGCAGATTTAGCAAAGACTTTCTCATATACTAAGACAAATTTAAGAGATATTTCAATTACAGCAAATTTAAATGACAAAACTTTGCTGCTTTCTAATTTTTATTCTAAACCTTTTGATACGAAAGGAACTTGTTTTGAACTTATGAATTCCGCATATTGTCAAATTAAAGAAGAGCGACCTGAATTGCAAGTTTTTCGAGCACAGGGATGTGAACCAAGTCAATTTTCACGACCTAATACGCATAATTTTTTAGTAATAACTGATGGGTCTATTTCTTGTGATCCTGCGAATAAGAATCTTCTTAATCAAGTTTTGTCAAAAGGAATATTGTTTGATCCTTCTTTTAGAAAATTAGATTATTTTGTTTTATCTTCTTATAGAGTTAATGACTTGATTCCTCCTAAAATTCCTGTCGATTATTCTTCATCTGCATTATTGTCAAATGGAAGAGGCGTTCCTATTGGAAATATAGGTGAAACAGTTATAAATATCTATGCACTTTTTAATAATCCATCAATTATATCGGTTGGTTTTTCTTTTCCAGGAGTTAGTTATTCTAATGTAGTTGATTTGAATAGTCCTGAGTTGGATGAAACAATGAAAGTGATAAGTTCAAGAAAAGAATTTATTCCAAAATCAAGAGAGTTTATTGATTTCTTTGCTTATCTTCGAGAAATAAGAGTGAACATAACTGATAGGAAATTAGTTGAGACTTTTGATATAACTGTTAGGTAGGGTATTATCCTTGATCTTGTTTTGAAATCAACGTTGTTATTTTTTTAATGAAAGGAAATTGCTCTCTAAGGTCATCAATTAACTCATAGAAATTATTTGTATCAGTTACATCTAATGTTAATTCTATATCGTATTTTCCAATCTGAAGAACTAAGTAATTTATCTCTTTTTTTTGTTGACAATAAGTTTTGAATTTTTGTAATTCTGAATTTGTATATTTTCCGAGGCTAATTAATGCAATACATGGTTGAAAATTTAATTTAGCGGTGTTTATTTTTGTTTTAAATCCAGAAATTATTTGGTTTTTTTGAAGTTTTTTAATCTTCGATGAAATTACCCTTGCACTAAGATTTACTTTTTTAGTAATATTTACTATCGTTTCTCTCGAATTTGATCTCAGTATGTTTATTATTTTTATTTCGTCTTCTGATAGTTCAGTTTTTTCTAATTCGTGGTTTAGAATTGAAAACAATTTGGTGTTGTGTTCTTCTTCGAGAAAAGATTTACTTATTTCGAAAGCGTATAATACAGTTGAGACTTCTTTTTCAAGTATATTGTCTGACATTTCTAATAATAGTTGATTCATGTCTTTTTTGTCTTTTTCAGTGAGAATTTTAAAGCTAAGTAGTAGATCATATTCTCCTTCGCAGAAGGTGTGCCATGCGCAGCTTTGATGTTTTGAAATTATGTCTTGTATGCCTTTGATTATTTCTTTATTTAGTTTTAGGAGTTTTATGTGAACAGGATACAATTTATAGCCCATTCTAGAATAGTTTATTTTTGCATTAAATTTAGTTATAATTTTATTTTCTTTGAATTTATCTATTATTTTTAATACTCCTTCTGTGGAAAGTCTTATTTTTTTAGCGATTTGATTAGCAGGAAGTCTACAATTTTCTTCAAGTAATGTCAAAACTTTTTTTTCTGCTTGGCTTAAGTCTTTCATCTTTATTTATTGATATATCTAACTATATTTAAGCTTTTTGGTATTTATTTCTACTTTTTCATTAAAAGAGTTAAAATATATGCAAGTATTGTGTTATTTCGGTGAGTAACATGATGCAAAATGATGAAAGTGAAGTAAAAATATTAAAGATGCGAAATGAGATGATTAATTTAGCAAGAAAACATATTAGTGAGATTGACCCTTCTCACGATTTAGGACACTCTATTCGAGTTTTAAAAAATGCAGAGTATATTTCGAAATATGAAGGAGGGGATTTGGAGGTTATTATTCCTGCAGCGTTATTTCATGACGTTATTAATTATGCAAAAGATGATGTTAGGTCTAAATTTGCTGCAAATGAAAGTGCGAAAGTTACTCGAGATATTTTAGAAAGATTTTTTGATTGTGATGATTCAAAAATATCGCGAGTTGAAACTGCAATTATTGAGCATTCTTTTAGTAGCGGTATTATTCCAGAAAGTTTGGATTCCAAAATAATTCAGGATTCGGATAGACTTGAAGCTACTGGCGCATTATCTGTAATGAGAACTTTTTCTTCTACAGGTCAGATGAAACGGCAATTTTATGATTTTGAAGATCCATTTTGTCTGACGAGAAAGCCAGATAGTCACAAGTATGCTATCGATCTATTTTACAAAAGATTGCTTAAAGTTAAAGATTTAATGAATACTGAAACGGCGAGGCAATTAGCGGAAAAAAGAACAGTTTTTCTCTATGCGTTTTTAGATCAATTAAAAGATGAGATTTTGTTAAAATAGTTTTTTGAAAGTTTGATTAACTAATTATTTTTTTGGTATTTTAACCATTTTTTTAGTTTCTTCAAAATATAATAATGGAAAATATCTGTCGTATGCATCTTTTGTTTTCAGAAATATGGATTTATCTGCATCAAAGAGTATTTTTCCTTCAGTTGTAGTTGATTCTCCTAATTTTTCTCTGTGCGGTCTTGAATGATCTATCATAATTTTTTTCACTAGTTTTATTTTCTCTTTTGAATAATTATTTTTGATAAGGAATTCTTCTGCAACTTTTACACTATTGTCGACATGTTTTTCATAATTATCTTTTTCTGATGGCTCTGAATTATAATCTATATCGTGGAATATAACTCCTAGTTTTAGTAATTCATAGTCTACGTCCTTTATTTTACTTGCAATTTCAAGTGCTCTATTCATAACTTCTTCAACGTGAGCCCATTGATGTTTAGAATTATTTTTTTGGTATTCTATTTTTGCGAATTCAGTTGATTTTTCTACTATGTTCATATTATTTTAATAAATTATGTGGTTAATAAATTTATCCAAGAATTTTTTTTTATTAATGAGTACTTTATTTATTGTCTATCTTTTGGCATGTATTGTTTCATGTATTCTGCAGCTTCTTTTGCTCCCCACACTTCTACATCTAATTTTTTATGGAAGTGCGTTGGATCTTGTCCTAAACTTGCCAATGCAAAATACATAGCAGGAAGAACTGTTCCTAAATCTTTTGTGTAAAAATCAGTAGGATTTTGACCATGGAATTCTGCAAGTAAATCTCCTTCAACATTTCCTTTAGCCCTCATATAATTTAGTGCGGACCATGCTAAATGATTACCATGTAAGAAATACATCATTTCAGGACCGCTTAAATCACTAAAACTAGCATCTAAAAGTCCTAATACGTCTTTTTCAGAATAATTACTTTTATTTTTTGCTAAATAACTGCTAATAGATTTTGGTACTGATAATGCTGCCAATTCATTACTCATTTTTGTTAATGAAGGTAGTTTATCGTATGGTCTGAAATTTGCATTAAAAACTTTATCTTTGCCTCTTGCATTTTGAGGAATATTTAATTCTTTTTTTGCTTTCTCAGATAAATCGGAAACAAGAACGTAGTCTTCCATTCCATTGAAAGTATATGGATCCTCTATGACTGGTTTTCCTGCTAAGGTAAGTAATTCTAATGTCTTACCTGTCGGAATGTCTCCTCTAAAAGAATAGTTATTTGGAGAGGCTAATTTTGAATTTTCTCCCGCGTACCAAATGTTGTGATTAGCAGCTCCTGGAATAGCGATATTTCTCATTAAAAACTCATAGAATAGTCTTCCAGTTGCTGGAGCACTACTTACTTTTGAAACAGGATAATCTCGAATCATAAGAAAAGGGAATATTTGAGTATTTATAATTATTGCGTAGTTATTTTATAATATTGTTTGATACGAATACTTTGTTTCTAATTGCACCATGTATTCGATAGTGTCCCATCTGGGAATAGTGTTAATTTTTGGCCTGTTTGGTATGCGATTTTGCTTTTTTCTCTTAGGAGAACAATTTTGGGGTTATCTTTGATGTATTCTTCCATTTCATTTAGTTCGGTTTCTAGTGGAGAAAGGTTTTTGTCAGGTTTATCGTTTAAGTCTCTCATAGGCCAAGCGCTGATTTTGTCGACACCAATATTTTGAAGATATATGGTTGCAACTCTAAATTGTCCGTAGGTACTTATGGAACTTATTGTTTTTTTACTTAAAACTAAATTAGCTCTTACTTGCAAATTTGTATCATGGATTCTTTTTACAATTGTTTTTAAACTCGGATAGGATTGCACTCCGTAAATCTCTGCGTTTTCTTTTTCATATATGCTGTGAACTGTTATGTATAATGTAGTTAAATCTAAGTTTTGCCATTTATTTAGGTATTCTTTTGCAAATTTCTCGTCCTCTCCAATTCTTATTCCATTTGAGTATAAGTTGATTGGGTTAAATTGAATATTGTCTGATTGTTTCAGACCATTTATTTGTTGTAAGACTTTTGTTACAGATATTGGCGAGAGAGTTGGTTCTCCGCCACTGCTAATTGATAAATATCTTGCGCCTTTTGCATAACACTCTTTGACTGTTTTTTCAATTAGTTTTTCGTTTATTATCCCATCTTCTTTTGGAGCGTATTGTCTTAAGGGAACGCCGGCACAATGAGCGCATCTTGCATTGCACTCTCCAGTTCCAACGAATAGTGAGAGTGATTTTAAAGGAAGGTTATTTGTTGTTGGAATAATTTTATTTGATTCCTCTATTTTTTTAAACTTTTTGAAATTAAACAAATTTTTTATTTCATACATAGCGCACCTTCCTTTATCCAAGAATACGCTACTGTTCCGTCTTGGAATACTACTAATTGTCTAACAAAATCTTTTTTTGGATCGTGTCTTGTTACGTAGTCAGTGAATCGCAGTATGTTGCCTTTGAAATCGAAAACTCCTCCGCCCCAAACGTGGCCATGACAAAGTTTTGCATTTAATCTTAGCCACATTTCTATTCCAAAAAGTCCTGTTCTAGAGGGAGTATATTCGTTTCTAGATCCATCTGGATTTCCTACAGGCCAAGATGTAATGTTATTGATTCCTTTATCGATTAATGTTTTTACTCCGTCTTCATATTTTTTATAGTTGTCAATTCCATCTTTTCTTAATAGTAAAGTTCCTCTGACGCCAAGTCTATGTTTTTCTACGTTTTTGACGATTGTTTCTAGTTTAGGGTATTCTTTAATGTTGTAAATTTGTGCTTGCTTTTCTTCGTCTACATCATGAATTGATACTGCGATATTATTTAGTCCAAGTGATTTCCAAGTTGGTAAATATTTATCGCAGAATTCTTTATTTCCGAAAAGAATTCCGTTTGTAAATAAATTAACGTTAGGGAAATATGCACCTTGATTGGCACATTTGTCGTACACTTTTAATGCATTTGTTAATGCATCAGGATCACATGTTGGTTCTCCTGAGCTCGTTAAAGAAAGCGACCAGCCTCCATATCTTGCCGATAATTTAATTGCGGCTTCTAAATTTTTATCGTATAGAGGATTTGGTTTTGCTTGGGGTCGTAAATATTTACCAGCACAAAAATTACAACTCGCATTACACGCACCATTTCCCACTAAAGCTGAGACGCTATATATGTATTCGATGCATGCCATTTTAGAACTCCCCCGAATCTTTTATTCTTTTTTCGAGATTTTTTAGTAATTCATTTTTGACTCCTTTCTTTTTAAAAAAGTTAAATACTTCTTCTAAGTTTACATAATTATCATTTCTTCTGTTCATATCCGAGTATTCTTTTGTTCCTTCAGTGATATTTACACTTTTTATGACAATTCTTTTGTCTTCGTCAAAATCTTTGTGTTGGATGTATACTGGAATTATTTTGAATTTAGATTCTAAGTTGAAGTAAAATTGAGGGTATGTTTCAAAACAATCTTGTGAGTATCCTCCTTCTGGAGAGCTTTGGCCTGAGATATGTTGTCTTCTTTTTCTTATTTTGAAATCTGTAGCTAGAGAATAATTATCAGAGTATGCGCAAATGCTATCTGAGTAGGCATCGATTATAAGCGGACCTTTTGCTGTTTTTAGAAGTTCGATTTCTTGTTGTAGTTTATTGAACTCTTGCTCTTTTTTCTTTAGATAATTTTCAAGACTATATCTTTCTCTCATTGTATCAACCCTAATGTACTAAGAGTTGTAGAAAATATAGGGTTTTATTGATTTAAGTTGACTGCAGAGATGTATTATTGTTATTACTTTTAAAATATATTTTTAAGGTATTTAGAATTAGGTATTATAAGAATTTAAATGTAAAAAATAAAAATAATAATTTAAAATAATAAAATCAGTTTGCATCAAATTTGGGTAAATCCGTTATCGGGAAAGTGTTTTCTTTTATTTTTTCCCAGGATGCGTGAGCACTTTCTTCTGGTGTTGTTGTGTATGTTCCGTTTATTAGTATTCTAATATTATTTCCCATTTGTGGAGCATAAACATAGAAGCCTAGTTCTTTTTGGAATTTCCAGTCTTCGCCAGTTTGTTTTACTAGTTCTTTGTTTGCCTGTTCGTAAAAAGTTTTGTTTGTTGGCTCAAAGAAGTCTGACAAGTCAGTGTATATTGCTTGGTTCGCATATTTTTTTGCATAATCCGCAATTGATTCTTTTAGTCTAGCCCAAGTTATTTTGTATTCATTGTGCTCATTGATTGCTGGGTGAACTAGTATTCTGTCTAGATTTTTGAAATGATTATTTAGACCTTCGATTGGTGCTTCATCTCCATCAATTGCTGTTGCGATTCCAGTTACATATTCTGGTTGAATTGCAAGATTTGAAAATGTTTTTTGTCCTCCTAATTTGTGCATTTTGTCGTAAGATAATCCTACTGTGACAATTCCGCTCTCTAATAATTTTGCAAGACTTGGTTTTAATTTGTATCCGCCATTTGTTTGTATATGGGATTTTGTTATATCTTTTCTTTGATTATGGAATTCAATAATTGCGTCTTGTTCAGTTGTTGGTTCTCCTAGTCCAATAAAAACTGGAACTGCATTTGTTGGAAAATAATTAATTAAAAGTTCTGTTAAATTTTTATGTCGTGCATATCTGTTTTGTTCTTCTTCGATTTTGCCGACGTATAATCGTCTATTTCCAGTAAGACATTCAGGACATGCTAAACTACATTCTGCTGCAATTTCAACTGAAATAATATTTGCTTTTGTTCTATCTCTTGGATTTTTGAAATTTCCTGCTACTCCTAGTGCCATGTTTGTATCTCCCTGTTGTAAGCTTATTTTTGCTTTTCAATATATTAGGGAGTTAGTTAACTAGATAAGGATTATGGCTATTTTACCTATCAAATAGGGAATATTTATATATGAACGCTGTTTTATTATAATATATGGAACTTACGTCAAATGATAAAAAAATATATGAGTATTTATTTTATGATGCTAGACGTACTACGCGAGAAATAGCTCGATTAGTTGGAATCAAGCAACCATCTGTTCAAGAAAGAATTAAAAAAATGGAGACTAATGGTTTTATTCGTCAATATGATAGTTTGATTAATACTAACATGTTGCCGTTTATTCATAAGATGTATTATTGTACTTTAACGTCTGAGCAAGAAAAAAAAATACTTTCTCTTCCGCAATGTGTTGGTATGCAGTTGACATTCAATTCTTTGACTCACCAGTTATTTATGTTTTATAGAAATCAAAAGGAATTGAAAAAAATTGAATCTCAATTACCTAAGGTAAGAATTGAGCAACTTATAACTAAATCTCATCGACTGGGTGGATCTATTTTTGATTTTAAACGACAGTCTGAAAAGTATTCTATTCGGGAAACTCCTTTTGAACTAGATAAAATTGATATTGCAATATTAAACAAATTAATTCATGGCGGGGCTAGAAGAAGAATTTTGGATATCGCATCGGAACTTAAAATTAGCGTCGATGTTGTTAAATATCGTAAGAAAAAATTAATCGATAGCGGATATTTTTTATATTTCATTGCACAACCAGGAACTGCATTTAGTTCAATTAAAATTATATATCATGTATTTGATTTAACTCAAGATATTTCTATCGATAAGATTGCTTCACTTCCTAGGCAGATTATTGCGTATAGTGGAGACAAGCAGATAACTGTGATTCAAGTATCTTTAGACTTTGATGAATATCTTAAGCATAGTGCTCAATTGTTTAGGGTTTTGAAATCTATAACTAAAGATGTGCATTCTTTCTTTATAGATAAACCTGTAATATTAAATAAGTTTAGGGAGGAGCTGTTTTTTGGTGAAGGGAAGTAAATTTATTACATATATAGCCTTTCATTAATTTTATAAAGAACCTTATCATTCATATATATGCGAGAGAGAAAGACCAAACGAGTTTTTAAGGTAAATTGTGAATCCAATTAAACCAAGTATAAGAGATAAAAAACGGTATATATGCTTCAAAGTTCATGGGAGTTTTGCTCCTAAATTGGTCCAAGTGGACATTCTTTCTCGAATAAAACGATGGATAGGCGAAAAAAACTATGCATTAGGTAAGGTTAATTTTATGTACGCCCTTTATGATAAGGAAACTGGCATGGGAATTATATCTTGTAATGTAGCACAATATATGGATGTTAAGATGGGAATTATCTTAACTGATTTGATTGAAGGCAAACCGGCTAAAGTTGATGCTTTTTACGCGAGTGGCGTTATAAATAAGTGTAAAACAAAGCTAAAAGCGCTAAATGGGGCTAAAACTGATAGTTTGGCTGTAAATGATATTAAAAAAGACGTAGTTCAAGCAGAACACGTTGTTAAAAGGCAAAAAAAGACGAATTAAACGTGAGTAATAAGTCACAAAGGCAAAAGGAAGTAGCATCTTCAAAACTTGTCAAGTGTGATTTTAAAGCTCTGCTTCCCCGTAGGGGCCAACCCCCAGCGACGAGCTAGCTTTTGAAAGCGTTAAGAAGTTTTGACTTTTGGGATGCTACTCCTTAAGCCAAGAAAGACTTATTACTCAAATAATAAGAAAAATAAAGAAAAGTAAAATATAATATTCATAAGAGGTATAAAAAAATGGAACCGTTGAATCATCAAATGATGGGATATGACAGGGCAGTAAGTATGTTTAGCCCAGATGGAAGACTTTTGCAAGTAGAATATGCAAAAAAAACAGTACAACAAGGAAGCACTTCTATTGGTGTAGTTTGTAATGACGGAATTGTAATTTTAGCTGAAAAGAAAATGGCTAGTAAGTTAGTTATTCTTGAAGGTATAGATAAAATTTACGAAATTGATACTCATATTATTGCATCTTTTGCAGGAATTACTTCTGACGCAAGAGTTTTAATGGAAAGAGCACAATCAAAAGCACAACAGCATAGAATTACTTTTGAAACTTCTGCAGATATGATTTCTATTGTAAAAGATATTTCTGATTTAAAGCAATATACAACTCAATCTGGTGGCTTAAGACCATTTGGTGTTGCACTTATTATTGGTGGATATGATACTGATGGACCTAAACTTTTTGTAACTGATCCAACTGGGATTTATTTTAGATATAAAGCTGCAGTAATTGGTGAGTTTGAAGAAAAGATTGAAGAAATTTTAGCTAAAGAATACAAAGATTCTATGACAGTTAATGATGGAATTAAGTTAGCGCTTAAAGCATTAAAAGAAGTGTCTGAAGAATTTAATATTGACAGAATTGATTGCGCATATATTGGCGATGACAGAAAAATTGTACATCCAACTAAAGCACAATTACAAAAATTGATGTAAATTATTTGAAGTTCAAACAAGAATTAAATAATTGAAAAAATAAAAAATAAAAAATATGACTCCAAGAATTACATTTGATCCGGAAAAATTTAATTTAAGTTTCGCTCGTCTAAAAAAAGGCGGAGAAACTTTTGAAATAGTAGTTGAACCTGATGCAGTTATTGTATTTAAGGAGAAGGCTGGTACTTCGGACATTAAAGATGTAGTTAAAGCGGAGAAAATTTATTCTAACGTTCAGCACGGTATGCTTGCTCCAACAGGAAAGTTTAAAGAAATTTTTGGAACTGAAAATGTTTTAGAAATTGCAAAAATAATTATTCTTAATGGAGAAATTCAACTTACCGCAGAACACAGAAAAAAACATGTTGATGAAAAAAGAAAAAAAATAATCAACATCATTCAAAGAAATGGGATTGACCCTAGAATGAATGTGCCACATAGTGCATCTAGAATTGAAGATGCTATGGTGATTGCAAAAATTAAAATCGATGAATTCAAACCAGCAGAGGATCAAGTTAAGGATATTGTAAGAAAATTACAACCTGTAATTCCAATCCGGTTTGAATACAAAAAAATTGAGGTTGCGACTCAAGAAAAATATTCGCACGCGTTATTTGGATTTCTTAAAAGAAATTATACTATATTAAGTCAGCATTGGGCGCCTGATCAAAGTTTTACTGGAATTATTGAAATTCCGGGTGGATTAGAGTCTGAGTTTTATGATGCTATTAATAAGTTGACGCATGGAACTGTTCATGCACAAGTAATCGAAGAAAAAATAAGTAGTGTTGTATTCGAAAAAGAGGACAATACAAAAAAGCAGTAAGCTGCTATGTGCAAGTACAAAATACTGCATAAATTATATTAAAGGTGAAAAACATGAGTGAATTATTAGTGAAAGACAAAGAAGTTGTTGCACCAGGAGAAGAACTAGCTAATGGAATGGACTATATTCCAGGCAAAGGTGCGTATAGGTTAGGAAATAGCATTTATGCTAACGAGACTGGCCTAGTTCAGATAGATGGTAGAGCAATTAAATTAGTATCTTTAGCAGGAAGATATCTTCCAAAAGTAGATGATACTATTATTTGTAAAATCGTCGATATTACAATGAATGGATGGAGAGTTGACACAAATTCCGCATACAGTGGAATGGTTGGCTTAAAAGAAGGAAGTAGCGACTTTATTGCTAGAGGAGCAAATTTAACAAGATACTATGCAATTGACGAATACGTTTCTGCAAAAGTTATCAATGTATCTTCACAGATGCTTGTTGATGTTACAACTATTGGTCCGGGCTTAAGAAAATTAAAAGGTGGACAAATAATTCAAGTTGGATGTAAAAAAGTTCCAAGAATTATTGGTAAACAAGGAAGTATGGTGTCTTTAATTAAAGACGCAACTGGTTGTCAAATCGTAGTTGGACAAAACGGAAGAGTCTGGATTAATGGAGAACCAATCGCTCAAGTTATTGCAATTGAAACAATTCATAAAATTGCTAGCGAAGCACACACTTCAGGTTTAACAGATGTAATTAAAACTTTCCTTGAAGAAAAAACAAAAGGATTAAATTTAGTTAAAGAATTCAAAGACGACGGAAATAGAGATAATTTTAATAATAACTCTAATCCAAATAATTTTCATAGAGAAGAAAGACAAGGTGATTTTTAATGGCTTATAAGAAAAGACTTGATGGTCGAGATTTTGATGAATTAAGACCGATTGAAGCTAAAGCTGGCGTAATTAAAAACGCTGATGGCTCAGGATATTTTAAAATTGGAAAGACAGTTGCATATGCAGCAGTTTATGGACCAAGAGATTTGTTCCCGAAATTTATGCAAAATCCAAAAGAAGCAATTTTAAGAGTTAATTACAACATGATGCCTTTTTCAGGACAAGGTGGAAGAGTTAGACCAGGCCCGAATAGAAGAGCAAAGGAAATTTCAGAAATAAGTAAATCCGCAATTGAATGCGTACTTGATTTGAAAGATTATCCCAATTCTGTAATTGATGTTTTTATTGAATTACCACAAACAGATGCTGGTAGTAGATGCGCAGGAATTTGTGCAGCTTCAATTGCATTAGCAGATGCTGGTGTTAAAATGAAAGATATGGTTTCTGCTGTTGCTGTAGGAAAAGTTGATGACAAAGTTGTTATTGATTTAGATTACAACGAAGAAGCATATGATCATATTGAAGGCGGAGATCCAAAGGCACATATTTCAGATATTCCTGTGGCAATGATACCTTCAACTGGAGAAATTTCTTTACTTCAAATGGACGGAATTATTGATAAGGAATCTTTAGCTATCGCATTAGATAAAGCAAAAATTGCTTGTGCTAAAATTAAGAAAATACAAATTCAAGCAATTAAAGATAAATATAAAGTAAACGGAGTTGATGCAGAATGAATAGCGACGAAAAAAGAAATTTAATAAAAATGCTTGATTCTGATATCAGATCTGATGGAAGAACTAAGGAGCAATATAGACAGATAACTATTGAAACTGGTATTTCAGTAACAGCAGAAGGTTCTGCAAAAGTTACTATCGGTGATACAATTGTACTTGCTGGTGTTAAAATGGAAATAGGAACTCCTTTCCCTGATACTCCTGATGAAGGAGTTTTAATGGTTGGTGTGGAATTATCTCCAATAGCAAGTAGCGAATTTGAATCTGGACCTCCAAGTTTTAATGCAATTGAATTAGCAAGAGTAACTGATCGAGGAATAAGAGAAAGTAAGTCTATTGATGTAACAGAATTATGTATTAAATCCGGCGAGAAAGTTTGGATGGTAAACGTGGATATTTCTGTTCTTAATGACGACGGTAACTTATTTGATGCATGTGGACTTGCTGCAATGGCTGCAATAAATTCAGCTAAATTTCCAAAAGTTGATTCTGCTGGAAAAGTTGATTATCACGAGCTAACTAAAAAGAAAGTTCCAATCAAAAAAGCACCATTAGGAGTTACAGTTATTAAAATTGGAAGTCATTTAATTGTGGATCCAACTGCAAACGAAATGAAAGCTCTTGATGCAAGACTTACTGTTTGTTCAACTGAAGACGGAAAACTTTGTGCTTTACAGAAAGGCGGAAGTGGAACTCTTAGCGCAGATGAAGCAGTTAAAATGATTGCACTTGGTGTAGAAAAATCAGCGGATTTAAGGAAATTACTTCCTTAAGTTTATTTTTATTTTTTTAAATTATTTTTTTATTTCTACTAATTTTTTAATTGATTTGGTAATAAAAACATTTATTAACATATTCTGCGAGTTAATGTCTATGCCTGATTTGATAAAAGATTTAAATTCAACTAGTATTGATAATAACCTATCT
>CAZKZU010000038.1:0-6418 GCA_964557345.1 uncultured Methanosarcinales archaeon
GCTCAAAAATGAGTCCATTTTTGACACGCAATATTGGCTCATAGTCAGGCAGTAACTTTTGAACAAACTAAAAGAAGAATAAAACCAAATGAGAATTAATAAACAAATAAATAATTAAATTAAAATAAAGCAATAAGAACTATCTATTTACTAATCTCGCCGTAACCAACTAATCTAAATCTTGGGCCTATTTGTCGAGAAATAGTAACTCTTTGTCCTACTTCAGCACAAATTGGAATCTTTAAATTACAAGTTGCAATTCCTTTTTTAAGATCAGAAACAATACCAACTGTAGCAGCAGAATTAACATTTAATAACAAAGTTTCTCCTCGAATAACTGGATTAATTTTAATCTCTGAATCACCTAAAATTCTATCAAGTAAACTCACCTTTAATCTTAATTCAGTCCAAACAGGAGGATTTTTTCCAGGTAAACTAATAATATTTCCTCGAAGAGTATCTCCTTTTGTAATGCTAGGGTCAAGTTCAGTCATGATTGCAACTGATCCCCCAGGAACAATAGAATCTACTTTACTACCACCAGTAATAATACCTACGATTTTAGTTTTAATAGAATAACAAACAAATTGATTTTTCTCAATAACAATTCTACCAGGAGTAATTTCAATTGTATCTCCAACGCTTAATTTACCTTGTTTTAAACTTCCACCAAAAACTCCTCCTTTAAGATCTTGAGGTTTGATTCCTGGTTTATTAATATCAAATGTTCTTGCAACCATAAATAATGGTATTTTAGCATCATCTTTTTTAGTAGTTGGAATATAGTCTTGTATTGTTTGTAATAATAAATCAATATTAAGACCGTGTTTTGCTGAAACTGGAATTATTGGAGAATCTTTAAATTTTGTAGTTGACAAAAATTTTTTAATATCTTCATAATTTTTCATAGCTTCCTCTTCAGAAACTACATCAACTTTATTTTGAACAACAATTACTTTTTGAATCCCAGACATCTCTAACGCTTGAAGATGTTCTTGAGTTTGAGGTTGAGGACATTTTTCATTTGCACTAACTAATAATAGAGCACCATCCATAATAGTAACTCCTGCAAGCATTGTTGCCATAAGACTCTCATGTCCTGGAGCATCAACAAGACTTATTTTTCGAAGAGGAGTTGTTTCAACACCAAATGCATCTTTATCTTTAGTAGTATAATGTCCGTCAGCAGTTTTTCTTATTACAAGATCAGCATAACCAAGTCGAATAGTAATTCCTCGTTTAACTTCTTCAGAATGTGTATCAGTCCAAACACCGGATAAAGCCATAGTTAAAGTAGTTTTACCATGATCTACATGTCCAACTAATCCAATTGTAACTTCAGGTTGACCAAAAACTTGAGCAGATTTACCTTTCTTTTCATCTTTTTTAACGGCAGAATTCTCTTCCACATTTTGAACATTTTTTATTGCAGTAGCATTAGTAGCTAATTCAGAATTATTATCAATATTATCATTATTTTTATTATCAGAAGACATACGTTCATTCAAAGCAGTACTTTCAGAATTAGATGGAACTACAGCACTAGAATCAGCAACAGCTAGATCATCCTGTTTTTTTCCCTTTGAACCTTTAGGTCTTCCCATATCTTGCTTGAAATAGAAGTCGCTTTATAAATATTTAGGGAAAATTACTCAGAAAACTAATTATACCAGTTCACTAATAAAAGAATATACGGTTGATACTTATTTAGCCTTATCTTTTTTCTCTTTAATCGATTTTCGAAATTCTAAAACTAAAAATAATATAACTCCACAGAAAATAAAACTATCCGCAAGATTAAAAGTAGGCCACCAACCTAAATATAAGAAATCAATTACACCGGCATAAAAAAATCTATCTATTGCATTACCTATAGCGCCACCAATTATCAATGCGAATGGTAAATAAAAATCTAATTTACCTTTATAGTAAAGATAAAATACAACAGCTGCTACAACTAAATTAATAATACCTAAAACGAATTGAAACCCTTTAAACATACCAAATGCTGCGCCAGTATTTTGAGTAAAACTCAACCACAAAAAACCAGGAATTAAGACTATTTTTTGAGTAAGTTGAAATGCAAAATATTTAGAAATTTGATCCAGTATAACTAAAACAAAAACTAACGTAATAAAATAGATAAAATTAGAGAAATACTTCTTATCAAAAGTTACTGAATTTTTACCAACCATTATGAAAATAAAACGTTATTTAACGTCATATTAAAAAAATTACCAATTCTTTCGTTTATCCATCTCTAACTTTTGTTCGATAGTATTCATCCTCTGAGCTAAATTTTCAAGCAATGCCCTAAGAACATCAAGCTTTGAAGAAATAAGCTCTAACTCTCTTTCTCTTACATTAAAATCATGAGCTGTTCCTTGAGCATGAGGTGTTTGAGGAGTTGCATACTGAACTGAAGCAGTCTGTGCGGATGAAAGAGCAGTTGGACCTTGCAAAGGACTAATATTTGAACCATAGTTTTGGTTAAAATTATTATTATTAGCACCACTATTAGTATTGCTACTATTATTAAAATTAAAATTTCCTGAAGAGGAATCATTAATTGCAGGAGGAGAAAAATCATTCATAGGCATACCCATAGAATTTAAAGAATCAGTACTAGATGATTGATCCATTGACCCCTGATTATCTTTTCCAAATCCTTTATTAAAAAAATCTTCATTCGGTAACTGCAAATCCGCAAGCGGATCTTTTTTCTTAAATATTCCAAACATTTCTAACACCTCTCTTTTCTTTTTTCTCTTTTTTATAAATTAAATATAATCTAATATTATACTATACATTATACTATATAATATACTATAAATAATATGAAATAATAAACTTATTCTAACTTATAATTATTAAAGGATTCTTCTTTGTTAACATTAATTGAATTACTATTCATCAAACTATTTTGTTTTTGAACTTTTAAAAAACTAGTAAATTCATCAAGACAATCCATGCCACAAAAGGAAGCCTTTTTTCTAATTGTTTGTTCTCCAAAAAGCAATGTATAAGCATCATCAATTTCAAGTTTTAACTTTTTGCCACAGGAAGCACATACTTTTTTATGTTCGTTCTCTAATGCAAAAACTTTTCTTTTAACTGCACTTTTAAAAATATATGCGCCTGATTGAAGGTCTCGTTCTAATTTTTTTAGCTCTGCATAATCCAAATTTTGAAGTAACGCATATATTTTTTCTTCCATTTTTATACCTTGATTATTTTTTACCTTATTTAATATTAATAACGATAATAATAATAATTTGAATCGCACTTAATTCAACACATCTAATTTTAAAAAAACTATCGTTCAAATGGCACAAATAAAAAAAAAATAAAAATCAATAAATGTAAAAATCAGCTTGAGGAAACGTGTTGAGGGTGTTCCTCTTGCCAACTTTTTTTTTCGCCACTTGCTAAACGACTTTAGCAATATGAATTTTTTCACCTACCTTCGGAACATGTGCAATCGCACCAGTGCTTCTAACATACTTTGCAAGCTCAAAAAGAGCTTTGTCATCTCCATGAACAAGCACAACATGTTTAGGATTTACTTTTTTAATAATTTTTTTTAGATCCTCAGCACCTGCATGTGAACTAAAATCAAATTTATCAACAGTACAATTAATTTTTATCATTACATCGTCAACTTCAACCATTCCTCGCTCAAGCAAAAGTCTACCATTTGTATCTTCAGCTTGATAACCAGTTAATAATATTCCGTCTTTAATATTAATTTTTTTTAAATATTCAACTACTGGCCCACCGTCAAGCATTCCTGAAGTTGTTACAATTATTGATTGTTTTTTAAGAACCTGTTCTCTTGCTTCTTTACTTTCAACCATAATCGCCCTATTATACGCTCTTGCTAATTTCACATTATCAATATGATTCAAATACTCAACAGTAATTTTTTTACACATCCCTTCAAAATATATTGGAACTTCATCAAAGTAACCTGCACTTTCTAAAAGCATCAACATTTCTTGTGAACGTCCAACTGCAAAAGTCGGGATAATTACTGACCCTCCTCGAGATAAAATCTCATCAACAGTTTTAAAAAATCTTTTTTCTTCATCACGTCTTAATGGATGCTCTCTATCACCATAAGTAGATTCAATAATTAACACATCAGCATGAGGGAATCTTTCCAAATCTGCACCAGGAACAAGTCGCATATCAGTAAGACTTATATCTCCCGTATACAAAACACTCTTATCGTGAATATTCAAATAGACTGCTCTACTTCCAGGAACATGACCAGCATCAATTACTTTAACATAACCACCTGCAACATTAAATTCCGCATAATTATTTTTTTCTGGAAATTCAATCATCATATTTAATATTTTTTTAATATCAGATTTTCGGTATCCCATAACTCTTTCTTTTATATTTGCAACTTTCCACGAGTCTTTCAATAAAATTGGCAATACATTTTTAGTAGTTTGACTTGCATAAACAGGACATCTTAGTCCATGAGCATATAATAAAGGTAAAGCACCAGTATGATCAAGATGCACATGACTTATGAAAACATTTTGAATTTCTCCCATTTGAGGAATCGATTCAGGAAAATCAAGGCTATCGTGATGAATTTTTACACCAGCATCAAATAAAAATCGTCGCTCATTCATTTTAACTTCAAAGCAACTTCTACCTACTTCACTTCCTCCGCCATAAACTTTTATTGTAATAACCATAATAATATTTATTTTGATTTTATTCAAAATAAAGAAGTTCACCCCCTTTAGAGTGATCCTTACTGTTAGAAATATTATTAACGATTATAGAATATTTTTTATCTCCGGATACAACTTCATATTTTTTAGCTTTTTCTTTTTCATCTTTAAATTTAGCATCTAAATAAATTGAATTTGTATTAGCTTCTTTAAAATATAATTCAGAAATAATACTAAAAAATGCATCAGTAGAATAATAAAATCTAGAAAGCGGAGAAATTACATCTGGTAAATTTAACAACCATACTTTTGAAAGGTACAATTGTTCCTTATTTAATTTGATAATAGATTTCTTAGCACCACCTTTTGTTGCAACTGCAAGAAAAGAAACATTATTAGTCAAAGAAAATAAAGCTCTCGGCTTACCGGCTTCCGAGTTAGACACTTTTGTCCTTGTTATTAAACCGGCTGCTTCAAGGAGCCTCATTTGCTGTGACACATTTGCGATGGTTGTCTTTAATTTTTCTGCAATCTCAAACGGGGACGAAGGCTTTAAGCTAATTTCTTGCAAAATTCCCCATTTCGATGCTGTGAAAAGCGTTTCTGTTTCCATTAATTAACCAAAATATAAAGCCTAAACGTAAACGTATATTTCCACTATATAAATGTTTCGTTTAGTACAATAAGCATAATTATTAATAAAGGATAGTACAATAAGCAGTTAATAAAAGAAAATCAGTAAGTAAGTATAGAAGTTAAATAGTTAACTAATTAGTTTAGTAGTGAGTAAAAACTGAGTAAAAACACAAAAATAAATCAAAATCCACCAAGATACAAAAAAATAGTACAAAAACACAAATTCTAATATAAGAAAATCACTATATAATATCTTTAAACAACTCGTTTACAAACTCCATAGAACCATCTTCTAAAATTAAAACATCGAAAAAATCAGCATATTTATCTTTTTCAGCCAAAGTATATTTATTCATAAAACAAACTTTAATCACACATTTATGTGCCAATCCATCAGCCATACAACTATCGCCAATGGTATCACCCAAAAGAAGCACATAAGACCGAGATTCAATATTTTTATGATATTTTCCTTTTCCAAAACCTAATTCGTTTTTATTAAAAGAATGAATCATTGGATTTGAACAACCATTTGCTTTACCATCGCTTCCAAAATAAATATAATTAGAAATAATCCCTACATTACTAAACAATAAATCAGAATTTTTTAAATAAATCTCAATTGCATTCGCAATACCTGCAGAAAAAATCAAAATAGGAATATCCTTTTTTTTCAAAACACAAAATAAATCATCAACACCCTCACGCAAAAAGGAAGAGCTTTTCTCAAATACATTATCTAATATTTTCTTAGTTAAACCATACTCAATAAATAAACTAAAATATTTATACCACCACTCATCAAGAGCTTTCTTTTTTTCCACAAGAGAAATTGATGTGGACAACTCAATGGGATAATAATAATCATACATTTTTCTTGCTCTAATAAAATAATCATCAGGCAAAAAACCAGACTGTTCTATTTTATCAAATGACGAAACCCCTTTCTTACCATCAATAAAAGCTCTTGTTAAAGTTCTATCATAATCTGAAATTACATGAATCTTTGACGCACCAGCAGCCCTAAATTTTTGTATTTTGATCGCAAACTCTTCAGAATTTTTTATGAAAAACTTATCACTCATACT
>CAZKZU010000038.1:6518-15165 GCA_964557345.1 uncultured Methanosarcinales archaeon
TTTAACTCAAGTTTATTTCTTTTTCTTTTTTGTAGCTTTTTTAGCACTCTTACATCCACAAGTATTACACATATTTATTCACCTCATAAAATATATTTAAACATAAATAAATAATCTAGTTATTAAATAAAAAACACGGATACAACATATATGTACAAATATATCGGAATTACTAATGATGAATCGAATTACGCTTAAAAAATAAACTTCCAATTACAGAACCTAATATAACAAATACAAATATTATTATTAGCATAGGAATTGGATTAGAATAAAAACTATTAACTAAACATCCTGAATAATTAAAACTTGCACAATACAATTTACTTACATAAGAATATGGAATAAAAAATATTTGAAGCTTAGAACTAGCATTTAATGATAACGTAACAATTGCAGCTAAAACAACATAAATGACGCCGATAATAAAACCAACTATTGCTCCTTTAAGAGAGAGAGTTTTTTCAACGATTATTTCTTTTGCATGCATTATTTCTCTTTAGTAGGAATAAATATCCTCTACTTAACATCAAATGCACCTATGCGTTTAAATATATTATGTTTTTACCTAAATCATCAAATATCACTACATGAGTAAAATTATACTGCCAATTCGCCCAACTAGTTTTAGTTCGCTAGCGCTCACAATTGTCGCAAACGCTCGGTCGCTATTCGCTCCTCGCTGCTCCATTTATACCTACGTCATATCGGCTCATATGTAGGCAGTATAATTTTAGAAAGTATTTTAAAAAACATAAAATAAAAAGAATTAGCAAAAATTAATTTGCTTTTTCTAAAACTGGACCAGCAGGAGTATCTTTTATAACATAACCTTTTGCAGTAATTTCATCTCTAATCTTATCAGCGCCAGCCCAATCTTTATTTTTTCTAGCTTCAGTTCTTTTATCAAGAAGATCTTTTAGCACAGCAGTTTCATCTTTAGAAACAAAGCTTTTACTCTCAACGTCCTTGAAATTCAATCCAAACACCTTATCAAAATCAAGCATCAATGCCAATTTTTCAGTTATTGAAATATTACTTCTTAAAACTTCGTGCATAATGCCAACAGCTAAAGGTATATTTAAATCATCGTTAATAGCATTAAGGAATCTCCCTTCAAATTGCAACATCAATTCTGATTTAGTAGAAAGCAAATTATTCACATTAGCTACATCTTTTACATTTTTGGCTTGACGAACATCATTTTTCAATGCAATAATTCTATTAATTAAACCATCATACGCATTTTTAGCATTATCTAAAGCAATATAACTAAAATTAAGCATTTGTCGGTAATGAGTCCCCATACAAAAATATCTATAAACTAACGGATCATAGCCTTTATCCTTTAAAATTTGTAAAGTAATAAAACTACCATCAGATTTTGCCATCTTACCATTATTCATAACTAAAAACTCGCTGTGCATCCAGTATTTAACCCAAGGATGTTTCCCAGTAGCACCTTCAGTTTGTGCAATTTCGTTAGTATGATGAACCTGAATATGATCAATTCCTCCACAATGAATATCAAACTGCTCGCCTAAATATTTAGTAGACATTGCAGAACACTCAATATGCCATCCTGGATATCCTCGTCCCCAGGGACTATCCCATTGCATAGTATGATTTTTGAATTTAGATTGAGTAAACCACAATACAAAATCTTGAGGATTTTTTTTCTCAGTATCATCTTTAACTCTTTCAGTTGATTTCATCGCATCAAAAGTTAGTTTTCCTAATTCTCGATAATAAACAAATTTAGAAACATCATAATAAACATTTCCATCAGCAATATAAGTTAAATTTTTTTCTTCTAATTTCTTAATCATGCTAATCATTTCTGGAATATGTTCAGTTGCCTTACAAACAATATTTGGCTTAACTATATTTAACTGCTTAGTATCATTAAAAAAAGCATCAGTATAAAATTGCGCTATTTCAGTAACAGATTTACCTTCTCTTGTAGCGCCCTTTTCCATCTTATCTTCGCCTTCATCAGAGTCGCCAGTCAAATGACCAACATCAGTAACATTCATTACATGAGTTATCTTAAAACCATTATAATCTAAAGTTCTTCTTAAAAAATCTTCAAATAAGTAACATCTAAGATTGCCTATATGTGCATAATTATAGACTGTAGGACCACAGCAGTACATTCTAACCAAATTCTCTGTAAGTGGAGTGAAAACTTCTTTCTGTCTTGATAGTGTATTAAAAATTCTTAAAACCATAAAATGATATAAAAAGAAGACATTTTTAAGTGTTATGATTAAAAAAACCGATATTTTTCAAAAAAACCCTCTAAAACTTATAAAAGTAAGAAAAACTACAAAATCAATAATATAAAATCAACAAACAACAAATTACTATCAAAAATAGTTATTAAATTAACATACTACGAACAAGAAATAACAAAAAACATTTGAAAAAAAGTTAGATAAAAACAAAAATGCCAAAACGTTTTTAAAAGAAACACTCTTCCTCCTAAGCATGAGAGTAATTGATAAAACTGAGTTTGATCGTTACAAACAAACGCATCTAAAAAAAATCAGAAATGGAGCGGTCTTTATTTATCCTACTGATACTATTTATGGTATTGGTTGCGATGCTGCAAATGGAGATGCCATTCAAATCATAAGAAACCTAAAAAAAAGACCAGAACAACCTTTTTCTGTAATAGTTCCATCAAAACAATGGATTTTAGACAATTGCGTTGTTCCTGATTCTGCAAAACCCTGGTTAGAAAAATTACCTGGGCCATACACTTTAATATTACATTTAAAAGAAAATAGTTCCTTACATAAAAATGTAAATCCAACTGACAGCACTATTGGAGTCAGAATTCCTAATCACTGGATTTCAAAAGTAGTAGCTGAACTTGGAAGACCAATAATAACAACATCTCCAAATGTACACGGAGAAGAAGTAATCAAAACTCCTTATGACTTGGAAGTTGAATTTAGAATTGGCGTAGACTTTGCAATAGAAGAAGGCATCTTACATAATCCTCCATCAACAGTTGTAAAATTGACTGAAGATGAAACAAAATTCTTAAGGGGAAAACCGACTAATTAAAAATTGTATTTGTAATTACAATGACCATAAAATCAATCTGTGATAAATGCAAAAAAGAATTAACTGATTTCGGAGCAATACTTCTAAGCCCTCCAAATAAAAACAATATGGTTAGAAAATTTCATATATGCAAAGATTGTTATGCGACAATGAGCAAAAAATTGATTTAAAAAATATTAACTCTAAAAATAAATTCAAAAGTATACTGCCTGCTCATGAGCCAATATTGCGTATGATTATAAGGAGCAGCGACGAGCGCATAGCGAAGGAGCGTCGCGACTATACTCAGGCGAATGCCGACAAAAAGAATTGGGGCGAATTGGCAGTATACTTTTGATTAAAAAATAAATTCACATAGATAAATAATTAAATCTTCTTCAAAATCTCAAGTCCCTTTACACAATCATCAATCATTACAGGTGATTCATTTACTATAGTAATCTCAACGTCCTTTGGCAAATTTAGAAATAATTCAGTCCATTCTTCAACAGTAGTTTCCTTATGGCTTTTTTCTCCTTTTTCAGTGTAATTAATCCCGGAAAAATGCACATGCCAACTTTTTTTTTTTTTAAACAAAGAAATAATTTTTGCATAGTCAACTTTTTTATCCCGTGCTAAGATATGTGCGAAATCAAGACAGAAATAACAGCCAGTATTTTCAACCAAATATTTAATTTCATCAATACTCCCAAATACATTAACTTTGCCCATACTTTCAGGAGCAAGTAATATTTTCCATTCATTCTTCTCTACTTCGCTCATCATCTGATTGATTGCATCAGTAACTAAAGCTAAAGTCTGAACATTATTAGTTTTAGTACCACCATTATTACTTAATACATGAGAACTTCCTTCTCCTTCAAGATAATACCCTGGATGAAAAACAACTGTCTTAGCACCAAGATAATGCCCAATTTCACAGCATTTCAAAATCTTTAACATACTTTTTTGTCGTATCTCTTCGTCTTTAGAAGACAAATTTACAAAATAAGGAGCATGAATACTTAAAGAAATTCCAAGTTCTTTTGCTTTCTCACCAATTTTAATAGCATCCTCTTGTTTAATATAAGGCCCATAAGTAAAAGCAATTTCACAATTCTTAAAACCTAGACTTTTATATTCTTCAAGAGTTTCAAATGCAGTTTTAACTGGACCTAAACCAGCCGGACCTATTTTTATCATAATCAAATACAGAAAGTTCGAATTTAAAACACTTGTGAAACCAAATAAAAAAACTAAACTTTAAGCCATCTCTCTCGTCTTTTACTTACACTATATATAAAAAATAAAGTCAAACCCATAATCATAATTAAAATTACTACTGATGGAATAGTAGACTCATACAACATCATCCCATTTCCATCTGGAAAAAGTGGAACTAATTTTCTAATAAACCAATATTCATCAACAATTAAACCAATAGCTACGCCCATCAAAATATAATATATATCATATCTTACTTTAGTAAAAAGAACTATAAAAGAAGTTATCATTAATAAAAAAACACCATAATCAAAATGATGTAGCTCTAAACCTCTAAAAGAAGGATTAGGATTATAAAAAAGAACTACTATACGAGAAATAAAAATAGTTGTTAAAACAACAATTAAAAAAAAGATTATTTTGTGCGATTCTTTAAAAGTCTTAAACTTGTGATTTAAATTTGAAAGAGCTAATTTCCCTTTTGCTCTATAATGATGTAATTTTTCTTTCATAGACTTTTATCCAAATACTTATTTAATCCGTGCCTCAATCCAAGACTTAACTTCTTCAACTTTAACTCTTACTTGCTCTTCAGAATCTCTGTCTCTAATGGTCACACAATTATCTTTTTCTACTGTATCAAAATCAATTGTTATACAAAAAGGAGTTCCAACTTCGTCCATTCGAAGATATCTCTTCCCAATACTTCCACTTTCATCAGTAACTACTAACATAGTCTGAGAAAGTTCTTCAAATATTTTTTTAGCAACAACTTGAAGAGGTTCTTTTTTAATTAATGGAAAAATTGCAGCTTTAATCGGAGCAAGCTTCGCAGGAATCTTTAGTTTAGTTTTTCCTTCTCCATCGCCTTTCTTTTCATAAAAATTATCAAGTATTGCAAGTAAAAGTCTATTCGGACCAATTGCAATTTCTAAAACATGCGGAACTTCTTTTTGATTATTAGCAGGATTCAATGCCAAAAGATTTTTACCACTATGTTTTGCATGAGTTGTTAAATCATAATCTGTTCTATCGTGAACACCACAGCATTCAATCCACCCAAAACTATTAAATTGAACTTCTAAATCCCAAGCATCATCAGCATAAAATGCTAATTTTTCAGGTAAATGTTGTTTATATCTAATATTATCGTCAGAAAATCCTAATTCTTTAAACAATAAATAATTCATTCCAATACACCAAGCATAAGCCTGATTCTTCAGTAATTTCTTTTCCATTGCATCAGCTAAAGAAACTTTTACGATATCTCCGCCTTCTTTTTGTGCACTAGCAGTCCAAAGAGGAATCACTGTATCTTTTATATCATTAAATCTTGGAAAGTTAAATTTTTGATCTTTAAATAAAAATACTTGAGCTTCAGCTTGAGTAAATTCTCTTCCTCTAATAACGTGTTGTCTTGGAGAAATTTCGTTTCTATAAGCATTTCCAATTTGGAAAACTCCAAAAGGTAATTTATCTCGATAGAATCTTAAATAATTTAAAAACGGCAAATAAGTAGTAGTTGCAGTCTCTGGTCTATTATACATTTCAATATCAATACCGATTTGTGTTTTAAGCATAAGATTATGTTTTTTAACATCAGCAGGAATTCTTGTTTTACAATTAGGACAATTTACTTCATTATCTTCAATATACTTTTGAAGTTGTTCAATAGTCATAGCATCAGCATCAACTTCAAATTGTTCACTTACAATACTATCTGCTCTCCAAATAGAATTACATTTTATACACTTAACTAAAGGATCAGAAAAACCACCTAAATGACCTGACGCTTCCCAAACTTGCTTTGGAACAACAATTGGACATTCAACTTCAAAAAATTGAAATTTAGAAAACATTCTTCTAATAGTATTCTCAACGTTATTTTTAAGAGTCTTACCTAAAGGACCAAAATCATAAAATCCAGCAACTCCACCATAAATCTCTGGGCTAGGACCATAAACAAAACCTTTTTCATAAACATACGCAATTAATTCTTTACGCATCTCATTTTCTAGTTTTCTTTTTTCATCACTTTTAGATTCTTTTTTAGTACTCATAATGCAAACCCCATACTATAAATCCGATTAAATAAATTAATAAATAAAAAAGAGTGCCGGCACCGATATTTGAAATCGGGACCTCTACGTTCCTCAAAAAAGCGAATCAACGCATTTGTAGTATATTTTTACACATACTACTTATGAGCGTAGCGCTCTAACCAGGCTGAGCTATGCAGGCATACCCCTTAATTCATAAGAAACCTTGCTTTTATTTAAAAAAGTAATGGTTTATAAAAAATACTATTAAAACCCCCTTAGAATACAAAGGATATGAAATAGAAAAACATACAAACCTAACCCGAATAATATCAAAAATGACGAAAATTACAGAAATAGTCCAAAAAACACTTATTAATAATAAAGTAATAACAATTTAGTAAATAATATAAGCTCACTAATATAAGAACATCTAACTTAAACAATATTATTCAAACTACTTACAAATGAACCCTGAAAAACAAGAAGATCTAGCTCACATCAAAGAAAAAATTAAACAATACATTCCACTAGTAGTTGATTTTCTTGAAAATAACGATAAACTAATAGATTACTCCAGAAAATTATATGAACTTAAAGCAGATCCAATACACTTAGAAAGACAAAAAGCCTGCACAGAAATAATAAACAACAAACTAAAAACATTATATAACGAGCAAGAAATAAAAAACTTCAATCTTAATTTTGAAAAAGGAATTGTTTCAAACATTGTAGATCATCACAACATACTAAACCATCCTTTACTAGTTTCAGGATTAATAATCTCAAACATAAACAATATTTTAAACAGTGAGAAAAAAGGAATACTTGTTTTGAGTTGTGCAGGAGTTCCATTCAACAACAAATTTCACAAGTGCGGATTTACATTCAAAAATGAAATTTACCCTTATGTAACACGAAAAGATAGACATCGATGGATTCATCATACTGCGCCAAGAGAAATAAATTTTATAGCTATCGCAAAAAATAAAGATAATTATCAAAAACTCCTAGATAACGAAAAACAATTTCTAGAAAAATACCAAGATCAAATAAATAAAATAGATTACCATACATGTAAAAGTTTCTCCGACCAAATAACTTTATTGAATCATAAATTATTTCAAGAAATGTTCGAAGACAAATTAAAAAATAAAATACCTGAACTAATATATTTTGAACAAGAACATCTTGCAAAAGAATTACTTATTAAACTAATTGAAGAAGGAATAAATACAAATAATCCAAAAAATAACTTCGTATACGAAATGTTGTTTAACCCGAAATTCAGAACTATTGTTTTAAATAACTTCGAAGGAATCTGGGGAGCGTGGAACACTAAAGATAATTTAGGAACACATTTTTTTTGGAGCATTAATGAAGAAGACGAAGTAATTCAACTTAAAATAGAAGGAGACTATTTAATATCAACAAATAATAATAATAATACCAATCTCAAAATAAAATTAGACCCACTTGAAATAATTAAACAAATTAAAGACAGAAAACTATACCCTAATCTTCAGCTCACATTCGGAATCCTGACTTTTTACTGCGGAATAAAACCACTAACTGGACCAGGATCTATGAACTATCTTACTGACATGAAAAATGCCTGGGTTAAAACTATGATTGAAACAAACAACATAGAAGAAAAAAATAGAATTGAAAAAATTGACACTAAAGCACTGATTACATCTCCAACCGTTACATTTAAAAGAACAAACGGAGAAATAAAAGAAATGTTTTTTGCAGACATAGCATATTCGAGAGGTCTAACTGAAGAATATTTACAGAACCTTGGACAAATGAAAATAAAAGATTTATTAAAAACATCCTTGATAACCTTATATGACTTAAAAACACCTCAAAATGAAAGAAAAGAATTAACAATTACAGTTAATGATCTTGTAAGTGAAGGATTTGAATGGATAGAATAAAAATATATATATAAAACTAAAAAAAATATTATTATTATTATTATTTACTCAATAAATAAATTAAAAATTTTCCTTTCTGTAAATTGTTATCATCGACATTTTCTTGATGTATCACATTAACAGTAAAACCATTTCGCTCTCCTTGAATTAAAGGATCATTAGTATGTCCAGCAAATGGAAAAAAAGGCATAATAATCTGACCACCCTCATTCAAATAAAGAGCCACATAAGTATAAAATCTAGTCAGTAATTTACCGTCATCAAACCAAGCCCTAGTTATCGGATTATTTTCATCAAACTTATTATCAAAAAAGGGATGATTAAACAAAATAACATCATACTTACCTTTAACTTTCTCAAATAAATCTCCGCATACAACAGAAGATTTAT
>CAZKZU010000039.1:0-14281 GCA_964557345.1 uncultured Methanosarcinales archaeon
ACAAAAGATCTTATTGAGATCTTGGAGAGGAAAGGAATTAGTATTAGTAATCTTACTTCTAGTCTTATTAATCTTAAAATTATTTCAGAAACCGAGATTGATAATTTTATTTCTGAAAAAGAAATTCAATCATTTATCTCTAAAGAAATACCTGCTTCTGAAATACTTATTCCAATTTCAATATTTAACCAAAACTTAGCACCATTAGAATCAATTGTGAGATATCTAAAAGAAAAATATTCTTATAAAAATAATGAAATTGCAAAAGTTTTAGGAAAAGATTCTTCAGCAATTTCTTTAGCCTACAAAAATTCTCAAGATCAAAATTTTTCATATGTAGAAAACACATTAAAAATATGTTTATCAGAATTCGAAACGAATCAAGACCTTTCCATATTAGAAATTGTATCTAATTATTTTAAAAATAAAAATCTGGGAGTAACAGATATTGGAAAATTATTAGATCGAGATCCAAAAACAATTTGGACATTATGTAACAGAGCAAAAAAGAAAATATTAGAGCGGAAAAAGAGATGAGACTAAGTTTTAGAAATCAAATATTGAAGATTATCGTAGTTCTATTTGAGATACTATTAGTATTAGTCCTTCCTGTAGACTTTGATTTTTTAGCAGCAAAAAAACAAGCTACTAATTACGATTATTCCAAAGATAATTTTGATGCAAATACAAATGCAAATACTGCGGCTAATTTTTTAGATACTTTAAATTCAAATATTAATGGTGGTTTTAATAATTCAAAAAATAAGACTTTTGTATTCACAGGAAATGTCCTTAATAATAGCATGTTTGATAATATTTTAATAAATAATTATATTAATAATTATTCAGACTATACTCAAACTTCAAGTTCTGACAAAGAATCAACATTTAATTCAACTCAAGAATTTGCAAAACCAGAAATTAAAGAAGCAGTAACTATAATTTCAAATACATCTGTTGTTTCTAATATAAAACAATCTGAATTAATTTCATTAACTAAAGTTTCAGTAAAACCCCAAGAAAAAATTGAAGTAGACGAGTCTCAAATTCCTCATGCAATGGATATGGCATTTGCAGAATGCACGTATACAGAATCAGAAGTTGACCCTCATAATGCAAGTAATATGATTGATGTAACTAAAAAGGCATCAGGAGTTGAACTTTGTTCTGGTCCAGTTTGGCAAAAATGTAGTTCTCAAACTGCAAACTTTGATTACAATGATTTTAAAGCAGTTGTTAGCGGTGGTGCTACAAGTTGTGTTAATCCAGGTGTAGATCCAAATGTAGTTCCACAAAATATTTTATTGAGTTTAGTTAACAATGATCCAGGATTAATAAATAAATTAACTCCGACGACATTTTCAGGATTACTTAGTCAAAATTCAGGTTTAATAGATAAAGTTTCAACTGCAGATTTAAATTTCTTAGGTGCAGCACTTGAATTAGATCCAACTCTTGCAGGAAAAAATTCAGGTAAGATTTTTAAAAGATTAGGTGACAATCCTTTATTTTTAAACAACTTCCCGAATGCAAGATCTGCCTTTTTTACAAAATATGAAATATTAGGAACAACTAGTTGTGGAATTAGAAGTTTTAATTCAAATACTGGAGATGTTCAGTTAGCAGGAAATAGTCCAACATTTAATATCTATGAAATTCAAGATGCCGGTGGATTAACTGCTGGCGCAGGATGTTCTCTTTCTGGAAATACTGGAACTGTATTAGAGGGTTTTGATTTTAGTGGCGGAAGTATTTCCTTTGCAAATGGTTTTACTTTTACTGGCGGAATTGCAACTTATAGTGGAGGAAAGTCTGGTATAAGAATTAATTTAATCGATTCCACGTTGAAATGGAATGGATTAAGTATAACTGGAACTTTTACAGCAACGACGACAAAAACTTTGGGCGGTAGAGAAGGTATTGCTGTAGATTCAAAAGATAATACATTAAATATTTCTGGTGCTGGTAACGCATACCAAATGAAAGGCCAAGGTACTTTTTTTGGAAATGGTGATTTGTATACGAATGGTAGTAATTTAGAATTATTTCAAAATGGTCACACTATAAAATTCGATGGTGCTGGTGAATACATTTATGCAACTTCTGGTTCTTGTGATAGAATTTATGCAGACTATGGAGATACCGCAGGCTGTTTCATTGACACAGGAAGTGGAATAACAATTGTTCAAAGAAAAGGAGGAGATGGAGATATTTCTATTTCTGGAAAACCTCTTGATACACTTAATGTTGATACAAGTAATGTTGGTGCAAGTGGAGAAGATTGGATTCGTTATTATGTCGGAAATGCAGTAATAATTCTTGCAGGTAGAAATTCAGGATTTCAAGGAGATATAAGTGGAATTAATACAACTATAACTTATAAGGATAAAATCCAAAAAGGTAAAGCGGGATTTGGAAATGAAATATTAACAATGCATTTCCAAGGAGGATCTTGGTCTGTTGGTGAATGTACTGGTGGAAGTAATTGTGCTTTAGCAGGACAAACTATGCTTGGCCAGCTCCAATACGGAAATCCTCCTTACGAATTAGAAAAAAAGAAATCTATATGGGCAACTGTGTTAGTCGTTGTTATAGTAATAGTTGCAGTAATCGTTGCTATTTTTGCTCCATATTTGGTAGCACTTATGTTACCTTCATTAGTTGGTGTAGGGGGAGCTTTGACTTTTGGAGGAATGGTTGTAGCAGGAGCCATAGCCGGAGCTGCAATGGGAGGCGCCGTGGCCCTCGGTACAACATATGCTGCCACTGGTGATCTCGGTGCTTCATTTAGTGCAGCTGGAAAAGGTGTAGTTACGGGTGCAATTACTGGAGCTATTTGTGGTGGACTTACATTTTTAGCATTTGGTGGAACTGTTACTACTGCAGGTAAAGCCGTTTGGGCTGCAAGAGCTGCTCAAGCTGGTAGTTCAGTTGCTTCTACAGGAACTACAACCGTTGTTGCTGGTAGCACCTCAACTATAGTTTCTATGGGTCTGCAACATACAGTTGCTACTACTATTGCATCAACTGCTGTTAATACAGTAGTTGGTGCTGCAGTTAATACTGCTTATTCAGTTATTGTCGAGGGACAAAGTTTAAGTTCTGCATGGGATGCGAATATGAATGCAGAAAATTTAATTATTTCCGCACTAGCTGCAGGTGCACTTCAAGGGATTAATTCTGCCAATTTCAAAATTTTAGATTACGTACCTCTATCCTCAACTATTAATTCAAACTCCGTCAATCAATTAATAATGCAATCAGCAGTTAATGCCGTAGCAAGTAAGATTCAAGGAAAAGACTGGGATGATATTTTATTAGATGTAGGAACAAATTTAGCCGTATATGCGGCAACAACCGCTATTAGTGGTTATATTGATTCACATTTTGCACAAGAATCCGTAAAAGATGGTTCATTTTCAGCAAGTAATGATGCACAAACAAATGTTAAAAATGCAGCGCCTGTTATTGATAAAAGTAATTTATACGGACAAGTTGCGAATACCGTAGTTGAAATAGGAATTAGATCTGCGGCTTTATCCTTAAGTAACTCAAATACAACAACACTGTTTGATTATGTTATAATGGGTGCAACTGCTGCTGGACAAAGATCTCTGGATGTTTATAGTAAATATCTTGAAAAGTCTGAAGGTGAAGATTTGAAAGTAGGTGTAGATGCTGCTGATGCCAGATTAAAAGCAGCACAAAAAGCTAACGATGAGGAAGCTATAGCAGCTGCTTCAAGAGATCTTGCAACAATTAAAAATGCATATAATGACTGGAACATAAATCAAGCTAAAAATGCTCAAGCCTTTATTTTAAGCGCATATGATAAAGATTCTACTGAAGGAAAACTTATTTCTTCTGACTTCAATACAGTTGCAACAAGTGCAAGTTTAGATACAGCTAGAAATAATGAAGCAATTGCTCAAATTAATTTAGCTCAGAGTAAAAAAGAACTTGACACAACGACCGATGTAAGAAAAACAGAACAAGAAATTAGTAATGCCAAAAGAGAATTATATTTAGCCGAATCTAAAAGAGCAGAAGCACAACTTTCTGCAGATCAAGCGCTTTCTCAAAATTTGAAATTACATTTAGATGATGTAAACAAAGAATTAAGTCAAATCGATAATTCTCCAACTTCGAATCCTGCAGACTCAGAAAAGTTTGCTAGTTTAGAAAAAGTATCTAAAGATTTAAGTGCTAAATTAGAATTACAGAATAAACAAATTGCATCAACTCAAATTGATTTACAAAAAGAATCAGTGTCTTCAAAGATATTATACAATCAAATAGTTTTAACTGATATTTCTTCAAAAATAGATGACCTTAAATCAAATCCTCCTAAAACAACTTGGTTAGATAAAATAAATCCTTTTAGTAAAACTGTTGATGATAAAATAACTGAGTTAGATAAACAAGCAAAACAAGTAGAATTAAATTTAGCTGCTGATAGAGCAACAAATGCAAAATTAAATATTCAAGAATTTAATCAACAAGCTCAATTAGGAAAATCCAATATTGCTAATACTGCATATAAATTATTTGCTGAAGGAAAAATTACTAAAGAGGTAAGAGATGCTTTATCCTTAAAAAATAACGATGGTGCTGCATTTGATGATGCAATCGAATATTTAACTTATCAGGGTATTATTGACGATGAATTTGAATCAAATATTGTTGCACAAAAAGAAGCAGTTATAGAAAATTATAACCAAATAGTTACAAGTGAAAAGCTAGTTGTCTCTTATGCAAAAACAATTTCAGACGCATCACAAAATAGTGTAGACGAGTATAATAATAAAAATTGGTTTAGTAAATTGTTGTCGAGTGATAGTGCTGAAAGCCTTTCTGCAAAGAATGCGGAAAATCAAAAGCAATATTTTGCAGCGCAAGCTAGACTTGATTCTGAAACTTTAACTGCAGCAGTTTTAAGTGGTGATACCAAAACAATTGAAGACTTTAAAACAAATAGCGTTGATATATTAGCGGCAGGAGTATACACTCTAAGAAATATTCCTGGCACTAATTTAGCTACAGCAATTGATCGTTTAGGAAATGAAGTAGGGGTATACGACGTTAAAGACAAAGGAATTAAATTTAATAGTAAAAATGAAGCAACTATAGATACAAAAAATACATTAATGTCCACTTCAACATTATATTCAGGAAATGAAGATGGAACGAAACAAGTAAGTGTAAATGGTAAATTTTATTTTTATGATAAAGAAAATAAATTTTTAGGAGTTTCTTCTTCACCTGATGCATCTTTAAGTGATGAGCCAGTAAAATATGTTAAAAGAGGATTTTTCGGAAGCTTATTCGGAAATGAATATTTTGATCCAAAGACAGGTAATACTATTTCAGCAGAAGAATACAATAATATATTTGTAAACTCTCAAAAAATTCAAACTGAATTAGTTTTAGGTACAAAAAATCTAGTTCAAATTAGTAGCACAAATGCAGCAGCAAATATTGATCCATCGAATATATTTTATGCAGATTCAAAAGGTGATTTAATTTCTAAAGCGGAAGCTGATGCAGACCCATCAATATCAGTAAATAAAAAAGATAAAACTTATATTAAAAATGGAGACTATATTTATTCTTACGATAAAGATGGTATTTCGATTGGAATTTCATTAGTACAGAAGCAACCTGAAATTTCTACAGAAAAATTCAATATAGTTGATCTTACTCCTCCTAAAAGTCAAGCCGACTTATTCAAAGATGTAACTCCTTGGTATTCGTTTACTAAAGTTTATGAAGATCCTTTATGGAATAGATATACTTAAGAACAACGTAATGTATTCTTAGAACAATCCGCACAAATTGATGCATCTAAATACAAATATTCTTCATCAACATATTCTGCTCAAAATAATAATTGGCAAACTAGAGAAACTGGTGCGTTATGGTGGAAAGATACTGAATACAAAGATCCATTTACTGGTGAATGGGTAACTAAAGAAGATAAAGCATTAAGACAGAAAAATTATGAAGATATTGCTGCTAAAACATGGAAAGATTCTGACCAGTATCATAATTTAGAAGTACAAAGTAAAATTTTTACAAAAGATGCACTTGGATCTTCAGATATGCAAAATATGAATTCTGACGAGAATATTAAGTCTGCTAAAGATAGAGAGGATATCGCTAATGCATACCTTGAATCAGCTGATCAAAATACTGCATTAGACTTAACGGATGAAGAACGAGCTATGCTAACTCCTGAAGCATTAAAAGAAATTGATAGTCGTAATGCTCAACTTGCAATAAAAGAATTATTCGAAAATACGGTTACAGTAACTGGTGGCAGTAATTCAGAAAAGCCGACTTCTGAATCAAGTTCTTCTGCATCTGGTGATGGTACTAATAGTGGTACTTCTTTTAGTACAAGGGAAATGCGTATTCCTGCAAGTGACCAACCATCAAATACTCGTCGTCTTAATTTGGATGATCCTTATGATGACCAAGGACATACATATCGTGATATAATTAGTAGATCTCCAGAAGGTGCAGTATGGGTTCAAGATTATGATGATACAGCAGTTGCACTAGATAAAGTAAATGCTAAAATAAAAAGCAGCGAGCCTGTTATATTTGATTTATTGTTAACTGACAGAGAACAAACACTTTTAGAAAAGCAATATGGTGCTAGTTTCTTTGATAATATCAATCGAGTAACTAATGTTGCAATTGAAAAAAATAATGCTCAGAAAAAATATGTTGATGCATATAATAATGTTGTAAATCAAGCAAAAAGTGGTGGTTCAATCTCAATTACAAGTGATCAAGAAGCAATACTCTCAACAACAGAACAAGGAAAAAAGCTTTTAGCTGATATAAATGATTTTAAAGCAAAACAATTTGCACAAACAGGATTAAAAGGTCTTGTTTCATCTAGTGGAGATATATCTCAATACACTACTCCTTCTAAATTCGTATTCCCGTCAGACCGAGTGTTAACTCCTGCTCAACAAAAAGATTTACAACAAATATCTCAAGATTTTATTAATGCAAAGAATTCTGGGAAAACTTATGAGCTGGATTTCTATGCTACATCTTTACTTGATTCAAATGCAAAAAATATGATTGTTGAATCTAATGCTCAAGCAGAATCTACTCTCAAATTATTAAACGAACGAATTCAAAAGACTGGTGATTTACTTATAGATCAAAAATATTCAATAAATTCAATAGGAGCAAATTTTAATTCAGGAGTTGATTTACAAAAAATATCCTCTCAAGCAGTTGCATCAACTTTATCTGATCTAAAAACTGAAAGTACTAATGCTCAAAACGAAATTATTAAGGCACAAAATGAAATTTCTTCTCTTAAAGAAACTCTTATGTCTCATCAACCAAACACTCCTATGTCTGACGGAAGGACTTACCAAGAATATGTAAGTGATGTTGATAATAGAATAAGAGATGCTACATTGAGAATTAATGTTGCAAAAATGGTTATTAGTGATTCTCAATCACAAATTAACTCTGCTGTAAATAATCTTGATGTAGATACATTAAAATCTGCTTATTCTGATTTAAAATATACTAATCCTTCAGCAACTGTTGATATAGCAAAATATTCTAAATTAAATGAACCTTTACATTCTTGGCTAGTTGTAGATTCTAGTATTACGGCTAAAGATGCATTACAATCAATAAATCCTTCGGGCGGTGCAATAGGTTCTACAGCACAATATTACGATCAACAATTACAAGTAGATGATATATTAAATAATCGAGCTCAAGAATCAGGATTATCTCAAAGTTATAGATTAAAATTAGCGGCAAATGAACTTAAAAATATTGAATCTGCTAATTTACAAAGTAATATTGACGTATACGATAAATCAGTTTGGAAAACAGGAATATTTACTGCAGCTGAAGCATTTAAAAATTATTATGGTCCTACTATTTTACAAAATTATGGATTAAATAATGAAAATGTGCGATCATTTTTAGGAATGAATGATAATAAAAATCAATTAGCTATTGACATAATTAATAGCGATGGAGATAAACAATTAGTTTTAAATAAAGTATCTAGTAAAGGACTAAGTTCGTTAAATGAAAAGGAAAAGGCTATTGCAGTTGATTTAGGAATTGCAAAATATAATTCTTTAAACAATTTAGTGCCTGTTGCAATGGGTTTTTCAGACATTAATAATATACAAGCTAAGTCTCAAGAAAACTGGGATCAGACAAAACCATTCTCTCAGGCTAATGCTTTTGTTAAAGGAATCGATGATAGTGTTAATTTAATTACTGTTGCAGGAGCTGCACTTTCTGCAGGAGCAGGTGTTGCTCTAGAAGGAACATTCCTTGCTGGAGAAGGACTATTTGCTGCAAGAACAGGTGCGCAAGTAGTAAATGCTCTTGTAAAAACAGGAATAGAAGCAGCTGCATTTGCTGCTCCTGAAACAATTCTTGTCGCCGCTCATGGTGATTATTCTTCAAAAGATAGCACTATTACTTCTTTAAAAAATACAGGTCTTGCATTCGAGGAAGGTACTAAGTCTGGTTTAATAGTAATGACTGGTTTAGGCGGAGCTGGTACTGTTTTAGGAAAGGTTGCACCTAATCTTGCTAAAAATGTTCTCGCTAGATCAGGAGTTTTATCTGGTGTAATGGAAGGATATAATGTTGCTGCAGAGACAGTAACTGGAATGGAAGAAGGGAAAAGTTTTAAGGAAAGTGGTTTAGAAGCAATAAAAGGATTTCCAACAAAACTAGCTGTTTCGTTTATTAATTTTGCAGTAATAGATAAAGTTTCATCATTAACAGGCGGGGGTTTAAAAGATTATAAATCAAAGTTAGCTGAAGCTAAAAATGTTGTAGAAGTACAACCCTTAATTAAATCAACTCAATCAGATTTAACTGTTCGAAATGAAGTATTAAATGCCGAATCTAAATTATTAATTGAAAAAAGTGAACCTCTTTTAAGTGTAGAACAAAGAGCACAAGTTGATGCCGCAGTTTTACCCCCTCCTCTACCAGAAGTCGTATCTCAAAGAATGATTGAATCTGGTATAGTTGAAACAACTGCAACTCCTGAAGTTAAAGCTCAAGTTATTGAACAATTAAAAGTAGAAGCAAGAGCTGAAAAAATTGAAGAAATTCTTCTTGCGGAATCCAAATCTCTTAGTGATGGTACGGTCTCAAATACAGAAGCTACAAATAGACAAGCTGCATTATCAGAATCATTAAATCAATATGCCTCGGCAAGAGTAGAAGCAAATTCAGATATAATTAATCTTAAACGAGAAGTTCTTAACCAAGCCGTTTCTCTTGAAACAGCGCAAAAAGAAAAATCATCTGCATTAAGAAATATTCTTACTTCAGAGCAATCAACAACTGAAGTTATTGCAAATGAGGCTTTAGCAAAAGCATCATTGGCAAAAACACTTAGCCCTTTAACAACTAAAGCAGAATCAGTTTTAACAAGAGATTCTAGGATTAAGCAAGCAGGCGATTCATTTGATCAGGCTAGAGCGAATATTCTTGTTACATATAGAAAATCATTTCCAGAAGCTACAGTTAATGCTGTTCAAGAGAATGTTCAAAAAATAGTAGATCGTAATGGTTTAACTTCGGAAGAATCAAAATCCATAGTCGAAGAAAAAATTACTAAGGAGATTATAGATCAAGTTGATAAGAAAATAATAACTGATCCAGAAGTAGTTAAATCAGTAGAAGAATATAAAAAAGCAAAACAAGAGCTTACAGATTCAGTAGCATCAAAAACATCCACTGAAAAATTAAAAGATGCAGAAGTTCAAATAGTGGAATCACAAAAAAAATTAGAAGACGCCAATAATAGAAATACAAAACCTGAAACTGTGGTATCAGTACTTGCTGAAAAAGGTCAAGTACGATCTGATTTAATAACAAGACAAGGTTTTACAAAAGCGCCATCTGAAGCAATAGCGAAAAATTATTTTGCTGATGGATTAAGAGATCAAGCTTTTGAAAATAATAATTTAAGGTTATCACTGCGAGAACAATTTGGAAATGAAAAAGTTGATGCACTATTAGATTCTAAATCTCCTCAGCATGAAGCAGCAAAACAAGAAATTGCTAATGAACTTTGGAAAAATGCAAAGGATGAAATTTCTACTGATGTAACAAAAGCACAAGATGCATTAACTGAAGCACTAAAAGCAAAAGATCAAGCTAAGGCAGAAATTGAAGCAGAAACTGCAAATGATTTAGTAAGTCAGATAACAAATTTACTTCCTGAAGTACTTGTTTCAGCAGTAATTAAATCAGAAGGTTCAGCTCAAGTAGACACACTAATTAAAGAAAAAGACTTTGAGAAACTTAAAACTACAGTAGAATCTAGTGTAGATGATGTAGTAAGTAAATTAAATTCTAAATTGCCTAAAGCAAAACAAATAACTCCAGAAGAAATAGCTACAATTAAAAAATCATTATTGGAAACAATTTCTAAACAAACAATTCCATCGAGAATTTCTGAATCTATTGCTGATGTATTGAGAGAAAAATTCAATCAACTTACTGAATATCAAGTACGAGAAATGGCTAGCGAATTGACTTTAAGAATTGCAGAGGATATGTTTAATCCTGCTAATTCTAATAATCTTCAAGCAAATAATGATTTGTACTATTCCATAAAAAATCCTGCTGTAGATAGACAAGCTGGTTATATGATGTCAAGTAAGACTGAAAAGCAAGGGATTTATGAAATCAAAGGAGATGAAATACTAAACGCTAATGATAAAAAAGGATTAATCATAACTACAGAAAAAGTCGGTATTAAAAGACATCAATTTGATGAAAAAGCAACATTGGAGTTTATGATTGAAAAAGCAAAAGAAAGAGGAGAAATAGGTAAAAATGAACAACCTAGTAAAGAATTTATAGATAAAGCAGAAGCATTAATAAAAGAAATAAATACAAAATTAGGCAAGGTTGAAACCATTCTTAATGAAGCTACCCCAAAGGGAGATAATAGATACGGTACTACTGATCAGGTTTTAAGTGTATTTTTTAGCATGGTGAGTCCGAATTGTCAATTCAAAGCACCCGCAGGTTTTGGTAAGGATTTCTATTACACACCGATTAAAATGATTTATGATATAGTTTATGGCGATGGTGTTTCTATAAACATGCAGATGACTAGAGAATTAGGAAATAAGAACTATGAAAGTTTAAAGAACGTACTTGAAGCGGCAATTAAATTTTCAGAAAAAGAAGGTTACATTACTAAAAAAGAAGGTGTTACACCTTCAGATCAAATATTCAGAATAAAGGCAAATCCTGATGGGAGTATCCCTGAGTTTACTCCTGACATGCTTAAAGCATTAAAGAATTCGAGATTTGTTTTTATTGACGCAGAAGTTTCTACTAGTCTTTTAGGTGACGGGATGTATAAAAATATTGGTCAGAATGTAAAAGATAAAGTAGCATTTGCCACTCAAATAAAGACATATTTTGAAGCAATTGATTTCCTAACAAAACAGCCTAGTCTAGTGAACGAATATCATAAGTTATACCAAACTTCTCAGAAACTGATAACTTTAGAGAGTAGAGGTTTTACAAAAGCAGAAATAGAGATTTTTACTACTATAAGAACTGCACTAGATGGTTTAATTTCAGATAAACCAGGTGTTGGATTTGAGGCAGATTTACCTAAAATTTTAGAAAGCAATGCTGTTGAAGCGGGAAGGCTTAGAAAAGAAGGAAAAAAGGCAGAAGCAGATGAATTAGAATCTCGTCCTGACGAATATGTAAATAGAAAATTTACTGATGGTGCTCTTAAGTTGATAGCCGATAAATTGAATAAAGACCCTAAAATTAGAGAAAAAGTAGGAAGAGATATCACAATAGAAGATCTTAGATCGAAAGACGGACCTCCTGAATTGAAGGAGTATAGAGAAATTTTATCTTCTGTTGCTACAACTATAACATTTTCAACAGATAATTATGTACGTGCTGATGGAAAATCAAGAGTAGTAGATTCTGATAAAGTCAGAGCAGGAGATCAATTACAATTCGGCGGTAGGTATACTCAAGCATTATTAGAAGTATTTTCTGCACCTAAAGGAACAGACTTAGCAGTTACTTTAAAAGACATAAAAATGAATACTAAATCCGCCAATACTTTGCTTTATGATTTCGTTTCTTTACAAATTAAAAATGGAGTTCCGCTAAATATGATCAGTGCGACTCCCTTTATCGTAGGTGCTGCAATAAGAGCAATGACTGGTGCATCTTCATTTGCAATCAGAGAAGGTGCAACAAGATATATTACACCCGAGAAACTTAAAAAATATTTCAAAGATGCGGGAATGGAAAAATATGGTATAGAGATTGGTAAATTGAAACCAGATGCTTTGACTGATCTAATTAGAGATGTAAATTTTATTGATAAAGTTGAATTTGAAATATTAATAGGTAAAAAGCTTAAAGGTATGAATGTATTTATTGGTGAAGGTTATGAAGTTGCTATAAAGGTCGCAGTCGATGGATATAATGCAAAACTAGAACAAATAAACAAAGATATTGCTAGTGGAACAAATGTTGAAGAAGCATTTCAGAAAGCCAAGATAGGTAGCGATGATAAATTATTGATACGAGATAAAACTACAGTAGGAGGTGAATATTACAAATATGAAGTGAAATTAAATAAAGATGGAAAATGGAAATTAGAACCTATGGTTGACGCAAATGGAAATAAAGTCAAAATTGATATTTCTAGTGATATTAAATCAGTAGAAACTGTAGAAAGTATCATAGCTAATTCTAAATCAAAACAAAGAGTTACAATTTTAACAAACCAAGAAGCGGGAGTTGATGTAAATACCAATTTAAAGCAAGATGCTGCCGATGTAAAAAATTATGTACTGAAAACATATAAAGTTGAACTTACAGATAAGATGATTTCAGGAGAAGAAGCAATAGGAAATAGCAATAAAAAGTATGAAGATATTATGACGGATTATTACGACTATAAAGCGCAAAAAATAGCAGAATATGCTTCTAAATTATTAGGAAGAGAAGTAACTATCGATGAAATACAAAGTGATTTGGTTGATATAATTTCCAAAAAGAACTTCAAAGATATACGTAAAGATTATAATAATTATGAATTAGCAAAATTTTTATCTGAAAAATTAGGTAGAGAAATAACCTCTGAACAAATAACTAATGATGTAATAGATTCAATTTCTAATAAGAAAATTAGTGATTTACTTAAAGAAAATCAAATAAAATTAGAATATGATTATACACGACTTTCAATTCCTGAAGCTGTAGAATTCCAGGTTTTCGTTGGAAAAAATGCAAAATTTACAGAGGGTGAACAAGGTTTTGGAAGAAAAAGAGCTAAAGGTAAAACAGATGAATTAAATATATTTGTGACTGACTCAGTTATACAAAAAAGATCAGAAGTACTTGCTAAAGGTCCTTCTTCAACACCTGAATCTAGAGTTGATGCGCTATTTGAAACATTAGTGAATAATGAAGTTTCTGCATATAAGAATTTCAATGAACAAATAATTTTGGAGAGTGGAAAGCAAATTATAAGAAATACATTTATAGAAGCTATAAGAGATATCGCATTGAGCGATATGCCTGCTGAAAAGAAGGTAGATGCATTCCAAAAAATGCAAAATGAGCTTATTAAATTTGATCAAAGATCAGAAGCACTAGAAAAAGAATATTCAGAAAGTGCTTATGGTGAAAAAACAAATAAAAAATTAATGGATTCATTTAATGATTATTTTAGACAAGCGCAAGAAATTTCTAGGAGTTTGGACAAAAATGTAGTTGGAGAAAATACAGTTAAATTATTTGAAAATCTTGTTTCTGATTATAAGGGAGACTCACTCGCATTTGACTTTAAGCAACAAGATCAGTTTACACCAACTTTAGCAACAAGAACTTTTGGTAAATTGAAAAAAAGCGTAGAAAGTGCATTTAATGATGAAGGTGTTCATGAATATTCAAGTGGTGCAAAAAATATAAAAGTTGAGACAATAATTGAACAATCTGTTGCTGAGGGAAGACAACCGGTATCTCCAGAATTAAATCCTTCTACATCAGTAGAGGCAAAATCTCCGCAATCAGATACAACTAATCCAGTAGTGCCATCTAGAGCACCAGAAACTACTGCTAAAAATACAAATCCAGTTGCTCCTGAAAAAGCACCAGCAGGCGAGCATAAAAGTGGTCACAGCATCCATCAAGCAGATGGTGACGACAATCGAAGACTATTTGATAATAAATTCGGAGCAGATTTAGGTAT
>CAZKZU010000040.1:0-7500 GCA_964557345.1 uncultured Methanosarcinales archaeon
AATGGGAAGACACAGGCATTTTCAAGTTCTTTGAAGCATTCCCTCAAGAGTTCTTCAAACATTCAGATGCAAGATTCGTAACTTGCTCTGAAGCCGCGAGCAGCTATTCTGCCCGAGAAGTATTGGATTATCCATATCTAACTTCTTGGGCAGACACTGAACGCGACCTTTCTGCGTGGGTTGGAAATAAAATTCAAAATTCTTCAATTCAAGAATTATATAAAATTGAATCTCTTGTTAAGCTTACAAAAAACGAAGCATTACTTAGCGATTGGAGAAAACTTACTACATCAGATCATTTTTATTATATGTGCACGAAATATTTCAACGACGGAGATGTTCATAAATATTTTAATCCTTATGACAGTCCTTATGATTCATTTATAGCATTCATGAATGTAGTAAAAGACATAATTCTTAGAGCAGAAGCATTGCTAAAAACGCATACAGTTGAAAAAGGAACGTCTGAAGCATTAACTAATTCCACTAAGCCTAAATCCTTATTTGTATTAAAAACAGATTCTTAGATTTTTTAATTTATTATTTTTAAATTTATTATATTTATATTCATATCTTATATGGCTAGCTTATATTATTATTATTTTGAGTTAAAGAACTCTTTTCAAAGAATTTATTGCAACTTCTAACTGTTTTTTATCCGGTTCTTTAGTAGTTATTTTCTGTAATAAAAGTCCAGGGATTTCTATGATATATAACATCCATTTAATCGGATTTCTATTTGACATTTTTGGAACTATTCTTAATATTTCATAAGATATTCCTGCAATTACTGGTAAAAATAAAAGTCTTAGTCCAAAAGAACTCCAAAATTCTAATCTTGGTAAAAAAGTATAAACTACTATACTTACAAATATTACAAGGAATAAAAATGTTGTTCCGCATCTTGGATGTATTCTAGAGCATTTAGCTGCATTAGTTGCATTTAATTTTGAAGTATTTCCAAACCTTTCATAGCAATGAATTGATTTATGTTCTGCTCCATGATATTGAAAAACTCTTCTAATTTCTTTACTTAATGAAACTAAAAGTATGTATCCTACAAAAATAACTGCTTTAATTATTCCTTCAACAATTGTAAAATATTTACTAGTATTTCCAACGACAAATCCGGAAAGCAAGTAGGGTAAAAATTTAAATATTCCTATTGCAAAAGCTATTGATATAATTATAACAAAAATGCCTAGTGCTCCCTCAAATGCTTTTTCAGTTTTACTTGACTTTTCTTTTTTATTATTGATAATCGGAGATTTTTCTTTAGTATTAGATTTGCTTATTTTCTCGTCCTCATCTTCCACAAAAATATCTGCAGAGTAATTTAAAGCTTTATATCCAAGTTTAGTCGAATCAACCAGTGCAAAAATCCCTCTGATAAAAGGAGTTTTTCTAAGAATTAATGCAATTCCCGTTTTTTCAGGTAATTTTTCTGTTTTAGTTATTATTTTGCCATTACTTTTTCTAACTGAAATGGCATACTTATCATTACTTCGCATAAGTACTCCTTCAATTAATGCTTGTCCGCCTACTGCAAGTTCATCTCCAGTTATTGGCTGCTTTTTTTGAAGTTTAGATTTACTATTTTTGGCCATTTTTTAGTTAAATTGCTGATATTTGGCAGCTTATTTGCTATAATAGGTGTAAAAAGTAGTTAATTTTAAAAAATGATTGCTTTTATTTAGTATTATGAAATTTATAGATCCTAAAAAAGTTGAAAGAGAGCAACTTAAAGACAAGCAGAAAAAGGCACAAGATGATCAATTCAAAAAGACATTATTGGGTCAAAGAGAGGCATTACTTGCTAAAATAAAAGAAAAAGAAATTAAACGAAAAGCTAAACATGATGAACTTGGATCAGGTGATGCAAAAGTTGATGCTACTGATGAAATAACCATGGGTTTTTTATCTAATCCTTCAGATAATGAGTCTGGTGATAAAAATTCAGTTTCTAATGAAGAATTAACTTCTGAAGAGATAGAATCTAGGGAATCTGAAACTAATCCTGATAAGTTAGAAAAAAGAGATTTCGCTTCTTTAAATTTAATGCAAAAAAACATTATGTCTAAACGTGCAGAACAGAAACGATTGCAAGCAGAAGATGCAAAAAAACGTTCTTCCTCGAGAGATTTACAACAGGGAAAAATAAAAGAACTCGAAGACCAAATTGCTAAAACTAAATATAATAAAAGTACTCAAAAAGGAATTGGGCTAATGAAAGCTCAACTTGCAGCATTAAAAACTAAGATGGCTGGAAGTTCCAAAACTGGAAAAGCAACTGGTGGTTATTCTGTTAAAAAAAGTGGAGATGCTACAGTTGTACTTTTAGGATTTCCGTCGACAGGAAAATCTACTTTATTAAATAGTCTAACTAACGCAAATTCAGAAGTTGCTGCATATGCATTTACAACATTGACTGTAATTCCTGGTATGTTAAATTATAAACAAGCTCAAATACAAATTCTTGATGTCCCTGGTATTGTTGAAGGTGCTGCTGCTGGAACTGGACGAGGAAAAGAAGTTCTTCAAGTTATACGAAATGCTGATTTAATATTAATGGTTGTAGATGGATTAAAGCCAAAACAGAAATCTCTTCTTGAAAGCGAAGTTTATGATTCTGGTGTTAGAATAAATCAAAGAAAGCCCGATATTAAAATAAGAAAAACTATTAAAGACGGTATTCGAGTAGGAAGAACTGTTGAAACTGAAATTGATGATGAAACAGTAAAAGCTGTGATGAATCAATTTAAAATAGTTAATGCAGAAGTTTTGTTAAGAGATAGTGTTGATGCTGATACTTTAATTGATGCAATTGAGGGTAATAGAGTTTATATTCCTGCTGTTGTTGTCGTCAACAAAGTTGATCTTTTAAGTTCAGCACAAATTGAAGAAGTTACTAATCAGATTCATCCTAATTTATTTATTTCTGCACAAAAAAAAGATCATTTAGAACAGCTTAAGGAATTGATATACGAGAAAATTTCTTTCATTAGATTATATTTAAAAGAAATAAATCATAAGCCCGACATGGAAGAGCCTTTAATTATGCGAAGTGGAACTACACTGCGAGACGTTTGTAATAAATTACATAGAGATTTTGTAGAAAAATTTAAGTTTGCAAGAATCTGGGGTCCGTCAGCAAAATTTGATGGTCAAAAAATATTAAAGCTCGACCATAAACTTCAAGATACTGATGTAATTGAATTGCATATGAAGTAAATAAATAACAAAATAAATATGGCTACTAAATCATTAAGTTCTTTGAAAAATAAAAATTCTTCAACTGAAACTATTTTATATTTTGTAAGACATGGTGATGTATATAATCCTTCGAATATTATATATGGTTCTAAGCCTTTTGGCTTAAGTGTATTAGGAAAAAAACAAATTTCTAAAACCGCAAAGTGGCTTTGTTCAAAAAAAATTTCTAAATTATATTCGAGTCCTCTTTTTAGAACAATTGAAACGTCGAACCTTATTCTAAACCAATTTCCTAGCTTAAAAATAACAAAACATCGAGGTTTATTAGAATGGATTAGACCTTGGACTGGAAAATCTCTTGAGGCTATTAAGAATACTAAAGAATGGCAAGTTTATCAAAACACGCCAACTAAATTAACTGGATATTTAACCCTTAAAGGTCTTTCAAAAAGAATTTCTTCTGCTTGTATGGACATAGTTAAAAAAAATCAAGGTAAAGAAATTGTTTGTGTTTCACACCAAGATGTTATTCGAGCACTGCGTCTTAAGTTGGAAAATAAAAATTTAGATATATTAAATAAATATCCTTGTACTAATGGGTCTATACTTATTGTTCATTTCAAGGGTTTAAAATTTAAGAAACTTACTTATGTAGATTTAAGTTGAAAAATAGTGTGCGTCTTATCTTATTAGGTAATATTGATCTAGAAAATAATATTTAATAAAAATAAAAAAATAAAGCCCTATTTAGGCTTCTTTAGAAACTTCTTCAGCTTTCTTTTTTGCTTTTGGTTTTTTAACTTTTTCAGCAGTTTCTTCTTTAGCGTCTTCTTCTACTTTCGCTTCAGTTTTACCTTTTAGAGTTTCTACAGCTTGAGCAAGTTTATCTTTAACACCTTGTTTTTGCAATATATTTCTCTTTTTAGATTCTACTACTGTTTTCTTAAAGCCTACCAAATTTACAAATGCTTCTTTCTTTCCATCTTTTTCTTCAAGAGTAATTTCTACTTTAACCTTTGCAGGTGGATTAGTTATTCCTTGAGCCCATAGATGTAAATTAAGTTCTTCACCGATAACAACATTTTCAGTTTTCATATGTTTTACAACGAATTCTTTTAATGCTCTTATTGCTTTATTAGTTCTGAACTTAAAAGCTGCTTTTTGAAATTCCTTTCTTAGTGGGATTGTATAAATTCTTGTTATCATTTTGACCTCATACCTTCAACTTAGTTCTTCGCCAGCTTCTTTTCACTTCAGTATGTTTTCCTGGGTGAACTTTTCGGTTAGGACCATATTTTTTTAACACTGTCCAAAATGGAGCCCATCTTGTTTGTCTTCCTTTTTTAATTAATCTTAATTTTTTAGCGTAAGGTTTATTTGAAGCCATTTAAGCATCACCTGCAGTTTCAACTTTTGATTCTTCAGTCTTTGCTTGTTCTTCAGCTGCTTCTTTACTTAATCTTGGTAAAGTTTTTGCAGCTTTTGCAATAAATTGAATTCCTTTTAGTTCAATAACTCGTCCTTTGTGTCCGTCTACAACTGCTTGTTTAATCATTCCTGATTTTTCAAGTTGTTGTAATGCAACTCTGATTATTTTTCCTGAGCCTTTTACAAAAATTGCTGGCGCATATCCTCTTCGGTATTTTCCACCATATTTTCTTCGTAATTTGCTTACACCAATTGGACCAAGTATTGCTACTTTTCTTAAAATGGATGCAACTCTAGAATACCACCAGTCTGTTTCAACAGGGGGTCTTTGTCTGCTAAGTCCAGTTTTGACAAACATTGTCCATTCTGGAGCAGTGAACTCTGGCATTTGCTTCATATCTTTAGCAATTGCTTTTACTAATTCTGTACCTTCATATTCATTAAAATTCATTTATATCACCAGCTAAGGTATATTCCTATACTCTTTCCACTTTAGTTACGTTTCTTTTAGTTAATTTTATTCAAATCAACTTAAATATAGATAACTTAAGCTCTTAACCTTTATTTCAACAGAAAAAGGAAGTGTTTATAAATTTACCTTTTTACTATATATAATAATATAATCGGATAACTTTAAATTAATTCATCTTTGAATTTGCGCTCTTAAGGGCAAAATTCTTTGGATGTAGAATAAATGAGCGTCAAAGGGGGATGCCCCCTACGGGGAATTAGCTCCTTAAGAAAACAAAAGTGGAAATTTTGCTGAGCGCAAGATTCAAAAAAATGTAGTGCGAAAATGAAATCCAAAACAAATAAGTTAACAACTGAAAATTTAACTGATTTAAAACATCAGAAAGTATTTTCTCATTCTAATTCTAATCCGAATAAAGCTCAAAAAGCAAATAATTTAGATGATACGCCGGATATTGTTGGATTTGATTTTGAAACTAAATTAGAAAATAAGGCTGATTTTGATAGATTTATTGATTCTTTTTCTACAACTGGATTTCAAGCAACTAATATTGGTCAAGCAATTCAAATAATTAAAGCTATGCGACGAGAAAATTCCAAGATTTTCTTGACTTTTACTTCGAATATCATAAGTTCTGGACTTCGAGATATAATTACTTTTCTAGTAAAACACAAATATGTTGATGTTATTGTTACAACTGCTGGTGGAGTAGAAGAAGATATTATTAAAGTAAAAAGTTCCTTTAAACTAGGAACTTTCGATGCATCTCCAAAAGCACTTTATGATAACGGTATATTTAGAACGGGAAACCTTTTTGTTCCAAATACTCGATATGCTTATCTAGAATTATTTATTGATCCTTTTTTAAAACAACTTTATGCTGACAATAAAAAAATATTAAGTACTCATGAATTCATAAAAGAATTAGGTTTAGCGTTAAATACGCAAGAAAATAAAGAAAGCTCTTATATATATTGGGCAGCAAAAAATGATATTCCTGTTTTTAGTCCTGGTTTAGTTGATGGTAGTATCGGTGATTTATTATACTTTTTCAAATACAATCATAAAGATTTTTATTTAGACACAACTGGAGATATTAAAAAAATAAACGACATAACACTTCAATTTGAAAAAACAGGCGTAATTTGTTTAGGTGGAGGACTTCCAAAACATTTCGCATTAAATGCAAACATCCTTAGAGAAGGAGCAGATTATGCAGTATTCATAAACACTGCTCAAGAATTTGATGGAAGCGATAGTGGTGCAAAAATAGCTGAAGCTCAAACTTGGAATAAAATTAAACTTACTGCACTTCATACTAAAATATTTGCGGATGCAACAACTGTATTTCCTCTTATAGTAGCGGCTACATTTAAGAAAGAATTTGATAATAAAAAGAAATAGCTTTTCAATTTAATATTATATTGATTATTATTATTTTTAAAATTAATTTACTCTTATTTTTTATTTTTATGCTCTCCATTAAATTAGGTACTCTAATTATTTCCTACTCAGTAATAATAAGTCTAAATATTTATAAGACCTGTCTTTATCTCTTTTATTATGCCAAAAAAAATATCTTTTGAAACAAAACAGTTAATTTTTGATTTATATGCTGAAAACGTTCCTATTTCAGAAATCGCAAGAACTGCAAAAGTTTCTAATATGACTGTATATGGGCTTACAAAGTTGACTAAAAAAATAAATCCTGAAACAGGAACTCCTTTTGAATCTTTATCTCAATATCATGATTACTTAATACGACAAAAATTGAATCCTGAGACTGGTTTACCTTTTAAGTCCTCAGGTCAATATAACTCATATTTAGTGGCTCATAGAAAAAATCCCGAAACGGGTTTTTTATTTGAAACAATGGGGCAATATATAACTTATATACAAAACAGAAGACTCTCTGATCCTTCAAATGCAGAATTAGGTAATTTAGTTAAGCGTAAATTACTTGAGTTACAAAAAAGCCAATCTTGGTTATCTAAACAATTAGGAGTTTCAAGGCAGGCTGTATCTGGATATATTCAAGGAAGATATGCTCCGAGTGTTGAAGTTCTAGAAAACTTATCTTCAGTAATTTCTGTGTCTTATAGAGATTTAGAGACCTTAGTTAATTAGTTGTTGACAATCCAATATGACTTTTTATTTTGAATTTATTTGCTTTATTATAAAATTCCGTTCCTTTATAATCTCCTTATAAAGCGATTAGTATACGTTTCTCGAGTCTGGCTATGTGTTTAATATGCCTGAAAAGCAAACCTTTATAAATGACCCCTTTTTCAGCGAGTTTACGCGGTACAAAAACTGATGCTGCGATTCTGTGTGTTGGAGACTATTTTCAATACAGTCATAGGCAACAAATAAAATTAAAAGAAAAA
>CAZKZU010000040.1:8709-14251 GCA_964557345.1 uncultured Methanosarcinales archaeon
CGGCTAGCTTGCTAGGACTGAGCACATTGTAGGGACTGCCCGTGAAAACGGGAGGAAGGTGCAGGCTACGGTAGGTCTGTATGCTCCGAATCTTCTGGGCTACACGCGCGCAACAATGGTATGGACAATGGGACACGACCCCGAGAGGGGAAGTTAATCCTCTAAACCATACCTTAGTATAAATTGTGGGTTGTAACTCACCCACATGACACTGGAATCCCTAGTAATCAGGAGTTATCATCTCCTGGTGAATATGTCCCTGCTCCTTGCACACACCGCCCGTCAAACCACTCGAGCAGTGCTAAAGTGAGTCTTGGCCTAATTAGTCAAGCCGAACTTCAGCTCAGTGAGAAGGGTTAAGTCGTCACAAGGTATCCGTAGGGGAACCTGCGGATGGATCACCTCCTTTTTTTATTTTTTAATATTTATTTGTTGCCTTTTATTTTCATAGTTATATCATACCATAATTAAAATTATGGGCTTGTGGCTCAACCTGGTAGAGCGCTGGTCTTGCACACCGGAGGTTTCGGGTTCAAATCCCGACGGGTCCACTTTTAGCCAAAAAAAGAAAATCGAATTGAAATAAAATTTCAATTCCAAAATCATACTCATTTCATCGAGAGTCGACATTCGACTTTAAACAATGTTGCGGTTTGAAAGTCACTTTTCAGATCAAGGGTTTAGACGTGATTACTTCATGTTAATGAAAACCATGCATAGGATATAAATTATACACTTGATCGTCTTATAAAAATATAATAATTTAAATAATATGATCTATATTACGTTACTAGGTGGATGACTTGGCTCGATTGCCGATGAAGGATGTGACAAACTGCAGAAAGTTTTGGCGAGGCGTATGTAGCCTTTGACCCAATTGTCTCCGAATGTGACTTCACTTTAAGCTACGTCAGTAGCAGGGAACGCAGGGAAGGAAAACGTTCCAGTACCTGTAGGAAAAGAAATCAATTGAGATGCTGTTATTAGAAGCGATCGAAACCAGCACAGGGCAAACTGAATCCGTTTACGAAAGTAGATGGAGATGTGGTTGACCTTTTTTACGACCGTAGTGCACGAATTTAAGTCTCTTGAAATAGAGTACCATAGAGGGTTACAGTCCCGTAAATGTACATGCACCGGTTTAAAAGGTTCTAGAGTAGAGCTTCTTGGATATGAAGCTTGAATATGGGAGGCACCAACTCCTAACCCTAAATACATATCGAGTCCGATAGAAAAAAGTACCGTGAGGGAAAGTTGAAAAGAACCCTTAATAGGGAGTTAAAAGACCTGAAACCTAGTAATTATAGTGGTTCCGTTTTGCATAACGGGCCAGGGAGTTGATCTCAATGGCGAGGATAACTGCATCAGCAGGTATCCGTAGGGAAACCGAATATGCGCAGTTTACGAGGCATATGGTATGAAAGTGCCAACAGTCATTGGGGTCTGACCTGAAACCACTCGATCTAGCCTTGGGTAAGATGAAGCGGAGTTTTTACTTCGTGGAGGTCTGCAGAGGTTCTACGTGCAAGTGTTCTTCTAACTTGTGGCTAGGGGTAAAAAGCCAATCGAGAGTGGAAATAGCAGGTTCCTGCCGAAATAGGCGGTAGTCTAGTCTGAATGGAGATTGCTTAAATGGTAAAGCGACGGATTTAGGGCTCAGGGTGAGAAATTGCTCGGCTCTTTGTCCAACTCTAAATGTTTAAGCGTCGTAGAAGTTTGGAAACGGGGGCGCGTCGTAAGGGTGCGTCCCGAGGGGGGAACAACCCTAATTAAAGTTAAGGTCCCTAAACATAATTAAGTGTTAAAGGGTGAAAGGTGTTGATTGTCGAATACAGCGAGGAGGTTGGCTTAGAAGCAGCCACCCTATAATAAGTGCGTAACAGCTTACTTGTCTAGACTTTCAGCCCTTAAAATGGACGGGGCTAAATTATGTACCGATACTTTAAAGATATAAAATATTCTGGTAGGCAGGTACCGTGGTAGGGAAAAAGTTTATTCGTAAGAATAGATGAACCTTCCATGGAAACGAATCCTGGCAGTAGTAAGATCATAGCGGTGCGAGAATCACCGTCATCGAAAGGGCAAGGGTTTCTCGGCAATGAAAATCAGCCGAGAGGTAGTCGATCCTAACCGTAGTCTTAACTGACGTTCGGGAAAGGGAAACAGGTTAATATTCCTGTACTATTTTAGTATGCGTGGCAACACAAGTTGATGTGCTGACATTTCGGGCTAGGTGGAGAAAAATCGTCGTTTTTTCTAAATAGAACAAATCGAGGGAGTTATCGTAATGATGAGAACTTGATTAATTCTATGAATGGTACCATGTACTTGGTATTCCATTGATGCCTGGAGTCCATGAAAAAGAACATCAAAAAGATCTAAAATATTCGTACCCAGAACCAGCACTGGTGCCCCTAGGTGAGAAGCCTAAGATGTAAAGGTGTAATTTAGCTAAGGGAACTCGGCAAATTAGCCCTGTGACTTCGGCATAAGGGGTCCCTGCGATTGTGGTTGTATAGCTGCAATTACAGGGTGCAATAACAAAGGGGGTCCAACTGTTTAACAAAAACACAACTCTCTGCTAGCCTGTAAAGGTGTGTACAGAGGGTGACGTCTGCTCAGTGCCAGTACTCTAAAGTCTCTTTCAAGGGGCCTAACAGCTGGTAAACAGCGGGGGTAACTATAACTCTCTTAAGGTAGCGAAATTCCTTGTCGTTTAATTGACGACCTGCATGAATGGCGCAATGAGATCGCCGCTGTCCCTAGCTAAATGCCTCCGAACATTCTGTTCTGGTGTAAAGGCCAGAGAAATCAAGTGGGACGTGAAGACCCCGTGAAACTTTACTGTAGCTTGTAGCTGCGTGTCAAGATCTGTTGTACAGCGTAGATAGTAGTCGTTATGTGTTAGGCGCTAGCTTAATAATAGACACCAATGAAACACTATCTTTCGGATCTTGCCATGCTTACTTGTGTTAAAGCAAGGACAACTACTGGTGGACAGTTTGGCTGGGGTGGCACACCGTTGAAAGAATATCAACGGTGCCCAATGGTAGGCTCACCTGGGTCAGAAATCCGGGGGAGAGTGCAAAAGCAAAAGCCTGCCTGATTGGAATCCCGCTAATGAAGATTCCAAAAACGAAAGTTTGGTTTAGCGAACCCTCGTACCTCCTTGGTGGGGGTCGGGTATGACAGAAAAGTTACTCCGGGGATAACAGAGTTGTCGCGTCTGAGAGTTCATATCGACGACGCGGCTTGCTTCATCGCCGTCGGCTCTTCCTATCCTGGGCGTGCAGAAGCGTCCAAGGGTGGGGGTGTTCACCCATTAAAAGGGATGTTAGCTGGGTTCACAACGCTGTGAGGCAGTTGGTTTAATATCTACTTGATTTGTAACTATCTGAGGGGAAGGATCCTTTAGTACGAGAGGAACGAGGAACCGGCGCCACTGGTGTACAGGTTATCTGACAAGGTAACGCCTGGCAGCTACGCGCTAAGTGATAAGTACTGAAAGCATCTAAGTACGAAACATACCTCGAAAAGAGATAGTGGAGCGCTAATAAAAGATTAGTTTGATAGAGTTGGTGTGTAAGTGCCAAGCTTCGGCGAGGTATTAAGCACGCAACTACTAATAGTTCCTACAAAAAAAAGTGTATAATTTATATCCTGTGCATGGTTTTTTCATTATTTATTTACTTTTAGAAATAATTTATCTTTCTAAAAACCATTGCTTATAGAGATAACGCTATAATTTTATTTAGATTTATTCTGAAGATATTAGTTTTTAGAATTATTCTATATAATTTCTACTAGTTTTATTTTAATTTAATTAGAACTAGTGTGAACTCTATAAAAATATATTAACAAAGAATAATAGTGAAACGAAACAATGTGAATAAATAAAAAAAATTTAGAAAGAAATACTTTTTCCTATATTACATATATCTTTTTACATATTCATTAAATAAAAGCACAAATGTTTCCGTATATGCTTCTGGCTTTAAATTAACATTTCTAATTGTATCTTTTATATTCTCAAAATAACATCGTGCAACTTCTTTTGGATCTGGGCTAAAAGGTATATTTTTATTTTATATTTTATGAAGATAAAATTAATTATGTTGAAGGGGAATTAAACATGAAATTCAAAATAAACTTATTATTAATAGTTGGAGTATTATTCGCTGTAATTTTAATTTCAGGGTGTGTTACATCTACTATTAAGGATGTAAAGACTTCTGACAATGTGGGAACAAAAGTAGTAGTAGCAGGAACTGTTGAGAATACGCTTAAAATTGGTTCGATTTCAGGTTATACTCTTAAAGATAAAACCGATACAATTAGAATTTCCTCAGAAAGTTTGCCTGAAGAAGGAAGTGAAATTAGAGTTACTGGTGTGCTAATGAAAGACACTATTTTAGGATATTATATTAAAGCTGATTCCTAATTTAGTAGAATAAATCTGCTAAACTAAATTTCAATAATAGAAACTGTAAAAAATGGGAAGTACAAATGGAATTTCAAAATCAATATCAAAAAGTAGTCCCCTTTATTTTATTCGTATTAGCATTACTTTTATTATTTAAATTAGTTCAACCACTAATAACTGTTCTTTTAGGTAGTGTTCTATTAGCTTATATTTCTTTTCCTTTGTATACGAAAATACATAGGAAATTAGCTTCTAAATTTCTGTCAATTATTTTAGCTTTACTTATTGTATTTATTATTATTCTGATTCCTTTTGCATTTATAACTATTGAAGTTACTCATCAAGGGTATATATTATATAACTCTATCTCAAGTGAATCTTCTGTAGGCCCATTGTTTGGAATTGGTTGCGTAAGTGCAGATTCAAAAATTTGTTTGCTTTTAAATCAATTAGAACGATTTAGTTCTGGGCAATTATCTGCTTTTGGATTTGATAAGCAACTAAAACTATTTTTACCTTATATAGGAGAAAAAATTATTGCTTTTATATTGAGTATTCCTCTTATGCTTGTAAAGCTTTTTCTTGCATTTATTATAGCATATTTTATATTAAAAGATTGGCAAAATTTGTTAAAACAAATAGTTGATGTAATTCCATTAAGAGAAAAAACTGTTGAAAGAATGATATCAGAATTCGGGAATATTTCTCATACAGTAATTTATGCACAGCTGTTTGTTGCTTTTGTACAAGGAGTAATAGGTGCCATAGGATTTTTTATATTTGGTGTTCCTTTTCCAATAGTTTTAGGAGTTATATTAGCTTTTTGTGCATTAATTCCAAATATAGGTACAGCAATAATTTGGGTGCCTATTTCTCTGTTTATGATTTTAACTGGATATGCGTCTCACAATTATTGGTTACTAGGTAAAGGAATAGGATTGTTTTTTTATGGTCTTTTAATAGTTAGTATGATTGATAATTTCCTACTTGCAAAAATAGTTCGTGTAAAAGCTCACGTAAATCAAATAGTTGTAATTATAGGGGTTATTGGAGGCGCTAGTATGTCTGGATTTCTAGGTATATTTATTGGCACAATTTTATTACCTTTACTTCCTACTT
>CAZKZU010000041.1:0-13190 GCA_964557345.1 uncultured Methanosarcinales archaeon
AAGTTATTTTTAGCTCCAATGAGTGGTGTGACTAATGTTGCATTTAGAGCTTTATGTAAGAAATATGGTGCGGATATTACTTGTACTGAGTTTGCTAATTGTTCTGCAATCGTTAGAAAAAATAAAATTACTCAAATAATTCTTAGAAAAGATCCAGCTGAATCGATTAATTCTCAAGTAGCAGTGCAGATATTTGGAAGTAAAAAAGATGAAATAATCGCTGCCGCAAAAATGCTTGAAGCTGACTGGGATATAATAGATTTCAATTGTGGATGTCCTGCTGATAAGGTAATCCGTATTGGCGCAGGAAGCAAGTTACTTGAAGATCCGGATAAAATCTATGATATCGTAAAAGATCTCGTTAAAGCGGTTAAAAAGCCGGTTACAGTAAAGATCAGAGTTACAAAAGACTTAATTAAAATTGCAAAACTTATTGAGAAAGCAGGAGCCTTTGCAATAACTGTTCACGGAAGAGTTCCAAGTCAAGGATATAGTGGGCAAGCGGATTGGAACGCAATTGCAGAAGTAAAACGTTCTGTGAAAATTCCTGTAATTGGAAATGGAGACATTACTTCACCAGAAGTTTATGTAAAACTAAAAGAGGAAAGTAAAGTTGATGCAATGATGATAGGCCGTGCAGCAATAGGTAACCCGTATATATTTCAACAAATAAAAGATTACCTTGCAACAGGAACTTACAAACCAATAGATAGAAAACAAATTTTCCTTGATTTCTTAGAGCTAGCAGAACATTACAAATTAGACGTTGAAGAAATTAGATTTCATGTAATGCACTTAACCAAAGGAATCCAAGACAGTGCTCAACTTAGATCAAAATTAGCAAAAGCAAATCTAGAAGAAATTAAAAAAATATTTAGTAGTATAACTTCTTAATTAAATTATTTTATTTTTAATTTATTTTAAAACATTGTGTATCTGCTTTCTATTTTTGTAAAGTTTATATGCAATTATATTTTATCTTCCGCCACATCCACAACCAGCTCCGCCCATGCTACACGTACTTCCTGTAGCTGTATATAATCCTTGTGCCGTCTGTGAATTTGCATCAACTGTTCCATCTGCATTTACAACTTCAAATGATCCAGGTCCCATGCCCATTGAACAAGTTATCCAAAAAGTTCCAGTTTTATCAGGAATAAATTCAATAACATTATCTCCTGGTTTAATTGTTTTTGACACACCAAAATCTTTTATAACAACGTTTTTCATACATCCACTTAGTGTGCTTTCGTCTACAATTATTCTCACTGGAACGCCTTTAATTAATTTATTAGGAGTTAGTTTATATGAAAAATCAACTAATGCAAGGTTTGCACTTTGAATAGTGCCTGTTGTTGTAGTTGCAGAATTAGCAGTAGTTTCAACGTTGTTTCCGCTAGTTTCTAAATTATTACTTTGAGTATTAGTTGAATATGTTTGTTCGCCATATATGTTTTTTGAAAATACATTTCCTAATGCAATTCCTATAATTACTAAAAGGATAACTGCTGCTCCTCCGATTAAAATATTTTTCATTTTCATTTTTTCTCCTCTCACTTATGCAAATAATGGCGACTTAGGTCCGTATATCATTATCATTGTTATAATAGCAGTAACTATTATGCATGCTGAAGCAAAAGTTGTAAAATCAATTGTTTTCTTTTTAATTTCCTTCTTGCCTTCCACAACTTCCTCGTAAAATAAATATATTAGTCCTAAAAGTACTATTAAATTTAAAATCATATAATATGGCATAAATATGAAAACGTGGTCGGTAAACATCATAACTGTAATCATTGAACCCATAGTTCCTGCCATAATTCCTGACATCATTCCTTGTACTGCACCCATTATTCCGCACACTGCACCTGTGATAGTTCCAGCAATAACTGCAACAGTCATTCCAACCATTGCGCCAGTAAAGAATCCATTCGTTGCTCCAACTACGGCTCCAATCATCATTCCAGCTTGCATTCCAACAGTCATTCCAATCATCATTCCAGTCATACAGGTAACAACGTTTCCCTTATACGAAGACATATACCAAATTGTTGCACCTATGCTTGCAACACTTAAATCAAGATATAATAACCACAGTGCATAATGACTAATAAAATTAGGAATCATATTATTAAGAAAACCATACGCTGCAATTATTTGAACTAAAATCAATATCCCAAATACGCTTAATCCATACAGCAACGCTTTATTAACCATAGCATACTTATGTCTATTTTCTCTATAATCTCGAAATCTCTCTCCGAAAGTTTTTCGTTCAAATGGTCTAACTGACGCTCTAAAACCCAAATCCTCAACAGCAACAACTAAATCTTCTGCTTTAATATCGCTATCATTATATTCTACATCCATTGAATCATTATTTACTTTTAACTCTTTAACTCCATTTATTTTTGAAATTTTTCTATCAATAAGTCTAGAACAACTTTCACATTCAATATCTGGAATATATATTTTAGTTTTCATTTTTTAATTTCCTCACTGTTTAATTTTCCTCATTTTTCCTGCTTACTCATAATTTTGTTCTCTTAAGTAAAAGCGAATTTGTAACAACACTTACACTCGACATTGCCATAGCTCCGCCAGCAATAATTGGACTTAATAGCCATCCTGTAAACGGATAAAGCACTCCTGCTGCAATTGGTATTCCTAAAACATTATAAAATAAAGCCCAAAACATATTCTGTTTAATTTTTGCCATTGTTTGTTTACTTAACTTTATTGCTTTTGGAACGTCGAGTAAATCATTTTTCATCAACACAATATTTCCTGACTCCATAGCAACATCTGTACCAGAACCCATTGCAATACCAATATCTGCTAATGCTAATGCAGGAGCATCATTTACTCCATCTCCAACCATAACTACTTTTGAAAGATTTCCTTTTCGATCAACTATTCCTTGTAATTTCTTTACATAATTTGCTTTATCTTCAGGCAATACTTCCGCAAAAACATGTTCAGGACTAATTCCTGCTTGTTTAGCTATAGCTTTAGCTGTTCTTGAATTATCTCCAGTAATCATATATACACTTATTTTCATATCTTGCAATTGTTTTACTGCAAGTTTTGATGTTTCTTTAATTGTATCAGCAACAGCAATTGCTCCAATAAGGTTTTTTGTATTAGACAAAAGCATTACTGTTTTACCTTGTGTCTCTAATTTCCTTACGATACTTTCATATTTAGTTACATTAATTTTTTGTTTTTGCATTACTTTTAAATTTCCAAAATAATAGTCCGTCTCATCCAATTTTGCACTAATTCCATAACCCGGAATTGCTTTAAAATTAGTAATTTTAAGTAAAGATAATTTTTCTTGTTGTGCCTTTTTAACAATTGCATCAGCAAGCGGATGTTCTGAAGGTTTTTCTATACTTGCAGCAATTTTCAATAGTTTTTCTTTTGATACACTTTTATCAAACGATATAATGTCTGTTGTTTCTGGTTTACCATTTGTTATTGTTCCAGTTTTGTCGAATATAACAAATTTTACTTTATGTGCTGCTTCAAGTGAATCTGCTCCTTTAATTAAAATTCCTTCTTTAGCCCCTTTTCCTGTTCCGACAATTATCGATGTAGGTGTAGCTAAACCCAAAGCACATGGACATGCGATTACAAGTACTGCAACAGCCGTGATTAATGAAAATGATATTGGTTTACCAACTATAAAAAACCAAACGCAAAACGTAATAAGTGCAATCAATATAACAATAGGAACAAAGTATGCTGAAATTGTATCTGCAAATCTTTGTATTGGAGCTTTTCTTCCTTGTGCATCTTCAATTAATTTAATAATGCTTGCAAGAGTTGTATTGTCTCCTACTTTTGTTGCTTTAAATGTCAATGTTCCATGTTTATTTATTGTTCCACCGATTACTTGTTCTCCTTTTTTCTTTTCAACAGGGATACTCTCTCCTGTGATCATACTTTCGTCAACAGATGATAATCCGTCAATAACTATTCCATCAACAGGAATTTTTTCTCCAGGTTTAACTATAACAATATCGCTCAATACTACTTGATCTACAGGTATTTGTATTTCTTTTTTAGCTCGGATTATTGTTGCGATCTTAGGGGATAACTCCATTAATTTCTTAATTGCCTCAGATGTTTTTCCTTTAGCAAGTGCTTCAAGATATCTTCCAAATACAACAAATGTAATTAAAATCGCACTAGTTTCAAAATATTGTCCAAGTGATGGATTAAAAAATATCGAATACATGCTAAATAAATATGCTGCACTTGTTCCTATCGCAATTAAAGAATCCATATTCGCAGTTTTATTTTTTAATGCAACCCATGCGCTTTTGTAAATATCTGATGCAACAATAAATTGAACTGGTGTTGCAAGCAGAAATAACATGAACATATCGTAAGGAATATTTATTCCTAACGGCATTAAAATCATTCCAATAATAAATGCAGGAATTGCAAAAATTAAACTAAAATATAAACTGCTTTTTATGTTATCAATCTCTTTTTTTTGAGTTATCTCATTATTTTTGGCATCAATCTTATTATTAGTATTAACCGCTGCACCATAACCTTTACTCACAACTATTTTGATTAAATCTTTTTCAGATAACTTTTTATCGTCAAATACAACTCTTGCTTTACCCGTAGCATAATTTACATTAGCTTCGCTAACTCCTTCTGTTTTAGATAATGCTCTATTAACAAGTGTAGAGCAACTAGCACAATGCATTCCTGTAACATTAAGTTCTATTTTTTTCATGTTTTCACCAGCGCATTATCATTCTTATTCTTATTATCACTATTACTATCAAAAAAGTCTTTCTCTACAATATGCATCATGTCAATACTAGTATTAGTTTTAGTTAGTACTCCTACAATAAATATATCTTTTCCAAAAAAGTCATTAATAATATCTCCTGCTCTAGTAAATAGTTTTTCATCTTTCATCATCTTTGCTTCGTCTGCACCTAAAAGGACTGGATAGTAAGTTTTATTTTTTTCAATATGTTTGTTAAAATAAAGTAGATTCCCTTCAGTTATTTCTAGATTAATAGGTGCAGGGTTATTAATATCATACAAATAAAATAATTTAGGAGTTTTATCTTTAAATTTAATTAAGAGGACATTTGACTCTCCATTTAATTTAGTGTATTCTTCATTATTAACATAATGGAAATCATCAGCAAAGGTATTTGTTTTTGTAAGTATTCCTTTAATAGTAAAATTAATATCATAATCAGTTATATTGTCCCCTATATTTGTGAATTCCTCTTCTTTTTGCATCATTGATGCTTCAACATTGCCTAATACCATCTCTCCAACCCCAGGAGTGGAATTTCCTTTTTCCGTTTTAATTTTAGCTAGATCGTTACTTTTTGCAAGGGCAAACATATCAATTGTCCCTTCTTCAGTATATGCCGCTTTTAATTGAATTCCATTAAGAAGTGTAATTTCGTCAGTCGAGAGTTTATTATAACTCATACTTTTAGCAATATCTGACGCTCCTAGTGTGAAATAGGCGATACTTGCAGCAATTATCAATAAAACAGTAAAAATTACAGGGGCTTTTCTTATTACAAAAAATTCTTTTTCAATCATAAGCAATAACAACAATAATTAGTTTATAAATACTATTTGCAGGATAACTCTGTATCTCACCTTCAGAAGTTTTATAAACTCCCATTTCCCTCCTGTATATATGTCGACAATGTACATGTCTCCAAATTGGTTTTTTGGGTACGATATTATTTTTGAATTTTTTTTCTTCCTAATAGCATCTTTCATTGCATTTTATGCATTAAAAGTTTATCGTGCTACTGGTCAAAAATTAGCCCGATATTTCGGCGTTGGATTTTTGCTTGTCTCTTTAGCTTATCTTCTCCAATCTATTTCTAATTTTTTAGTTTATTCTAAATTAAATCCAAGTTTATGCATGGCTGCAAATTTATATTCAGTTTCAACAATAGATGCAATAGGAACTTATTCTTATATGATTTTAATGATTTCAGGTTTAGTTGTATTATTATTTGTAAGTCTAAAAAGTGATAAGCAACGCACTCTTTGGATACTACTTTCTACGTCTATTATAGCGATAATGCTTAGTAAAAATTCAATATATGTTTTCTATTTATTGGCATCTATCTATTTAGCGTTCATTGCATGGCATTTTGTAGAAAATTATATTAAAAATAAACAAGCAATGACTTTAACTGTCGCGTTAGCATTTTTACTATTGTGGTTTGGAAATTTTCATTTTTTAATTTCTGTTAATCATGAACTGTTTTATGTTATAGGTCACATAGTAGGATTTTGTGCATATATTATGATTCTAGTTAATTGGTATTTGGTCAAAAAATGAGCGGAAAAAGAGACAAAATAACAATAATGAGCGATATACTAGAGATAATACGGATAAAAAATAACGATGCAAAACCAACCAATATAATGTATAAAGCAAATCTTTCTCACGAAATGCTTATAGAATATATAACTGAATTAAAGCAAAAAGAATTACTTATAGAAACAATAGATAAGAATGAAAAAAGAACCTATAGGCTAACTGAAAAGGGTTTTAAGTTTCTAAACGATTATAAACAAATGAGGGGGTTTTTAGCCTCATACGATTTGAATTAAGAAGTTATTTATTCTACTTCAATTATTTATCCTTATTTTCGAATATTTTTATCAAAAGTAAACTTTATAATATTGTTTATCTTATACTTATTCATATCGGGGTGTTTCGTATGAAAAAAACTATACTAATAATAATAGGATTATTTCTACTTGTTCCAATGGCCTTTGCAACAGAAGGACAAGACATTTGCAATTATTTAATTAATGATTCAGGTTTAAAAGTAGGGGTCAATATTTCTGAATCCTTACCTTATACAAATGAAGTTATGAATGGCTATACAAAATCAGGAGAAGTTATCGGTCACATTACATTACAAAACAAACAAGTAATTTCTTTAGATTGCGTAATTGCTGATGATCCAACTTATAACGTTTATGTGCAAAGTTTATCTACTATAACTGATATTTCAAATGCAACATCTCAAATAGATGCATTAAATGAAAAACTAGGAAACGGAGAATTAGAAATTCAAGGCACATCTGTTGGTAAAAAAGTTAAAGGCTTCTTTACAAGAGTGGGTATTTGGATTGCACATTTCTTTGATTAGATTTTTGATTTAACATTATTATTTTTCTTAATTTTTTGTTTTTTACTTGAGTATTATTTAGTTATTTAATCGTGATGGCTATTAAAATTTATATACAACTAGGTCATTCTACCTACTATGAAATGCCACTTGTGTAAAAAAGTAATTGTTAATTATAATATAACATTCAATCATTTAGTATTAGATAAAGATCAATCCGCAGACATTTGTTCTGACTGTGTAGATAAATTTGCAAAATGGCAAAGTAGTATAGCTGCAACTCTTTTCCCAACAAAAACAATGAAGAAGATGTATTGTAAGAAAGAATAATAGTTTCTAAAATATATGTCTTTATAATAGTAATAATTTTAAATCGTTTAGTATTCCCTGGATTATGGATTTCCCTATTGAATTACAAAGAGATGAAAAAACGAATGGATTAGTTCTAAAAGTTTCAAGTCTAGTTATATTCGGTGGAAAACCTATATTTGTTCCAGACTCACAACTTCAAAGATTAGATTTTTTCGATATAACTTATGAACATTCTTATTCTGTTCAGCAAATAGCGTCTGAACTTCAAAGAAAAGGTATTTTTGATGCAAATGCGTATAGAGAAATAAGAACTAAAAAATTCTATACTGAAAAACCTTACAAATCATTGCAAACAACAACCTTTAGATCATATCATATTCCTGAGCAATTAGTAAGCGAAGAAAGAAAAAAATGCATTGCATTAGCTCAATCTTGTACTTCTTAAGAATAATTTATATGTGTACAACAGTAATAATTTTAAATCATTTAGTATTCCTTAAGTTATGGGGATAGAATTAGTAGTTTTAGATTTTGATGGAACTTTAACCAATGTAGATATTGAGGCAATTCCATTCGTTGAAGGTTTTAAAAATGACCTTTCTAATGTGCTTAAAATTAATAGATTAGAATTGGATTCTTCTTGGAATAAAGTTCAATCCCTTATGGAATCAAATCCTTCTGCTTATGGCTGGATTATTAATGGGATGATGATTGCTCCTGCTTATGCAGACCCTCTAGTAATGTCTACGGCAATAGCGCAAATTTTATTTAAAGATTTTGGATTTAATGATGAACAAAACATTTCCAAAACATTAGATACATTATTCCAAAATAATTATGGTAAATCTGATATTTCATTTAAAGAAGATGCAGATAGTTTTTTAACTGATTTAAAGAAAAATATTCCTTGTTGCATTATAACAAATTCAAAAACAGATAACGTGATTAAAAAAATATCAAAATTGCCGTCTACTCATTCTGATATTCCGGTGTTTGGTGATGCAAAAAAATATATTGTAAATCCTGACTGGCAAACTACTTTTTCTAGTGAAGTCTCAAAATTTGGTTTTAATAGGCCCTTATTTACAAGAAGACAAAAATACTATGAAAAATTAAAAAACATATTGGAAACTAATGCTGTTCCTGCAGAAAAAGTCGTAGTAGTTGGAGATATATATGAGCTTGACTTATTACTACCAGAAATGATTGGGATGCACACAATCCTAGCTCCTCGTGAAAAAACTCCTCTCTTCGAAATTAAAGCTGTTCAAGATTCTCCTAAAGGGTATGTTACAAAAAGTTTGACTGATGCATTAAAATACATTCTACAAAAATGAAAGTTATAACTTTATTTTGGTTTGACCTCTTTTTTCTCAAGCACTATTTTTTGTAGTATACATTCAGTATGCTTATTGCAATCTCGTTTATCAAAAGTTAATTCAGGTGAAGTAATATTCCTTGAAATATCAAAAGGGCAAATTACTTTTTTACCATCAGGAAAAATATTTCCGAACCTACACCTTTCTGTTTTTGATGATTTATTTTCAGTAAATAAAACTCCTCTTTTTGCAATATGCAGTTTTGGAATATTTCCTTGATATCGATTAACGAAATCTTGCACTATAGTCACATATTCTTCAATAGGAAGCGTCTCAGCGGTATCTTTCCAAAAACTTAATGTTTTATCGACCTCTCTTATACTAGAAACATAAAAGCTTTTACAATTAAAATTGTCTTCCGCCATTTGCGCTGTTTCAAATAATTGTGCAACATTATCTCTTCTTAGCATATACACAACATCAACAGGAATTTTTGTATTATCAACTTTAGAAAGCGGTTTCTCGCTTTCAGTCGAACCATATACTCCCACACGAATTGAAATTCCTTCAAGGTTTAAGTTTTCTACTTTTTTCAAATCAAACCCATTAGTATAAATTGTTGTCTTTAAATTAAGGTCTTGATTAAATTTCAGCATCTTTTCTAATTCAGAATGAATTGTTGGTTCTCCCCCAAGTAGAATTACTTTTTGCACCTGATCTCTGTATTGTAGCACATTTTTTTTATATTCTTCAAAAGACATTTCAGTATTTCCTAATTTATCCGCATAAAAGCATCCTCTACACCTAAGATTGCATTTATTTGTTATAAATAGTTGTAAAGTATTGATTGGCTTCGTTTCTCGTTCTTGCCACATATTAGCGTCATATTGTAATATTTGTTTATTTCTTGAACTTTCAGTATATTCCATTTTTACCTCGTGAATTTGTTTTAATACGAAGGATTAAGAAAGGCATTAATATCTATCTGATATTATAGATATCTATGATATCTTTTTAGCAAAATTTAAAAAGAATGAATCTATTTAGGTAGATTATGAAAAGAAAATTAATTAAACAAGGCGGAAGTGGACTTGTTGCATATATTCCTAAAACTTGGATTGACGAAAAAGGCTTACGTCCAGGTGATGAAGTTAATTTTGCTGATGAAGCTGGAGACTTGATTCTCTCAGCAAAGTCTAATGAAGAAAAAAAATCAATTGACTTGGATTTTAGAAATGAAGATCCCATTTTCATTCGTATTATCATAAATGACTTGTATCGTTCAGGAATCGATAAAATGAAAATTAAATATCATTCTCCACAGCAATTAGCAATTATTGATGAAACAGTAAATAACTACTTACTTGGATTTGAAATAACTGATAAAGATAAGTCGATGGTTTGCATCGAGAATATAACGCTTCCTGAAGACGAAAAGCAAGGCGTATTATTGAGAAGAATCTTTTTTATCATCGATGATATGTTTGAATTAATTCGCCAAAGAATTGAAAATGGAATTTTGATTGACGATAAAGAAATTACAGAATACAAAAGGAAAATCGGGCAATATGATAATTTTTCGCGTCGTAATATCTCAAAAAAGAAATTTTATCAGGAGAGTAGCTCTTTCTATTGGGTTTTATATGGCCAGCTTTATCTTATTTCCCATAGTTTATTTCACTTATATGAGATATTAAAGAAAAATCCTAAATATATTCCAAGAAAAAAAGTTGCAGAAACATTCGCACAGCTAAATAAGTTTTACTCCTTAGTAACCGCCAGCTTTTTTAAAAGTGATCTTGAAACTTTAAAGAAAATGAATGTTTCTATGAACAGATTTCTCTATGATGAAATTTATGGACTAATTGAAACTTCTAAAGGAACAGAGAGTCTTGTCGTATACTACTTGGCTGAAATTAGCAGATTATTGTATAAGATGAATCATCCAATACTTGGGATTTTGTTGAAGTAATTATAGCCCCTAATGAATACGTAGCACTTAGTATATATTTTTAGGGCTACTAACCACCGACGATATTTCGGTTTTTAATAGCGGTCAATATTGGAGAGAACGCACGTTGCTATATAAAGAGTCACTTAACAATATCCAAAAAAGTTATAAATTCATTAGACCTAAACTTGATGATGACTGAGGGGGAAGATAACACAAAAGTATTTTTGATATTTTTAGGATTATTTATCTTTATGCTACTTCTATTTGGGTTTATGAGTTATACTGATTTTAAATGTAAATGTTATACAACACAAGAAAAGACCGAATGGGCATTGGGACCATTGGACTGTAAAGTGCAAGAAGAATCAAGCAAAATATGTTTAAACTGGAATGATAATGGGAGTACAATTTCTGACTTTTCCATGAAACTTGCACTTTTTATTCTAATATTAGTTTTTTGCATATTAATTGTCCGAAAGTACATAAAGGATGGTTTTAAGCGGCCTGAACTAACACAAGAGCGAAAGGAAATGATTACAAAGTGGATAGATATAAGCATTCTTGGTCAGAAGATAGAACTTATTACTTCAGTCATCGCAGGGTTATTCTTCATATCCATCGCATTGAAATTCTTTTTTTCACCTGTCGAATCAGTGCGGAATTATACCTTTCCAATCATACTGGGTACTGTTGGATTTATATTTTTATCTTATTCCTTATATAGATGGTGGATTAATTATTATTCTATACTAAAGAAAAAAATAAGATAACAATTCAAATTTAATGATTAAAAGTTTATCCATCTCACTGATAAGCTAATGGCCCTTTAGATATACTGTCCTCTCGTCGAGATGAAATAATAGCCCCGCTCAGATTCGAACTGAGGTCACCGGATCCAGAGTCCGATATGATTGGCCACTACACTACGAGGCTGTTTTTAATTTGTATACAAATGTCTCTTTTAAAAATTAATTGTTTTAAAGGTATGTTGAATTTTCATTTGGTGCGCTTGTTGGAGGGGTTTTTGGCAAATCTCCTGTGCACATAAAAAAGCAATGTCTTAGTGATCTTGAAACATATCTCGCTAAATATAAATTTGTTCTAGCTTGAGAAATTGGATCTCTAGTTTGGTAAATTCGCCAATTCTTTTCATTAGGATTATTTGTCATTCCGAGAATTTTTTTTGGATTCTTTGAATTAACTATATATTCGGCTTTTCCAAAGTCTCCGCCTCCTATTTGCTCCAAAAATTCTATCGCCATAATCCAATAATCCGCAGAAATGTTTGGCGGTGTAACTAAGGTGACAATTGGGCTGCCTGCCTCTACTGCTCTGTCGCCCCAGCTATCTGTTAAAATTACTGATCGGTAATTTTTAATGTTCAATCTGTCGCAGATGTCTGTATATAATTTCCCCACGATTTTTTTATTATTTTTGTATGGTATTTGAGTAACGGGGACTGTATAAATTGCATCAACCATGGGTAATATTTCTTGGTATTTATTTACTTTTAGCATAAGATTACAAGTGGCAGAAGTTATAATGAGCGAATATTTTTTCTTTCCATCTGGTGTTCTTTTATCGTTAAAATACTTCATAAATTCAAGAGCATTATGGCGTAAAGCTCCATCAATATCAAGAGTTCTGTCCCAGTCGAGAAATATTACGGTCGGGTCATTACAGGTATTTTGTAAATGTATCTTATGAACTTGGTATTCTCCAACCACATTTGTTATCGGAAAATCGGCATCTTCATTTAAGAGTATTTCATCGAGTGATTTGCCTCTTTTCATGTGTGCCATTGTATAATAAAAAAATGCTTTTCTAATAAATGCATCTTGATAAAATAGCTTAGCATCATCCATTAATTCTTCTGGAGTTTTAGCTCTTATTTCTTCAATTTCTTCAAGTCTGTCTTCCTCTTTTAATACTCCTATTGCTTCTAGATTATGCATCTGAATTGGTTTATCTTCTGGAGTTAGCTTAGTATCTATTTCAATCTCTTTATTAAAAAAGTCCACGTACCTCTGAAGATAAGATTCAATAATCATATTTACTACGAATAAGGGGTCATTTTTAAATATTTCTCTCTTTTTGAAGATATTAGTGTAATTCTTAATAAAAAGCAAGATATTTTAGAAAAAAACCTATAAAAAAGAAAAATAATTAATCTTCGACAATGATTGCTGTTACTGGACAAGATCCTTCACAAGCGTGGCAAGCAATACATTTACTTTGATTTTTTGGATTTGCTTTACCGCCTTCTATTGAAAAAACTCCAACTGGGCAAACATCTGCACAAGCACCGCAACCGATGCATTTTTTTTGATCTACTGTTACTTTTGGCATATTAATTCACACATATTAACTTTCTAGGTAATTTAAAAAACTATTGGAGTATTTTGTGCATCCGAAAAATAATAAAAAAGTATACTGCCTGACTATGAG
>CAZKZU010000042.1:0-12738 GCA_964557345.1 uncultured Methanosarcinales archaeon
CTAAACCATAAGCTAATGATGCTGCAGTTGGTTCGTTGATAATTCTTAAAACATTAAGACCAGCGATTTTACCTGCATCTTTTGTTGCTTGTCTTTGACTGTCTGAAAAGTAAGCAGGAACTGTGATAACTGCGTCAGTTACTGATTGACCTAAATACGCTTCTGCGTCTGCCTTTAATTTTTGTAAAATCATTGCAGAAATTTCTTGTGGAGTATAATGTCTACCATCAATTTCTACTTTATAATCTTCTCCCATATGTCTTTTAATACTTCTTACAGTATGTTTTGGATTTAAAATAGACTGGTTTTTTGCAACAATACCAACTACTCTTTCTCCGTCTTTAACACATACTACTGAAGGAGTTGTTCTTCCGCCTTCTGAATTAGGAATTACTACTGATTTTCCACCTTCTAATACTGCTACACATGAATTTGTAGTTCCTAAATCAATTCCGATTATTTTTCCTGCCATTTTTATTTCCTCCTATATATTTTTGTTTTTAGTATAATTTTTTTATTTATTTTTGTTTTCGTTTGTTTTGCTTTTTGCAATTTATTTTTTTCTTCAAACGCAGTTATACTTATTTTTTTATTTCATTTAACTTAACGCCATAATTAATCGAATTATAATATATACTTATAATCCAATAATAGCTTAAGCTTCAACCTTATTTACTACTACTCTTGCTCGTCGAATAACTTTATCTTTGAAAAGATATCCTTTATTCTTTACTTCAACAATAGAGTTATCATCTTGAGTTTTGTCATGAATTACTTCAACAACAGTATGATTATTAGCATCAAATTTTGCACCCAACGGATCAACTATGCCAATATGCTCAGACAATAAAAAGTCAATAAATAAACCATGAATCATTTTCATTCCAAGTGCATAATTATCATCAGTACAATTATGTTTCAATGCATTTTCAAAGTGATCAATTATTGGAATTAACTTTTCTACAAGTTGTTTTTTGTAAATAAATTCATACTCTTTCTTTTCATCATTATTTCTTTTTCTAAAATTATCAAAATCAGCTTGAAGCTTTTGTAGTAAAACTGTTAGATCCTTAATTTCATCTTCCTTTCGTTTCATTTCCCAATTTTCAACTTCTTTTATTAAACTACTTTCTTCAATTGCAGCCTTAATATCTTTATCAGAAGCTTGGTTTTGCAAGTCATCTTTAGAAACTGTTTCATCAAATGTAACATCTTCCTTAACTTTAGCTTCCTTATTAGAATTAACTCCTTCTTTCTTAGCTTCAACAGTAACTTCTACTGCTTTTTCATCAGCTTTACCTGTTTTATCCAAAACATCAGCGCTTTTTTCCTTTTCCGCTTTCGTTTCAGCTTCCTTGTGATTTTTATTCCAGCTCATCATGTAGACCTTAAATCAACCAACTCGTTGACCTTAACTCAACAGGAAACATTTTTTATTTATAAAGTTTATGGAATTTAATTTAAGGATTTGTGTAAAAAACCTATAAATAATTCCACAGACTAGAAGCGTCTTCATAAGGTATCAAAATAAACTTTGATATTACTCTTAAATGTCGCAACAATCAGTTACTCAATATTTCTTAGAAACTTTCCACAATATTTCAAAATTATCCTTATAAGATTGAGAAATACTATCGTTTTCAATCAATATTGCATAAGGACTAGTTAAATCCCAAATAGTTAGTAAAACCTTATTATTATAAATTAAAGTTCCAGTTAGAGATGTGTGATTTACGGGAGCAAATCTAATTTCAGAACATTTCAAAGAAGGACCATTTTTAATTCGCTCAACAGATTCAGGAACGTCATTATATATAATCTTCAGTTTAATTTTATTCTTAGCTCTTTCTTTATGCCAATGCTCTAAATAGAAAGGCAGCAATTTATATCCAACTCCTGATGAACCAGATGTCAAAATTTCAACTGGTTTGTCTTTCAAAATATAAGACATAGCTGTTTTCATACCTTCCTTACCTTGAAATACGTCAAGCTTAGATTTCGCCTCAGGAATATTTTGAAGCTTAACTAATTCAGGAATAATTTCATTAAGTGCCAACTTCTGCTTTTCTTTTTGTTCCTCAAAAGTCTCCATTATTTTATTAGGATCAACAGCTTGAAAATATTTTTTACCAGATTGAATTGTATAAGAAACAAATCCTCTCTCTAACAGAATATCTAAATAATCATATATGGAAGACCTCAAAATATCAGTTTTTTTCGCTAAATGATTTGCTAAACTAGAACCTTCTTTAAGAAGAACTAAATAAATTTTAGATTCCTTTTCTTTTAAACCGATTTTTTCAAGTTGCGTTAAGTCCATAACTAATATATTGTTTAATAATATTTAAATCTTCCGATTTTGTAGTGGAATAATCCACAGCATTAATCTAAATAGTTCAAAAGTTTACTCGATTGTATCAAATTATGTCAAGGAGTAAGAAAATGACAAACGGAATTCATACTAAAACTGAAGATCCACTAAATGGACCATTGAATGAAAAAGAACAATTATACGTGATCCCTTATTATGAAAAAACAAATTTACCAAATGGAAATAATTGTTATATGAGGAAAAGCATTGTTTTGTCTCATTGTGAACCATTAGAGATGCCTGATGATGAAAGAATCGTAAATAGCCTTCACATTGAACGAAACCATAAATTATTTGCACGATATGAAATCTATGAAACAATTCCTTATTATGCGAATGAAAAACTAATAGGAAAAACAATTACTCTTCGAGAAGCAAAAATAATCTTGGAAGACAGAATTGGAGATTTAATTTCTATTTATAATGACCCACGAACCGCCATCGTTATAGCCAGACTAGGACGAGAAGGGAGACTACCTAAAAGATAAAATGGAACCTGAAATAATACCAACCAAAGACGAAATAAACAGAGGGATCTTAGAAGTAATTAAACACACATGTCATGCAGAATACTTTTTTACGAAACTAAACGCAGGACATAATGACCCAGAAAGACCTCATGATTTAGTAGGACCTGGAAACAAATTAGAATGGAGTGTTATTAAAGGATTCTCTTTACAATACAGAGTTCCAAAAGTAGATTTTAAAACTTATATTCTACCTGCTTTAGAAGTACATAGACAACAATATCATCATCAAAAATGGAATAATCCAGATCCTGCAGATGAAACAAAACCTTTTCCTGGAGCCACAAAAGAGGATATGCTCGTTGGTGCAATTGATGCAGTATGCTCTTTATTAGAAAACAGAGCTTACCAAGGAGGAATACATGATTATGATAAAGTAATAGAAGTAGCTAAAAAAAATCCACCACATAAAACTCCATATATGTTAGAAGTAATTCCAATAATGAAAAAACTAATCCAACCAAAACTTGAATTAATTACCGAATTAAACTCTTTTCCAAATATAGGATTAGAAGAAAACACTTACAAAAAAATACAAGAAAGAATAATTGAAACAATTAATATGCTTGGAGGTAAAGGGTATGAAGTATAAATTAAACGTTAAAAATTAAACACCATTGAAACAATCAGCCTCAAGTAGAATTAATTGTCCAATTAAATGCATTCTTGGCATAATAATAGTAACTTGTACCAGCATTAAGAACTTCAGTGGAATAAATAGAACCATTTGACGCATGCCATCTACCATCAGTATTCAATTGAATAGTCACTCCAGAACTACCAACTAATTGATCAGAAAACATCCAAGAAGTAGATTTTGTGGCACCACTTGCAGCAAATCCCCACCCTTTATTATCCCCATCTTCCTCATACCTTGGATTTGAATAAGGCCAGCTTATAAAATGCCATTTGCCAGCAGCAAAATGAATGACAGGAGAAGTTACTGGATCATAAGCAGACCCACCAACTCCAACGAATGGCCCAACATAACTACCTCCAGTTACTTGAGAACTTGAAGAACAATTATTTAATGTCAAATTAGCACGATTAAGACCAACAAGACCAGCCACGCCATAGGTACCATTTACTAGCCCAGAACTAGAACTATTTTCAATTGTTACACCCCACGCATATCCAATTATACCCCCAACATACTTAACTCCAGAAATATTTCCAGTTACAAAAGAGTTACTAATTTTCGGTGATGCAGAAACCATACCTCCAACTAAACCCCCTACATAGTCTCTTCCTATTATATTAACACCTTGTAATCCAATATTTAATATTGAACCATTAGCCAAAGAAAATAATCCTACACCATCTGTAGTTGGTTTATAGATAGTTAAATTAGAGATAGTCTTACCATTACCATCAAAAATACCTGTAAACGTACTTCCTATTGGAGTCCAATTATTACCTAAACCAGAATAGTTAACTGAAGTGGAATCTAAATTATTTAGCAAAGTAAAATTCGAAGTTAAATAATTTCGTGTTTTATTTAACTGTGTCCAGCTGCAAATTCCAAAAGGTGAAGATAAAGTTCCAGTACCATTATAAAAACCTTGAGCATTTTGCTGATCACAGATTAATACGAATGGAATTACATCAAAAGAACTCGAAGCATTATTAAAATTACTAGAAGTATCAAATACAGTTATATTCCAAGTATTACTGCCTATTTGATAATTCAGTCCTGTGTAACTTCCATTACAACTTAATTGATTCAAACAAGTCGAATCATTATAACAAGCAAGACCATCGCAAACAGTCACATAACTAATTTCCTGATCATCAGAAACTGTATAATTCAAAAAATTAACAGTAGTATAGTCTTGTCCAGAAACTGGATAACTAATTGACACATTTGGAGTAGTTAAATCAGGAATATAAACATTAAAATGTATTTGAGAAAAATTACTATTATTAGTAATATCATAAACAGTCAAATTCCAAGAATTATTACCAATTGAATAATTAAGGCCACTAAATTGCAAAATACAAGAAGTTAAATTTTGACAAGTATAATCGATATAACAAGAACTTTCATTAGTAAAAATATTTTCGTTACCACAAATTCTAAAATAAGATAAATTGAAATCATCTGCAGCAGAAATATTCATATAAGACAAATTCAGTAAATTGGAATAATTTCCATAATCAGCTGGATATAATATAGATCCAGCTGGGGCACTTAAATCAGGAACGTAAATAATAAAATTAATAGAACTAAAATCATAATTACCAGCTTTATCATAAGCAGTTACATTCCATAAATGAGTTCCAACACTTGCATTTAAGCCAGAATAAACTGCTGAGCAGATAGTTTGATTTTGACAAACAGTGTCATTATAGCAAACAGTATCATCGCAAATTTTAACATAGTCAATTCCTGATAAATCACTAACAGTATAATTTACAAAACTATTATTAGAGTAATTAGAATATGTTTGAGAATTCAAAGGAAAATAAATTGAAAAAGCAGGAGCAAGAACATCTCTTTGTACATCCCCATACGCGTGAACATTCCCTGCAACTTGAGAAAAACCACTTACTAAATCATGAAAAAGAATTCCTATAATAATAGACTGTTTATTAGTAATTTGATAATTTGAAGAATTAACCGCAGTACAAGTTATTAATTTACTTTCACCAATATTTAAAGTTACAGGCAAAGAAGGAAGAGTGGTCAAATAACCACAAGTTAAATTTTCGTTATTATTCAATCGAAATTCAGAAACAACAACAGTATCAAAATTATTATTTTTCAAAACAAAAGTTGAATAATTAGAGCCAATATTATAATTAACAACACCAATTTTTTCAGTTGCCAGTTTAAAATCACTTGCTCTTTTACTAGAATTTGAACCTATACTTGGAAAACCACCTATTGCATTTATTACAACAAGAGCTATAACTATAACTACGGCCAATATAATTAAATACTCAGTAGCAGTTTGAGCTTTTTGTTTTTTAGTCACCAAAATAATTTTCTCAATATAAATATATTTGGCCTAGTTACTTATAAATGTTGCGACCTCTCAATTAATATAAAAAATAATAAAATTAAATAATAATAATAATAATAAAAAATAAAAATAATTAATATCTATTCAAACAATTTCTTTACATCTGGAGCAGTTTCTGCGCCAGATTGTGCTGCAAAGGAATCTTTCTTTTCAAAGCCATACATTGAAGCTACAATATTTGTTGGAAAAGATCTTATTTTTACATTATAATCCTTTACTGCAGCATTGAAAATGTCTCGTTCAGTTTTAATTCTGTTTTCAGTTCCAGCTAATTCATCTTGCAATGATAGATAATTTTCATTTGCCTTCAAATTAGGATAACTTTCAACGACAACTAAAAGTCGCGAGATAGCAGAATTTAAATCATCACCAGCAGCTTGAAGATCCGCAGGAGTTTTAGCACTACCAACAGAGGCTCTTGCTTGCGTAATCTCAGTTAAAACTGATCCTTCATAATCGGAATATTGTTTAACAGTTGCAACTAAACTTGGAATTAAATCAGCTCTTCTTTGATATGCAGACTGAACATTTGCCCACTTTTCATTTACTTTCTCATCAGCACTAACTAATCCATTGAATATAGAAATAAAACTTATTCCTATTAAAATCGCAATTATTGCCAAAGCAATTAATACTTTCCATACAGTTTTCATATTTTTCCTCCACTTAATTATTCACATAAATCACAATAAAAATTCTTTATCGTAAACACACCTATTTTTTATTGTCATAACGGCAAGCTTTTCAATTTCACCTTTATCAACCCACATCCCGCCGCACTTTTTACAAACATCAAGTACAACATCATTTTTTTTAAACTTTTTCATATTAAATTTACATCTAGGACAAAGCAATAATTCTTCTCCATGAACCAGTTTCTTCTTTACACCTTTAGCATTAATAACTTCCTTTTTCTTTTTCCAAAAATTAAACATTTTTACCATCCTCCACTAGAACCGCCACCGCCAAATCCCCCGCCACCAAAGCCTCCTCCGCCAAATCCGCCACTACCACCAAAACCACCTTTTCCAAAGCTTGTATATAATATAGCAGCATTTGACGCAGCTGAAAAATACTTCCCCTTTTGTTTGGCCTTACCAATAGATCCTAAAATATTAATTAAAATCATTAAAATTAATATTGAAATAAGAACTTCATTTTTTTCAAAAAAACTTTCTTCTTTAACATAATAAGGTGAACTAACATTATCACTCAACTCAGCAGCTACAGCATAACTTGCATCCAAGATTCCTTGGTTATAATTTTCAACTTTAAAACTAGGAACAATAAAAGCTCTTGCAATTCTTCCAACCTTAGCATCATTCAAATCTCCTTCAAGACCTCTGCCAACTTCAAATCTATATTTCCTATCTTCAACTGCAATAAAAAGTAATAACCCATTATTTTTAACAGAATCACCTAAATTACCTTGAGCTAAACTAAGAGAATATTCCTCAATACTTCTCCCTTCAAGACTAGGCACAGTAACAATTGCATACTCTGCAACACCAGAATCATATATATCCTTAAGTATTCCTTCAAGTTCCAATTCAGTAGAATCATCAATAATTCCAGCATAATCATTAACAAAGTAAGTAATCTTATAATCAGAAGACGTAGCAGCAAAAGAAAACCCAGCTAAACTTGATATTATTAATAGGCATAATAGAAGCACAGGAATAAACTTAACTAAAAACGACTTATATTTCAACTGCTCCACATAATTTACTTTAACTAATATATTAAAAAAGGTTTTGCTAATCCAACCTAAGTCATTAATACTAATAAAACCCCAATTGCAACATAAAAACCATAAAAATTTAAATATACCTACTCACAATACTATTAATATGGACTTCAGGATTACTATAGTTAGATCAAAACAGCCTAAACTAGACAATATTAATGATGAATTACTATGGCTAGGAGGAAGTTTAGGTTTATTTGGACTTAGAGACAAGGATAAAAGTTGCTTTAGAATATTTATTGAACTATTAAAAAACGCGAGACAAAACAAGCAAATTTCTTCAGATGACCTTGCAGAGAAATTAAATTTAACTAGAGGAACAGTCATACATCATATTAATAAACTAATGGACGCGGGAATAATTCAAACAGATAAAAATAGATATTACTTAAGAGACCAAAACTTAGCTAATATGATTGCAGCAATGCAAAAAGATCTTTCAAAACAAATGAAAGAACTTATGGAAATTGCAGAAGACATAGATAAGAAATTAAAACTGGAATAGTTAATACATAATAATTAAATAAAAACAATAATACAAAAAATAAAATATTTCAAATAACCCCATGGACCCTCTAACAATAACTTTTCGAATTCTATTAACATTTATTTTAGCTCTAGCTTTTGGAATAGAAAGACAACGAGCGCACAAACCAGTAGGATTTGGAACTTTTACATTTGTTGCAACTGGATCGTGTGCTTTAGCAATAACTGCAATTGTAACAGCACCAACAAATCCACTTCCTCTATTATCTGCTATTGTAACAGGAATAGGTTTTCTTGGAGCAGGCGCATTAATTAAAACCACTGATAAAATTTTTGGATTCACAACAGCAGCAGGAGTCTGGGTATTTGCAATAGTTGGTCTTTGCATAGGAATGGGAGAGTATGAAGTAGGAATTCTTTTATACGCAGCAATATGGCTAACTATTTGGTTTGATTGGTATTTAGAACATAGAGGAGTAGGAACTTACCGAAGAAAACTAACTATTAAGGCAAATAAAATGATTGAAGAAACAGAAATTAGAACAACTATACTAAAAGCAGGAGCAACAGACTGCAAATGGATATATGGAGAATCTGATAAAAAAAATAATACAACAATGGCAACATATTTAGTTGAAGGAAAAAAAGATGCAATTAAAAATGTCCCAATTATTCTATACGAAATGGAATGGTTTGAATCCTGTAAAATAGAATAAATCAAACACCAAAGTAAATAAAAATAATTCTAAAAGTAAAAAAATAACTAAATAATAATCATTAGCACTGGACAAATACCGGCGTGAGATATATAAAGGAGAAGAATAATCTATATTGTATGGACAAAGATAAAGCACTTGTTGTGTTTCAAGATAAGAAGATTCGACGAACTTGGTTTAATGACGAATGGTGGTTTGTTATAAGCGATGTTGTTCGAGTTATTACGGATTCAGTTAATCCTTCTGATTATTTAAAAAAACTTAGAAAGAGAGATGAAGCATTAAGTGATGCTTTCAAAGGAGGGGGACAAATTGTACCCCCCCTTGGAATTGAATTTGATACCGCGGGAGGAAATCAAATGCTCCAATGTTGGAATACAATAGGATTATTACGTTTAATACAATCAATTCCATCTCCTAAGGCTGAACCATTCAAACAATGGTTAGCACAGGTTGGTTATGACAGAGTTCAAGAAATTGAAAATCCTGAGCTAGCGCAAAAAAGAATACGAGAACTTTACAGATTGAAAGGATATTCTGATGAATGGATTGAAAAGAGGATCAGAGGAATTGCGGTAAGAGATGAATTAACCAAGGAATGGAAAAACAGAGGAGTTCAAGAGAATAAAGAATTTGCAATTTTAACTGCTGAGATTTCTAAAGCTACTTTCGGAATGACTCCAAAAGAATATTCAGAATTTAAAGGTTTAAATAAAGAAAATCTTCGAGATCATATGGACGATATGGAACTTATACTTTCTATGTTAGGAGAAACTACAACTACTAGACTTACAAGAGAACGAGATTCTAAAGAATTTCCTACACTTAAAAAAGATGCGAAGGATGGCGGAGATGTTGCAGGAGCAACTAGAAAAGACATTGAACAAAAGCTTGGGAAGAGTGTGATTTTGAAAGACAATTATTTAGATCAACCGGAAAGTCAAAAAAGATTAGAAGAAAAGAAAAAGAAAGAAATAAAATAAATAACTCTAGAAATATTTAGCAATATCTCTATCAGTTACATCTGTTGAATCATCTTTATATGCAGTCATACCTAATTTGAATACAGTATCAACAATAAATCCGCCAAGTCTTTTTCTTAACATTTTACTGCCATTCATTTCAATAAGTGCTTCACCTAAACTACCAGGTAATTCTCTAACACCATCGTTGTCATGATAGAAATCTCTTTTTTCAGGAGGATTTAATTTCAAATCAGAACTAATTCCTTCAAGTCCAGCTGCAAGCATTGCTGCAAATGCAAGATATGGATTTGATGTTCCATCAGGTGCTCTATATTCAACTCTAATTGGATGTTTATTTTCAGAATGTCCTCTACAAAGTGCAGTTCTATTTTTCCAATCCCATGCTATATATGTTGGAGCTTCACAGCCTGGAACTAATCTTTTATAAGAAATTGTTTGCGGATTTGTAAGCGCAGTAATTTCTCTTGCGTATTTTAATAAACCAGCAATATATTGACTTCCAATTTCTGAAAGAGCCCATTTTTTAGTATCATCATAAAAAATATTTCGCTCTTTCCCGTCAAGTGTTGCTGCTAAATTTTGATGTACATGCATTCCACTTCCATTAACTCCTTTTCTAAATTTAGGAATAAATGATGCTTTCATCCCATTTAATTGTGCCAATGCTTTAATTACATATTTAACTGTCATAGTTGCATCTGCCATTGCAAGAGCATTACCATGACCCATACCAAGTTCAACTTGATATGTGGTAACTTCCGTATGGAATTTTTCTTTTTTTATTCCCATGTTAGGTAAAATTTCCAATACTTGCCCTAATATTTTATTTACATTTTCTGCAGGAGGAATAAAATAACTATCATTTAAAATATTTGCATCATTATGAATTTGCAAATGATCATATTCTTTTGGAAGTAGAAGAAATTCAAGCTCAGGCGCCATATGTGCGTGTAATCTATCCGCCTTTTGACCATACCTATCTAAAACTTTTCCATTCAATACTTTACTCATAGATTTTTCTACTTTCCGAAGTACGCCTCTAGGACAACCATCAAAAGGCTTTGGAGCCATACCTTCTTTTTCTGGAAAATTATAAACATCACAAATCACTCGCGCACTTTGCGGAGACCAAGGAAGCTCTCTTAAAGTTTCTAAATCAGGAATAAGCATCATATCACTTTCAGTTGGAGGAATTATTTTACCAAAAACAGAAGAACCATCTACTGCAGTTGTACCTTGACCTTTTATTGCACCAACTGAATTAGTAACTTCTCTAATATTACCTTGTAAATCTGTAAACTGATATTTTACAAACTTAACATCTTTCGATAGTTTTTTTAGCATATCTTCCAGTACCATAATTTAACCCTAGACATGAATTATTTTAAATACAATGGTATTTGAAAATAGATATCATACAATATAGTATTCATTGAAAAGTAAGAACTTTATATTCAAACTAATTACAACCAAGTTACGAATATTTGAACAAACAGCCAAATCAATTGAATTTTTCATTAAAACTTAAGCAAACTTTAAAAAACACAAGCTAAAACTAATACCCATGGGAATCTTTGATAAAATATTAGACAGCAAAGAAAGCGTTTTCAAAAATGAAGTTGCGCTAAGTTATGATTATATTCCTAAATTACTTCCTTACAGAGAAAATCAACAATTCAAAGTTGCAAATAGTATAAAGCCTTTATTCAACGATATGAATGGAAGAAATTTAATTATTTCAGGCCTTCCAGGAATTGGAAAAACTGTAGCAACAAAACACGTATTAAATGAACTTGAAGAAAAAACAGACGAAATTGTTCCAATCTATATTAACTGCTGGCAAAAAAATACAAGCTTCAAAATCTACTTAGAAATCTGCGAACAATTAAATTACAAATTAACGCACAATAAAAGAACTGAAGAATTATTTGACGTAATTAAAACTATTCTAAAAAAGAAATCAGCAGTTTTCGTATTCGACGAAGTTGATAAAGTAGAAGACTTCGGATTCCTTTATGCAATACTTGAAGAAATCTACCGAAAATCCATAATTTGCATCACCAACTACAAAAGCTGGATTTCATCAATCGATGAAAGGATTATGTCAAGATTAATTCCTGAAAACATAGATTTCTTACCATACAATAAAATAGAAACTGAAGGCATAATGAAAGAAAGAATAAAATTAGCTTTCTTCGACAACGTTTGGGATGAAAAAGCGCTTCAAAAAGTAATTCAAAAAACAGTTGAACTAAAAGACATAAGAAGCGGACTTTATATTTTAAAAGAATCAGGATTAGCTGCAGAAGACAGAAGCAGTAAACTTATTGAATCAAAAGATGTAGAGCTTGCAATAAATAAATTACAAGATTTCAAAATAAAAAAAATTGAAGATTTAGACGCAGATATACAAAACGTCTTAGAATTAGTAAAAAAACATTCCCCTAGTAAAATAGGTGATCTTCACCGAATATACTTAGAAAGTGGTGGAAAAGATAGCTACAAAACATTCCAGCGAAAAATAGAGAAACTACAAGAAAATAAATTCATATCAGTAAAAAAACAAATCGGTGGAACAGAAGGAACTACAACTATTGTTTATTACGATACTACATTAAAACAACTTAGTGATTTCTAAAATAATTAAACAACTCCCAACAAGCAAGTAAAAGTTACTGCCAATTCGCCAAATTCCAATTTTGGCTCATAAAGACAAAAATGGAACATGAAACTGAGCACAGTTTCTTTGATTCTTTTTTCCGGCATTCGCCTGTTAATTGTCGCGACGCTCCTTCGCTATCGCTCGTCGCTGCTCCGTCAAATCATACATCGGAATTTCACGAATTCCGACTGTGCTCAAAAATGAGTCCATTTTTGAC
>CAZKZU010000043.1:0-12182 GCA_964557345.1 uncultured Methanosarcinales archaeon
CCACAAATTTTTTAATCATCTTATTTATTGGAACTTTTTCGCCCGTCTTAAGATTTGACATATAAGATTTTTCATGAATAAAAATAATTTTATCATAATAATTCTTATATAATATACCTATTAATCTGGAAAAAGACAAGTAAGTATAATCATCTATATTCAATTCTATAGTTTTTTTGCAGTTTTGAAAACCATTTTTACTAAAAATCAAACTACCTTTTTCTTCAGTATAATCTAATTCGTCACCTTTATTCACATTATTATCTTTAGCCCATTTTGTAGGTAAACTAATAGTTAAAGTATTCACACCAACTAGGTTTACTTTTCGTTTCATACAATACGGAAAGATTCCGGGGTTTATATACTTTTCTGTAAAGTAATTATATATATACATATAATAATTATAATTGACGAAAGTATATATATCAAAGAGACCTCCTAAATCGTAAAGATTGCGAGTTTGACAAAACAATTTCGGCAAAAGGGGAAAACCTACGATGATAAAAGAAAATGATAAAAAACTACTAATTGAATTGCGAAAAAATGCAAGAGAAAGTCTTACTACAATAAGCAAAAGAACAAGCATTCCTGTAAGCACTCTTTTTGATATGCTTAAAGGGCATCAAAGTAAATTAATTATTCAAAAACACACTACATTATTGAATTTTGAAAAATTAGGATATAACTATAAAGCAAATTTTACTATTAAAGCACCAAAAGAAACTAGAGAAGAGCTCGGAAATTATCTAAAGTTACATCCATGTGTAAATAATTTATACAGAATTAATGATGGCTATGATTATTTAGCTGAAGCAATTTTTGATAATCCAAAAACTATGCAAGATTTCCTTGATAATATTTCTGATACATTTGCATTAATCAATGTTCAGAAGCATATCGTATTAGAGGATATCAAAAGAGAAACATTCATGTCGGATCACAATATTTTACCATTAATTGAAAATAATTTACTATTGAAGAAAGAATAAACCGAAAAAATGAATGATATGTTCGTAAAAATGAAAGAAATTTTCGAAAATTTATGGAGAGTTATTAAGTATAATTAGAAATTACAAGAAGGAAAAGAAAAATGAAAAAAATTACACAATTGTCGATAGTAAATTACTAGGAATTTTAAAAAAGAGTGCGATTTCGATAGAATTCAAGAACTAGGAGAAAAAATGAAAACTAATAAAAAAAATCAAGTAACAAGAGATGCAAAGTTATCAATAGATTCGTATTCTAACAATCCAAGAGTAGAAGAAATTGTTAACAATATTTTTCTAGCTGTAGATCAAAAAAATGCAGATGGAAGACCATGTTACGTTGATAAAAAAATTCCAAAAGCACTAGAAGAATTTGAAAAAAAATTCAACGTAGAGGGTTTCGAAAAAGGAGTAGATCCAATTAAAGTAATTGATTTTCTAAAAGAATTTGCTAACTTACAAGCGGAAACAGATATGTCATTTAATCCTAAATATTATATTGCTCATATGTTAAAGGGAACTCTTTCCGAACCTGGTTTTGCGGGTGCACTACAAGGAATGATTATGCACGGAAATGCAGCTGCAAAAGAAGTTTCAGTTTTTGCCAATGCAATTGAAAAAGAAACAGGAAATATGATCAAAGAAATATTAGGATATAAAAGAAATACTCCTGATTATAATAGATCAGCATCATTTATTGTTTCAGGAGGATCTGAAGCAAATATTATGGCAATGAATGTTGCAAGAAATGCTGTGTATATCAGGGACGAGCAATATAATATTCAAAAAGAAGGAGTCGTCGGATTATATAATAAAACAAACTTAACAATTGAAAAATTTCAAAAACAATTAAATGAACGCCAAAAAAATAATACAGAAGGAAAACTGAAAAAAATATCTTTAGAAGAAATTCTGAATATAAGAATGCCTTCAATAGCGGTTCCAAGATCTGCGCATTATGGTTTTAAAAGAATTGCAGATAAACTAGGGATTGGAACTGATAATATAACTTGGATTGATGTTGATGAAAATCAAAGAATGAAAATAGATGATTTGAAAAAAAAATTAGATGAATCTAAAAGTAAAAATAAAAAAATTTTTGCAGTTGTTGGAATGATGGGAACTACTGAAACAGGATCAGTTGATGACTTAAAAGCGATTCATAAAGTAGTATCACAATATTCTCGAGATAGTGGCGATTCAGTATGGCTACACGCAGATGGGGCGTATGGAGCGTTAGCAACTTTAACTGATAAATATGCACATCTAAAAGAAATCTTACCTTATTATGATTCAGTAACTTTTGACCCACACAAATTATTAGGAGTCCCATATAATGCAGGATCAATAACTTTTAGAAATGCAAGATTATTGAAAAGCGTCTCAACTGATGCACCATATCTTGGAAATGGAGATTTAGAAAAAATTGCAGACGAAGAATTTATCCGAAATATTTATTCGCACTTAGCAGGCGTTAAACTTTCGTGCTCTTTATCTACTGCTGGAATGTTGTCAACATATTTGACACTTAAAGTTACAGGTCATGAAAATATTAAAAAAGATTTAGAAAAAACATTTGAGACTGCTAAATATCTTGCAAAAAAACTGACTAGCTTAAAAGATAGTACAAGAAGAATCGATTTGAGCTGCAATGAAATTGACACGAATGTTGTGTGCTTTACATATCACCCCTATCATACAGAAATTTCAGACTCTAAAGATCAAAAAAGAATCATAAATGAAGTGAACAAAAAAGCGTATGAAGAAATCGCACATTCAAAAGATTTCAAATTTATGCTATCTTCCACAACTCTTCAAGATGAATTTTTAGAAAGTACACAATATTTTAGAGCAGTCATAACAAACCCGAGTACTACTCACAAAGATATTGACGAATTTGTTGAAGAATTCGGGAAATTATTGGATAAAGAAACATATCCGAAAGGATATCGTTTTGACGAATGTTGTGATTGATTTTATTTAATTATTATTATTATTATAGAAAAAATAAATCAATATAATAAATAGGGAGGAAATATTATGGCTAAAAAAACAAAAAATACTGCTAAAAAGGAACCATTACGAAAAAAGAAAAAATTTGTAATCTCGGATAATGATAGCGAACCAATTACATATACAGTAACATATCCTAAATCTTTAAAATTAAATTCAAAAAAGATTAATTCTGAAAATACCGATATATCTTTTGAAGAAGAAAATCAATTAGGAAAATATGTCCCTATATTAATTGTTGGAACTGGTCTTGCAGGAAGTCTAGTTGCAAGCGAACTTGAGAAAAGAAATTTTGCATATGCTGCACTGACTGACCAAATAAATCCAGAAATAAACAATACAAATTATAGTTTTGCTAATTGCAGAATTCCTACAAAAAATAATCTATCACAAATTGTAAAAGAAAGTGATTCAAAATATGGCCAAGATAAAGAAATTACTAAATTTGTATACCAAAATTCAGAATTAGTTGAAAAATTGTTTAAGGAACTTAATATTACATATAAAAAAACTCCTTTTGGCATAATGCCGTCAGATAAATATCCTGGCGGAAGAGAAGTTCTAACTAAACTACAAGATAGATGCAATAATATTTTTACTAATACAAAAGTTGTAGAAATAAGGAAAATAGATGGATCATCAAATGGTGCAAATTACAAAGTTTTATATGAAAGAGAAGGTAAAACTAATTCAATTTTAACTAGAAGACTTATTTTGGCAATTGGAGGAACCGCGGGTCAAAATTTAGAAACAGATAATATACTTTATCAAAATGAGAGCATATTTCAATCAGTAAAAAATGTTGGAGGAGAAGTAATTGATACAAAAACTACTTTTTATCATCCTTTTGGATATAATTTTGGAAAGAAAATTCTAATTGGAGATGAAATAATTAAAGGCAATTTTGTTGATCAACATGATCGAAATGTTTTTAGTACTGAGTTAGAAAATAAAATTAAAAATAATGACTATCACGAAAGTTTTCCTTTAATTTTGGCAGAAATGGAAAAAATTAAATCCGAAGGAAAAAAAATTATTTTTAAATCTACAAAATTAGCTGTAGAAGTATCTCCAACTGCACATTATACATTAGGAGGCATTGTCACAGATGCTCTTGGTAGAGTTAAAGGATGTCCAGAAATGTACGCTATTGGAGAGTGTAGATCAGATGGAATGAATTGTATCGGAAGATTACCAGGATATCCATTTACCGCAGCAATTGTGCAAGGATATAAAGTAGCAGAAGAACTTGAATTTAAAGCAAAAATTACTTGATTGAATAATAAACTCAAACTAAACAATAAGAAAACATATAAATGTACAAATCATTAACACATATGGGGTAAAAATGGATTTAAAAGAATTAAGACAACACTTAGATCGGCTTGATGCTGCACTACTTTACATTTTAGCTGAGAGAATGAGCTTGATACCTAAAGTAGCACAATATAAAAAAGAAAATAATATGCCAAGATTTCAGCCAGAAAGAGAAAAAGAAATATTAGAAACTAAACGAAAGTTAGCGGAAAGTCTAAATATTAATCCTGATCTTGCTGAAAAAATATTTAAGGAAATCATTGAGGATGCCCACAGAATTGAAAAAGAAATTATTGGGAAATAAAGTATAAATAATAAAAATTAAAAAAGGATTACGTAAGTAAGGGAATAATGAAAAAATGATATCTAAAATAACAATCATCGGGGGAACTGGAAAGTTCGGACAATTCTTCAATAAAATATTTGAAGAAAATAATATCAAAACGGCACTACTTGGAAGAAAAAATTATAACACTTTGAAAGAAGAAGTAGAATCTAGTGATGTAATTATGCTCTCTATTCCACAGGAAGTAGCTGAAAAAACATACAATGATCTAAAACCCCTTATGAAGAAAAATCATGTAATTATAGATATTTCATCGATTATGTCGATTAATTGCAATTTTGCAAAAGAAATGAATTGTGAGACGGTATTTCTTCATCCTCTATTCGCACCATCTATTGTAGAGCATAAAAATGCGAAATACATTCTTGCTAAAAGTAATACTGAAATGCAGGATGATAATAAAATACTCGCTGAATTTATTGAATTATTAAAAGCTAAAGGTTCAACTATTAAAAAAACTACTATTGGAAATCACGAAAAAATGATGGCGTATATTCAGGCGTTATCACACTTTAATAGTATTTTACTTGCAAAAATATTAGCCGAGTCTAATATTCCTCAAGAAGAAATAGAAGAATTCACAACTACTTTTTTCAGACTTGAATTTGATGCAATATCGAGAATTTTTGCACAGCCTTCAGAGATATATGCTGCGATACAATTTAATAATCCTAAATTTAAGGAAGTTATGCTTGAATATGAAAATAATTTTAATGAAATAAAAGAAATTGTTATAACTAAAGATTATGAAGCATATGCTAAAACTTTTGAAAAAATAAATGAGAATTTAGGAAAAATACTTAAAAATTCTTTTGAAGAAAGTCAACATTTAATTAAAACATTTCCTTCAAAAAAAGTAAAGATTGGATTTTTAGGACCATCAGGAAGCTATTCAGAAATTGCTGCATCAAATTATGTAGCTCATGCAGACCTTGTTGCATTCGATACAATTTCAGATGTAATTAAATCAGTAAATTTAGGTAAAATTGAATTCGGAGTAGTTCCAATTGAAAACTCAATTCAAGGAAGTATTGCTGAAACGGTTGACGGAATATATGTAAATAAACTATTTATAATAAAAGCAATAATTGTACCAATTAATCATTGCTGTGCAGCACTTACTACTGATATTAAACCGGAGATAATACTTTCCCATCCACAAGCACTTGGACAGTGCTCCGATTTTATTGCAAAAGAATTTCCTAATGCAAAATTAGTACAAACTTTAAGTACTGCACAAGCATTTAAAAAAATTGCGGAAGAATCTTTGCTTAATGCTGTTGCAATTGGAACTGAGAATGCGGCAGAAAAATATGGCCTTAAAATTTTACGAAAAAACATACAAAATAATGAAAATAATGAAACTAAATTTGTGGTTATTTCAAAAAACTTTGACCTGAATTCAAAGGGAAATACAACGAGCATAGTGGTGTCCCCAATTGTCGATAAACCAGGATTATTATTTAGTATTTTAGAACATTTAAAAAATAAAAATATTAATCTTTCCAAGATTGAATCAAGACCATCTAAATTGAAACTAGGAACATATATTTTCCACATGGATTTACAAGGAAACTTTGTCGATCAAAATATTAAAGAAGCTATAGCGAAAATACAAGAAAATAATGAAATTATTTTCCTTGGAAGCTATAACCAAAGCAGAGTTAAATAGTGCATAAATAATTTTTTTGTATTTTGTATGAAGATTAAATAGATATTAATGATATTATCTTGGAACTAAAATGAATAATATAAAACCTCTACAAGAACAAACAGAATTGCAAAAATTACGAATCGAAAAATTATTATATCTAAATAAAGATAAATTAAAAATAAATAATCCTAATGTTTGGTTAGAAAAAAGAACGGATAGAACTTTTTCATCAATAGAAGAAGAATTACTCTCGCAGCTACCTTTAATTAATCAAGACGAGGAAACAGAAATTAATCGAAAAGTTTTTCAATTACTAAAAGAAAAAGGGATCACTTCCAAGCAAGAATTTAATTCTGAAGTTATAAATGATCTACAAAACATTTCACCTGAATTGGCAAACCAAATTCGAGCTTTAGAAATTACTAAATCATCAAGATTACTTCAATTAAATTTTAATAATTCTACTCAAAATTTATGGAAGCTAACACAAAATTATAAATTTTCAGCAGAATTTAAACAAACTATTGAAAGAAATTTTGGAGATCAAACTGCTATTGCTCATGATTGCTATAAATATGGATTTGCGAAGGAATACAGATCAATGTTTTATCATATGCTTAGACATACAACTAATCTTACTGGCCAAGAATCAATCGAGGAAATAAAAGAACTTGCGCTTACTGCATTTAAAGGAAAAAGAATTTTAGAATTAGGATCAGGGCCTGGATTTTATTTGCATTTATTATCTCTATTTGGAGCAAGCGTTACTGGAATTGATAGCTATACTAAATTAAAAGATATATATGAAATTAAAAATGCAAAAAAATATGGAGTTAATTTAATTTTTGGAGATGCAATAAATTTAGAAAGTTTACTAAAAGATCAAATGGAAAAAGACAAATTTGATTTGGTATTCAGTAGAAATTTACTAACTTATGCAGTAGCGCTAAATTCAATTAAACCCATACTTATTGAAGCACATAAAGTAATGAAACCCGGCGCAATTGCAATTCACCAAACACAAAATTTTAAATTAGAAGACTATTACAAGTTCCTTGGAAAAGTCAACAATATTTGCGAAGATACATATACTACTGAATTAACTAAAGAACAAGAAAGGCTACTTATACAACAGAATAATTTCAATATCAGTAACAAAAATATTGAAAATATGGGATATGAAATTATCGCCGATTTAAAGTTAGACGCGGAAGAAAATAAAATTATTACTTTAAGAAAACCTTACTAAAGAATAATTAACAAATTAAAAAAGAGATAATATAAAAAAATTTAGGATAATATTATGAGGCAACATGACAAAAAGAATAGATTCAATTCAAGCATCAGCAATAAGAAAAGTATTCGATAAAGCTGCAACATTAAAAAACGTAATTAATTTAAGCATAGGTCAACCTGATTTTGTTGTTCCAGAAGACACAAAAAAAGAGATGATAAAGGCGATAACTGAAAATAAAACTGCGTATACGCCATCAGCAGGAATTCCACTCCTTAAAGAAAAAATACTTTCAAAATATAAAGACCAAAAATTTGCTGAATCAGTTATTGTAACGTCAGGAGTTTCTGGGGCAATTTTTCTTACGTATTCTGCATTATTAGAAGAAGCTGAAGAAATAATCGTATTTGACCCATATTTTGTAATGTATCCCGACCTTGCAAAATTCTTGAATGCAAGTCCAATTATAGTTAAAACAAATGAGGATTTTAGCGTAAATATTAATAACCTTGAAAAAGCAATTACTTCAAAAACTAAAGCCATAATAATTAATTCTCCAAATAATCCGACGGGTTATGTGTATAATGAAAAGGAATTAAAAGAGATTGCAGAAGTTGCTAAGAAAAATAATTTGTGGATTATCTCGGATGAAGTTTATGAAGATTTTGATTATGATAAAAGATTTATTTCAATGGGAAAGATTTACGATAAAACTATAGTAATGAGCGGATATTCTAAAAATCTATCTCTTACCGGTCTAAGAATTGGATATGCAGTTGGTCCTAAAGAAATCATTGATGAAATGACTAAACTTCAGCAATATACTTTTGTATGTGCACCAAGCATAGCACAATTTGCAGTTGCAAATAGTATAGATAAATTAGATCTTACTGTGCAAATTCAGAAATTTAAAAAAAGAAGAGATTTTGTATACGAAAATCTGAAAAACAATTTTAAAGTCATAAAGCCTCATGGCGCGTTTTATTTTTTAATAGCGCTTCCGAATGGCATAGAAACTGACTTTTTTATAGATAAATGTCTAGAGAAAAATCTTCTAATTGTTCCAGGATATGCTTTTTCAAAGAAAGGAAATTATTTCAGGATTTCTTATGCTGTTAATGAAGATACATTAAAAAAAGGCATTGAAATATTAAATGAAACCATAGTACAGTTAAAGAATCAAAAAAATAGAAAATAAGAATAAAATGAATCAAAAATAATAATAAAATAATTAATGATAAACCAGGAGGCACACATGAAAAAACTTTTCGTTATCGGACATCCAGTAAGCCATTCTTTAAGTCCTGATATGCATAATGCGGCATTAAAAGAACTTAATTTGGATAGAGAATACCACTATGAGAAATTAGACATCCAAAAAGAAGATTTAAAAGATTTTATAACTAAAATAAGAACAAGAGAAGTATTTGGTGCTAATGTAACAATACCTCATAAAATTGAAGTAATACGACATATGGATGAACTTACAACTCAAGCTCAAGAAATAGGCGCAGTTAATACTATTTATTTTGAAAATAATAAAGTGATTGGCCACAATACTGACGGAATAGGTTGTATTAAAGCATTTGAAGAATACAATATTAATTTAAAAAATAAAAGGATAGTCATTATTGGCGCAGGAGGAGCTTCACGAGCGGTATGTAATTCTTTAGCTACAAAAACACTTGAGAAAATAATTTTGCTAAACATAGATTTAGAAATGGCTAAAACTTTAGCCGATGAAGTAACTTTAAAAACAAAAAAATTAATAGGATATCATTTGATTGAAAATTCTGATATATATTTAAGAGCGGCAGACATAATTATAAATTGCACTCCTATGGGAATGAAAGGAGAGTTAGAAAACGAAATTCCTATCAAAGAAAATTTACTAGATAAAAGTCAAATAATTATGGATTTAGTTTACAACCCTCTTTGGACTAAATTTATGCTTAATGCAAGAGATACTGGATGTACGACAATTGATGGTACAAAAATGCTAGTTTATCAAGGTGCGGCTGCATTTGAGATCTGGACTGGACAAAAAGCACCAATCCAAGTTATGCAAAATAAAGTATATGATACAATTGAAGAAATGCCAAAATGAGCATAAATTCTGCCTTCTGTTTCGTAACATTTAAATATACCAAGCGCCATAAATAACATATATTAAACTATAAATACAATAAAAATGGTTGATCCAATATTAAATTCAAGTTTAGATGCGACTCAATTAGCTTCAAGTCTTTCAGCAATATTAGGAATTTTTGTTATTCTAATCATACTCTCAATTATTGGAGCATACGTATACATTGCATTAGCACTTCAATCTATTGCTAAAAGAACTAAAACTCAAAAAACATGGCTTGCATGGATTCCAATTGGTCAAAATTATTTAATGGCAAAGATTGCAAAAATGAGCGGATGGCCGGTTTGGATGATGTTAGTTATATTCATTACTTCAATTATTAATGCAATTTTTACTAGTATGAATAATACTGGATTTTTTTCAGTACTTAATATGATTATTTATGTTGCAGCAATAATAACATTTATTGTATATAGCACAATTTGGAATTATAAAATTTGCACTATAAGAAGCAGACCTGGTTGGTGGGCATTAATTAGCCTAGCATCATTCCCGTCAATGCTTTTACTTGGACTTGCAGCAACAGGTATTGCAGTCGCTTTTCCAGGAGCAATGTTTATGTTTTTAGTTATGTTAATAGTTACATGCGGTGTATTTATTTGGCCATTTGTAATGTACGGCATTCTTGCTTGGAGTTATAAGTAAAGAATAAAAATAATCTTTCTAAAGAAATTGTCCATATAAAATAGTAATTTTTTCTATTTAACAGACTAAAATAATAATGCTGCACCGATTACGCCAGCGTGATTTAAACTAGAAAATACAACTTTAATTTCTTTAGCTGACTGTTTAGGGATATTTAACTTAATCTCACTAAGCATTGATTTTTCAAAGAATTTTTTTGCATTTGCAATTGATCCACCGATAATTACTACCTCTGGAGAATAAGCGTTAATGACGTTTGAAACTGCTTCACCTAAATCTTTTCCGAAGTCAGTGTAAGTTTGTTTTGCTTTTTTAGCTACTGAAGAATTTTTAGAGTTACAAGCTATATCATATAACTGTTTTGCATTATGATTTGTTTCTGCATTAGCACTATTGTTATTAAAATATTTGCTAGAGCAAAAAGTCTCTAACTTATTTCCTTCAATAACTAATCTACCTATTTCTCCTGCGCCACAATTTTTACCTTCATATAATACACCGTTTATTATAATTCCAGCCCCAAGTCCAGTTCCAATAGTTATTCCAACTATATTATCAAATTTAATTCCTTTCCCACACATTAATTCTGCAAGAGCAAAGCAATTTGCATCATTATTGATTCGTACAGGTAACTTATACTTAGTTTCAATCTCTTTTTTTAAGGCATAATTTTTCCAAGAAGGAATATTGACACAATCGTATACAATTCCTTTTTTAGTATCACAAATTGCTGGAACTCCAATACCTATCGCTCTTGTTTCTTTAGATATAACTAAATCTATAGCCTTACAAATCTGAGAAAATATTTCTTTTTGAGATTTATTAGCATGAGTTGGAACTTCTACAAAGTCAATAATTTTACAATCTTCAACTAGACCTGCCTTAATTTCAGTTCCACCAATATCTACGCCTAGTATCTTGATATTTGTTTTTTCCACAGTAACTTATTTGTGTATTGAATTTATAAATCTAGCGAAGAGAAATATAGATGATAAATCTAAAAAGCTTCTAAGATTATGCAAAAGTATACTGCCTACTTATGAGCCAATATTGCGTATGACTGTCAAAAACGATTTCGTTTTTGAGCACAGTCGGAATTCCGTGAATTCCGATGTTTATGGAGCAGCGAGGAGCGACAGAGACGAGCGTTGCGACTATTGACAGGCGAATGCCGACAAAAAGAAGCAAAGAAACTGTGCTCAGTTTCATGTTCCATTTTTGTCTTTACGAGCCAAAATTGGAAATTGGCGAATTGGCAGTATACTTTTGAGAACTAATATAACTTAATAATAAAAATAACAATAATGAGATTATACTAAATAAAGAAATAAATATAAACTAAAAAATAAAAAAATTAAAGTATATTATTAATTACCACGTATCTTCTTAGCTAATTCAGCTAATTTTTTATCATCAGCACGTTGATAGTCGTGAGAAGATATGTAACCCTCATATTTAGTAAAAAATTTATCTACGTTAGAATGTAATGGCTTCCAATCTTTAATTTTTGTTCCATGCATCGGGAATAGTTTAGCATGAACGTGATCTACTCCAAATCCTTCAAAAATCATTCCTGTCCTAATAACATCTTCTAGTTTAGAATCTAATAATTTACCAACTTTTGCGGATGCAACTGCTAATTTTGAAAGCACAGCAGGAGGTAAATCAAATGCATAACTGGAGTAATGTTTTTTTGGAATTACAACACTAAACCCATCAGTATTTGGAAAAATTGAAAGAAAAGCTAGGTGTTCTTCGTCTTCCCAGATTTTATGACATGGAAGGTCTCCTTTTACAATTTTACAAAAAATACAATTTTGGTAGTCAGTCATAGAATA
>CAZKZU010000044.1:0-11817 GCA_964557345.1 uncultured Methanosarcinales archaeon
GGTCTCCTTTTACAATTTTACAAAAAATACAATTTTGGTAGTCAGTCATAGAATACAGGAATATGAAGAAAGTTATAAAGGTTTTTAATAATTAAAAATACTTGACAAATATAATGAACCCGAATAAATAATCCTATCACTAACAATTTTGCATTATATATGAAAGATTTTCAAATAATTTTTAAAAATATATTTAATATACTCATATATTCTGTTAATAATTTAACCAAATAAAAAAACAGCAACGCATGTGAGCCTTTAAAACACAAAAAAACAAAGTTTATAAATTATTCTTACTTCTCTTACTTGTAAGAATAACTAAAATGGACACAGAAATAAGAGATATAAAAACAGCAACTATAACAGAAAAAGGACAAATATGTATTCCTCAGGATGCAAGAGATAGAATAGGATTAAAAAGAGGATCAAAAGTGAGCATGATTATATACAAAGATAGAGTAGAACTAAGGCCAATGAAACAGATAAGCGATAAATTATATCCTGCGTTGATAAGCGAAGATTCTTTATCCAAAAAATGGAATACGAGAGAGGAAGATGAAGCTTGGAAAAATCTCTAAATTATAAAAAAGGAGAAGTAATAGTTATTCCTTTTCCTTTCTCAGATTCTTCAGAATATAAAAAAAGACCTGCTTTAATTATTGCAACATTTAATGACGATAATATCGTTGCATGTCAAATAACAAGTCAAACACGACCGGATCCCGATACAATAAAACTCACGAAAAAAGATTTTCAATCAGGTAACTTATCAGTAGACAGTTTCATTAGGCCTTCAATGATATTTACATTAAACAAATCTAAAATTGAATATGTAGCAGGAAAAATAAATATTTCTAAAACAAAAGAAGTTGAGAAAAAATTAATAGATATTTTTACAAGATTATAAAGTATATTTTCTAGCTAACCGAGAAAGTTCAAATCCAAAAACAAGTTTTTATAAGAATTAAAAAAACGCCGTGACCCGGATTTGAACCGGGAAAGCGGTTAAGCACTGGCTCTCAAGGCCAGCGGAGTACCAGATTGTCCCATCACGGCATAAATATAAAATGTGACTTATACTATATATATGCAAAAATGAAGCATTTAAAAAGGTTGTTCTGAGTTTTTAAGATAAAAAAACACCAACATAGTCACAAACCATCTATGCTAATATTAACTTACTGCCTGGAAGTTGTATAAATTTAGCATTTGTTATAGGCATGAGAATCCTTTTTCTTGCAGTTAAATTTGCATTTAATGTAAATGTTCCTGTAACATCCCCATATAAATACAAAGTACCTGTTCCTAAATTAGTATTACTTGATAAAACACAATTATCACTCCAAAAAACTTGCCAATCATTATTTGTCGATGGAGGTGTACAAGAATTAAGTATTGTGATAGTGCTTGAATTAAGTTCATTTCCCCAATATAAAGAATCAGCAGGAGTAACTCCAACTTTCCAAACATCACCAGTGGATGTTAAATCTGAACTTAAATTATTTCCACCATTTCTACTTCCATCATAAAGTTGTTTTACTTCTGATGCTGTTAAACTTCTGTTGTAAATCATTAACTCGTCAATTGTTCCATTGAAATAGGAATTTAAGGAAGTTCTCTCTAAAGCACCTATATTAGAATTCTCAGCATTGTCTTTTATTTTTTCAAACCAATCCCCTTCTAAACCAACACCCTCAGATAAAAGAGTTATATTTTGTAGCACGCCATCAACATATATAGAATAATTAGTGCCGTTGTTTGTCCAAACAACATAGTATAACTGTCCAACATTTAATGGAGTATTAGAAGTTATCCTTATATAATTTGTACCATCTTGCTGTCGCACATACCCAACAACTCTCCTAAAGGATAACATAAACTGCATAAAATAGTTAGCGCTTGCTGAATCAGAATAACTATAAATAGTAGCATAGTCAGGAGAACTATACATTTTTACCCAAGCAGAAATAGTACCTTGAGTATTTGTTTCAAAAACAGGATTATTAGGAAGAGATAGTCTACTACTATTTCCATTAAAACTATATGAATTTCCTACGTTTCCATCTACTTGTGTTGAATTTATATTAGTCCCGTCGTTACTTCCATAGTAATCTAACGTATCATTATTCAAAGGATAATATGCAACTAATCCATTTGTAATTAATGTTGTTGCGTTTAAAGTATTATTTTTGTACCAATTATATGCGTAAGTAATATTATCGCCGTCAGCGTCGATTGCAGAAATATATGCAGTTAAATTATCAATACTTGAATTTGAAGAAGAAGTTGCATTAAGAGTTACTGAATTCATGACTGGAGCTGAGGTCAAACTACTATCATAAACAAGCCAAGTATAGGATAAATTTCCATTTTGCCAACCTAAGTAGGGATAGCCATAATTCAAATCGTTCATACTTGAACTAATATTCCAAGTTGTGTTAAATGTAGTAATATTTTTCATTGCTATAGTGTTCTTTCCAGTTCCACCAGCACTTATTGTTTGATTAGAAGTTTGATTATCCCAATACGAATTATCTACTGGACCAGAAGCATCTTTATATCCTACTAAGCCACCGGCATCGACAGTCCCACTCACTTTTCCTGTTGAAAAAGAGTAATTAATAGTACCTGCAAAATCTTTATATCCAACTAAACCACCAACATTTTCATAACCAGAAACATTACCAGTAGAATAAGATGCATTAATTTTTGTACCAAATTGATATCCTACCAAACCACCAATATTTATGTTACTACCAATAACATTTCCGGAGGAATAAGACAAATTAAGTTTCGCATTATATTGATGTCCAACTAAACCACCAACATCTGAAGTACCATTAACTATTCCTTTTGAAAAAGAATTAGTAATTATACCATTAGAATCTTGATATCCAACTAAACCACCAACATAAGTAGTACCTTTTACATTTCCTGTTGAATTGGAGTAGATTATTCTTCCAACAGAATATCCAACTAAACCTCCGACATCATCAGATCCATTAACTAATCCTATAGAGAAGGAATTATTAATCAAACAACCAGTATTTTGATAACCAACTAAACCTCCAGTATATAATAATCCTAAAACATTTCCTAATGAATAAGAATTAACTATTGTCGGACTATTATAGAAATCTCTTTCTTGACTTCCAACCAAGCCACCAACATAATTAGTACTACCAGTTACATTTCCTAATGAATAAGAATTATTAATCAATCCAGCAGAATACCCCACTAATCCGCCAATCGATGTGGAAGAACCATAAACATTTCCTGTCGAATATGAATTAGAAATTAAAATTGAATGAGCATTACCAGATTCTTGAGTTCCAACTAAACCCCCGACATGCCAAGAACCATTCACTTTTCCAGTCGCATAAGAATTAATTATTTTTCCACTAAAAAACCCAACCAAACCTCCTGTAAGGTTTACACCTTTTACATCTCCTGTCGCATAAGAGTTATTTATTACACTAAAAACTGTGTCAGAAGAATCATCTAAAACTCCAACTAAACCACCGACATTTGAACTACTACCTGTGACATTTCCAGATGAACTACAATTAGTAATATTTCCATAAGAATATCCTACTAATCCACCAACACTAATTGAAGAACCAAATACATTTCCTGTTGAATAAGAATTAAATATATCTACGGAGTGTGAATAATAAAGATCTTGGCTTCCAACTAAACCACCAATCTGATAGGAACCATTAACTTGTCCTGTCGAATAAGAATTATTTATTCTACCATAAGAAGCTCCAACCAAACCCCCTGTGTGATTTATACCTTTTACAGATCCTGTCGAATAAGAGTTATTTATCCTACCAAATATAGTATTAGAAGAATCATCCAAAAGTCCAACTAAACCACCTACATCATTATTACCAGAAACATTTCCTGTTACATAACAATTAGTAATATTTCCAGTTGCAGATCCAACTAAACCACCTACACTATAATTTCCTGAAACATTAGCATCAACAAGTCCTAAATTAGAGATATTTCCAGTAACACTGCCGAACAAACCTATATTATTGTTTACAGCTACTATTTTTAAATTTGAAATTGTATTATTATTACCATTAAAATTTCCTGTAAATTTAGTGCTACTATTTCCAATTGGAGTCCAATTATTTCCTAAATTTGTGTAGCCAGTAGTAGCGGAAGATAAATTAGCAGTCAACACAAAATAAGAACTTAAATTCAATCTAGTTTGATTTAAGTCAGTCCAATTACTAATCTGATAAGGATTTCCAGATGTTCCATTACCACCAGCATAAGCAAGAACATTGTGCATAATTAATAAAGATAAAATAAATATTACAATTGATTTTAAATAAAGATTATTATTTTTCATTTTGTCTAATTATATATATTAAATTTAATTGAAAAGTGTTTTATTATAAAAAAGGAAATAATATTATTTATCCAATATATTCTGTTACTAAAGCCCCACTTCCATCCACATATGTTCTCCAAACATTTACACCACTTGAATTTTGATATGATTGAACAACTGTATTAGTAATATTAGTTACAGATAAATTCCCTGTAAAGCTGGCAGTACCATTAACGTCTAATTTTGAATTCGGAGAAGTTGTTCCTATACCTACATTACCACCTTTAATTATAAAATCATCTGTAAAATTAGAACCTGCCGTATGAGTCTGTATTTTCAAAAAGCCAAAAGGCCAATCATTACTAGTAGCACCCACTATTATTTTTGCAGGAGAAGCATTATAGCCATTTTCATTAGTATAAAATAATAAAGAAGGATTCGTCCCAGTTAATTTAGCATTTCCATTTACTTCTAATTTTTCCGAAGGACTTGAAGTTCCAACACCTAAATAACTTACATCAGTTAAATTTTGATTATTTAAATTTAATGCAGAAGTTGCTCCTGTATATGGAACTAAATTTGAAACTGAAGAATTAACTGAATTGATTAAAGCGGTTTCATTATATCTTTGGTCAGTAATGTTTAATTTTGTTGTGTTCAAATCATCAATTCTGGAATTAGTTGTTGTATTCGAAGATGTTAATGCGATAACTGAAGTGTTAAGAGCATCAATCCTTGCAGAACCTCCTGAAGAATTAAAAGAATCAATTCTAGCATTAGTAGTTGTATTAGAGGAAACTAAATCAGAAACAGTTGTGTTTAATTGATCAACTCTTGAATTAGTTGTGGTATTTGATGACACTAATGAATTAACAGTAGAATTAACGGAATTAATTAATGAGGTTTCATTGTACCTTTGATCAGTAATATTTAATTTAGTACCATCAGCTGAAGCTGAACAATTAGTTCCATCTGCATAACAAATGTTCGGAGCAGTTATATTTCCTGCAAAATTTGCAGTGCCATTAACGTCTAGTTTTGAAGTCGGAGCAGTTGTACCTATACCAACTTTCCCATCTGCATCAATAACAAAATCACCAGCTCCAGCCTTGTTGCTTTTTACAGATAAATAATTCCCTAATTGATTATCAAAATTATATGAATATGAAACTCCATTCTTGCCTATAAATTGAAATATCCCACCCGATGCAGTATTACCTAATTGTAAATCATATGATAGTCCGCCTCTAACGGCGGCTATAGTCCCCGCCACCTCTAATGTTCTAGTTGGGGCATTTGTTCCTATACCGACGTTGCCATCTGTTTTCAAATACAAACCTGTTCCCGTCGCCCCTGCTCTTATTGATACGTCGTTGTAAGAAGAACCTCCAATATCAGTTCCAAATACATTCACAACTCCTGCCCCCGCTTCCACTGTTAAGCCATCTGTTGCATTTCCTGCAGTAAATGAACCGTTAACCGATAAAGTTCTAACAGGTGCCGTCGTCCCGATGCCGACGTTGCCTGTGTTAGTTATTCTCATCCTTTCAGTCAAAGAAGTATCCGCTATTGAAGATTTTGTTCCAAAAAGGATACTACCAACTTGTCCACTAGCACCACTACCTGTAACTACTCCATAAATTCCTCCATATGTTCCAGAATCTGTGGTATTTCCTCCTGCAAAATCAATACCTGTATAACCACGACTTCCAACAGCATTAACAGTCTCAGGATTACGAAGTGTAATAGCTCCATTAGCATTACCAAGTGTAGCAGTGGAATCTGATTTAAACACTTCTAACTGTGACACAGGAGCTGTTGTTCCAATTCCTACGTTACCACCAGTTAACATAGTCATTCCAATTGCATTATTAACTGCAAATTGGATCGGATATGTTCCTGCAGCAGATATAATACCTGCATAAGCTGTTGAACCTGAAACTAGTGTTCCGCCAACACTTGATTCTCTCGCGATATTGAATACTCCACCAGCATTTTCTGCCTGAAAGACTGAGTATCCTGTGCCACTAGATGATGAAGTTTTTATTACAGGATTTAGCGCAGAAACAACTAAATGTTTATCAGGAGCACTCGTTCCAATACCTACGTTACCTTTTATATAAGTATTACCATTGTCTTTAACACTAAATATAGTCTCAGTAGATGTTCTTTGCAATTCAAAAGCAGTATTGTTTCCACTGCCATCTGTTCCTGTTCTAACTCCTAATTTAGCAAAGGAAGTTGCAGTGCCTATAGAAACATTAGTTACTGCTCCAGTTATAAAATAGTTTTTATTTTTATCCCACGATGTTAATTGACTATTATCTCCAAACGCACTAGCAGGATAAAATCCGTACCATGCCATATTATTTATTGCAGGACCTGTAGTATTGTAAGTAGAGGAATATTTTACTTGAAATGTAACTCTTACTTGTCTTGCTTGTGTAGTTATAACTGTAGTAGGAGAGAAAGGTATTACAGAATGGCCTATAGTTATATGTCCTGGCCATCCTGTTGCATAAGTACTAGTTGGTTCTACTACAGAAGTCCAGTTACTTAAATCAGCTCCTACTGTTCTTTCAATTGTAATGTTTGTTGAATGTCCATTACTAGTCATATAAGTATAAAACCAATTTAGATATACATAATTAGTTGAATTATAAATAAATCTCCAAGCATCATAACCATCTGATGATTTATTTAAAGTTATGCAAGCACCTGAATATATGCCTGCAACCATACAATCTAATTGTGTATCAGAAAAAGCATTAGTTCTATTCCACTCTCCTGTAGTTGAATTTCTTGCTTCTACATAAATAGGTCTTTGAAATTGTATTTTATTATTCATATAAGCGTTTATAGCTCCAATTTCTCCTATTGTTGGAGCAGATAATGTTTCGTGCATTATTCCATTGTTAGGCAAGTAAGAATCCATTTCATAATATGCAGGAGTTGTACTAATTGAATCTTTAGGTACAATTCCTACTAAGCTAGGTGCATTTAAACTAGTTAATGATGAACCGTTTAAGTTCGCAATATAAGTAGATGTTAGAGCAGGAATCTTACCAGTTCCATCTATAATTGTTACATTTCCAGTTCCTGCTTTTATTCCTGCGGGAAAAAACCAAGTACCTGAACTACCATTAAATCTCAATCTTTCTGTTGATACAAAGTTAGAAGTAGTATTAATAAAAAAATCTCCTATTCCAGATGCACTTCTAAATACGCCCATTTTTATATCGTAACCTTCAACAGTAGAAGTTGGAAAACTAATATAACTTCCCGAACCTAGCACAGTACTTCCCTGTCCTAATTGTAATGCTTCTTCTAGATTACTTACATTAGATAGACTTGTTTGAATATATGAAACGTTAGTTAAATTCTTTCCGTTTAAGTTAACGTCAGAAGTTGCTCCTGTATATGGAACAAAAGTTCCGCTTCCCATAACTGAGCAATTAGTTCCGTTTGCATAACAAATGTTAGAAGCAGTTATATTATTTCCACCTAATGCGACATTTCCAGTTGCTCCCGTATAGGGAACATAATTATTTAAGTTAGAAATATTAGCTCTATTATTGATTGCATTCCATATACTTAGATTTTGAGATATGAAAACTGGATCTTCTTCTGAGCCACTGCCAGTTAAATCATTAGAACATACCCAGTTAAAACCATTATTTTTTAGAACTTGACCACTTGAACAACTTAATGACATACAATTATTTCCGCTAGAATCACAATAAGTTTGAGCTTGAACTGATGTAACATTTAAATTTCTTTTAATAACAAAGCCATCTGTTGCGTATACAAAGCTAAAGGATAAAGATAAAAGTAGGAATAAACATAGAACTAATACAAATAAGTTACCCCTTTTTATATTCATTATAATACTACCCAAATTTGTTTAATAAAACAGTACTTTTAATCCCAATAATTCTCGATAACAGTATGTTTTAAACACAAATAACCCGAATTATTAATACTTAGCGTAATATTATTTATAAAGTTTCCTGTGAATTCACCGTCACTGCAAGATGGTTGATTTTCAGAATAGCCTTCGACACATAGGTTTCCTAAATCGTCAATATAACTAATTCTAGTATCACCAACGGAATTATACAAGGTAAAAGGAAGATCGCCTTGAGAATTACAATTAGAAATTAAAGTACCTCTTAGAAAAATATAACCCATATCTGTGAAAACTGCGACTGGGTGTGAACCATCCATCTTGTACACAACACCATATTCGCTTCCATAATAAGAAGGAAGAATTTTAGGCACTTCTCTTACTAAAGGAATTTCTTCGCTTGTTGAATAAAGGCCATTATTTTCTAAATTCACATAATTATAACTTAAGTAAAACTTATTTTCAGCATCAGGAAGATGATTAATTGTAATTGAATCACTTTTGCCAGGCTTTATTATAAGGTTAGGATTTGACAAAATTTCTCCATTAATACTTATGGAAGTTATTTTTATAGGATAATCAAAATTATTTTTTAACTTTGCAGTCATATGAGAATCATTAGTAAATATATAGTTTTCAATACCAATATCAGAACTTGCTAAAGATTTAGAATAAGTATCGGCTTGAACATTTTTGTGAGTTACAGGAAATATATCTAAGGACATAACTACTATTATTGCTATAAATATAAGAACACCGATTGCAATAATCATTTCCAAACCAACTTGAGATTTTTTCATTTTTGACATTATTTGAAATTATTTATTTTATAAAAATAGTTCTCGCAGTTCGTAAATATAAAGTTATTGATAAGACAAAGTTGAAATAATTTTTTAACAAGTAAGTTCACAGAATTTTTAATAAAGTATACTGCCAATTCGCCTTTCAGGGTTTAGTTCGCTAGCGCTCACAATAATCGCTACGCTTCTCACTATTCGTTCGGCGCTGCTCTTTACAGGTCAACGTCCAAAAGGCTCATAATCAGGCAGTATACTTTATTCGATTGCTTTTGGACAGATAACTATTAGAAAGTAATTTAGAAAATTAAAAAGTGTAAATTCAAAATAAGTTAGATTGAATAAAAAAAGGTCCCAGACGTTTGACGGCCTGGGCTTCTGTGGGGGTAATCTTCAGAACATGACTTTGAAAGCGTTCTTTTCTAATTTTTTTAATCTTTAATTAATAATCTTTAATCTAACTTTATGATATGTAATAGTTTAATTCACTGATATAATTTGATATAAAAAATAAAATAAAAAAATAAAAATGCCAATTGGCAATTTATTTATCTTACAATTCTGATTCCTAATTCATCATTCATTCTTTCAGATGATCTTACTGGTTCAGGTTTTGTACTTTTACCCATGATATAAGGTGATTTAACTCCTGTCATGATAGTCATTACAGTTAGTTTTCCTTTCATAGATTCACTTACTCTTGCACCCCAAATACAGTTTGCATCATTATCCATACTGTGTGTAACTAGTTCACCAACTTTATTTACTTCATCTAAAGTTAGGTCTGGTCCACCATGAATGTGGATTAAAGCTCCTGTTGCTCCTTCGTAGCTTACATCAAGTAATGGATTGCTTAATGCACCATTAACTGCTTCTTCTACTCTATTATTTGTGTCGGAACTTCCTACACCAATTACAGCAACTCCACCGCCTGTCATGATTGCTTTTACATCTGCGTAATCTACGTTTACTAATGATGGCACAGCAATTGTTTCTACAATTCCTTTAATCATAGTTGAGATTAATTCGTTTGCAACAGCGAATGCTTGTTGAATCGGTAAATTACCTGCAATTTGTACTAATCTGTTGTTATCAATTACAATTACTGTATCTGAAACATCTCTTAGTTGCATTAAACCAAATTCAGCTTTATCTACTCTTGCTCTTTCAATAGAGAACGGCATTGTTACTGTTCCAATTACAATTGCGCCCATTTCTCTAGCAACATTTGCAACAATTGGAGCTGAACCTGTACCAGTTCCTCCACCCATACCAGCACATACGAAAACCATGTCTGCGCCTTTAAGTGATTCTTTAATTTCTTGAATAGATTCTCTTGCAGATTCTGCTCCTTTTTGAGGGTATCCACCGCAACCTAATCCTCGTGTGATTTCTTTTCCTATTAAGAATTTTTTATCAGCTTCAACAATTGTTAAGTGTTGCTTATCAGTATTACATGCAATAACTTCAGCACCTTCAATTCCCTTTTTGTAAAGCCAGTTAACCATATTGTTACCTGCTCCACCGCATCCAATTACTTTTATGTTAGCTTGCCCAACATCCAACTTTGATCCAATCTGCTCTGCAGTTTTTCTTGCGCTTTCCACGATAAAGTCCATCTTTTCTTTCCCCCTGTAGTATTTAAAATAATACAGTTTTTCTATTTTTTTTGTTCAAGTTAAGTATATACTCGGAAATATACTTAACAGTATCTAAATGTTTAAATAATAGTATCACTACTATATTTTCAGAAGTCAATCGCCACGCGTTATCGCCAAATAACGTAAAGTGAATTTTTTAATCAAATAAGTTTTTCGCCAAAAAAACTTTTTTTAATATTTCTTTGAATTACTAGTATTTAAATATTTCTATCTTTTAAAATACATGTTATTACTAAATTTTACAAAAAATAATTCTGTTTCAGAATAATGTTTTTCTTCTCGAGTAGTTACAGTGAGTCATTTTTGAAACTAAATCAAAGCTAAATCTTTAAAAAAATTTCATTTAAATAAATTGAAACTGAAATCTAAGCTAAAAGTTAGAAAAATAATAACCTAAAAAAATAAATTATTCTAAAAAACACTGAAACTAAATTAAAATAATAAATTTTAGAAATAAAAATATTTTCAAAGCTAAAAGTCATAATGAGAAAGAAAGAAATAATTGTTTAAGGAAAGTATGAAATATAAAAAGAAAAATAATTAAGAATTAGTAAGAAAATAAAAAAATAAAGAAAAACCCTTAAGCTTTCTTTTTCAAACTATCTCTGATTTCTCTTAGCAATTTAACTTCTTCAGAAGGTTGCACAGGAGCAGCTTTAACTGGGGCCTCTTCTTTTTTCTTTTGGAATCTCATAACCATTTTGATCATCATAAAGATTGCAAAGGCAATTATTATGAAATCAATTAATGTGTTTATGAAAGCACCATAATTAATAGCAACTGCAGTAGTTGTCAATGTAGCTGGTTTTAATACCCAAGCCAAATTCTTAAAATCCACACCACCAATTAGCATTCCAATCGGAGGCATTATTATATCATTTACAAGAGAAGTTATTATTTTACCAAAAGCTCCACCTATTATGATACCCACTGCCATGTCTACAACATTTCCGCGCATGACAAACGCCTTAAAATCATTTACAAAACTCATATTACCACCCAGAGTTATGATTGCAGAAGGAGTTTATATAAGTTTTGGAATAAGGAAAAATAATTCCTTCCGACTAAATCATGATAACCTCTTATGCTCTTGCGAGCGCGGAA
>CAZKZU010000045.1:0-11533 GCA_964557345.1 uncultured Methanosarcinales archaeon
AATGTAGTAACTCATTTCACTACAAGTTCTAATAAAAGTAGATTTAATTTTTCTTTAGCTTTTAACTAAATATTTATTAAAGTATATTTTATTAAAATTATATTTATGTGTGTTAAAAAATTAAAGACGTAGCAATATGTTATACTACTTTCAAAGCATTTCAGAAAAGCATCGAATATTTTGATAACCTGCGTATTTTGATAGAACTATATTATCAAAACGTGCTTTATTAGGTTTCTGAAGACTTATATTTAGCGTGTCTTGTTATCCCACAGGGAAAAGGGGTAGTTTTGGACTAAATTTGCAGTAAGAAAGTAGTTTTGGAAATTTTCGGAATTATACCGATTTAGCCTATTATGAAAAAATCTGTTTTTTAAGGGATTATGCCTTAATTATGTTTTTGTTTAAATTAGGATATTTTAAAGTCAGCAATTATCCCGAATTAATAATTGAAACAAGTTTTCGATTGTTAATCTGATTGACCTGACCTAAACAACAGGAGTTTGCCATTCTATGCACAAATGGGGTGGTTGGTTAAAACTATAAGGGATAATCCCGAATCAGCTTAAACTTGGGAAAAAAGGTACTTTTTCAAGATGTACAAAAAGGCTAATATTTGGCGAATAGTCTTGTGTAGTATTACGTTACTCTACACAGGTTTATATATTACTAATATTTTTCAAAATTATGGATTCAGCGATTAATGCAGGATACTATGAAAAAGCACCATATGCGCACCTATTTTCCAAGCCGATAAATGAATTAGTAGTAAAACATTATACTCCTCTTTTAAATTACTTTAGACAAAATTCTAAAAGAAATAGGTATATCGACATTATTATAGCTGGAGATAGATTATTTCTTGATGGTAATTTAAAACTAGCCGTTAGTTTATTAAGATCAGCCGCCACTTCAGTTCCTTCTTCTCACTCCGAACCAATAAATAACATTGAAATTCTTATCAACGAAGCTGAGCTTATTCAAAGTAAGTTAAAGTAGTTATATGTTTTACTACGTTTGTTTATTCGCCTCATTTTTATATTAAGGATAGTTCATAAGTGGGCGAATAATATATTTAAGTAGTAAAACGTAGTTCTACGCAATTACAAGTCAAGCTTGGCGAGTTTCAGGATATTTTTCATAGTAGTAAAACGTATGTGCATAGGAGATGCTTTTTTATTTCTTTAAAATATAATAATACGTATGTAGTATAACGTATTGCTACAAGTATTGTCTGTAAAGAAACTCGCGAGTAGTTTGCTATAGTTATAAAGGCCCCATTTATCATAAAACTAATGGAAAAAAATAATACACTAGAGTTTAAAGTAGACTTGCTTAACTCAGAACACATCCTGTTAGCTAAATGTGAAGAAAATTTACAAATATTTCTTAACAGCCGTCCTTATCATTTTTAAAGAACTTTTAGAAGAAATTGATGCTTTTTCTAGAAGTCAAACAGAAGTAACAGAAAATGCCGTTCAACATTCAAAATTTTACAGATTTTTGAAAAATAATGTTCACCCTAGTAAAATAGGAGAGGACATACCGTTTGAAAGTTGGAATTATTGGTATCAAGCAATGGCATTCAAATATACAATTCCTGGTTTAATTGATGTATTTAACCCCGGATTTGGAAAACATTTTTTAGAATTTCATTCAATAAATCAGCCTAAAGTTAAATCTGCTACTTATCAATTAAGAAACTATTTAAATAAGAACATGGAAGTAAATATGCGTTTAAATTAATATTTAAACATTTGAGAGGAACTACTATGTTTGGAATAAAAAGTAAAACTATTGAATTGTCCACAGAAACCACTAATTTGATCAAAAAGCTAATTTATGTATTTAAACATGATATGGAAGAACAAGCAGAAAAATTTGTGTTACAATGTCATGCAACTAATTCTAGAGAAGATCCTGAAAGTTCACTTAAAAAACTTAAAATTCAAGCTGCTAATATGCTTGAAACTATCAAGATCATAACTAATAGTATGACTGATGAGCAAAAGAACAAATTTGGCGCTCAAGAATTTAATAAAATGAGTATTAAATTGACTTCATTGATTAGAGATATAAACTGGAACCCTTCTATTGCAGCTAATAGTAGAATTATTTTAGCGGAAAAGATGTTAAATGTGCTAACTTCAGTACTTAAAGAATTGCAAACACTAGATACAAAAATAAGTAATTAATTATTAAAAAATAAGTAGAATATAGGAGAAAAGCAATGTTTAGTAATATAAATGAGAAAATAAAATTATCTGATGAAACAAAATCTTTGATTTTGAAGCTAATAGAAGTGTTTCATAATCACACGTATCTTTGTATGGATAGATTTATCGTTGAATGTCATACTTCAACTGGTAAAATTGGAGACCCGCAAGGATCACTTCGTAGCGTTAAACAATACTCTGCAGATATGCTTAAACTTATAGAGCAAATATTTGAAAGCATGACTGATGAACAAAAAATTAGTTCTGATAATCATGAACTTGAAGACATTCGCAAGTTTTTAATTGCAACTATGGGAATTGAATGGAATAGCAATTACAAACTAGTTTTAGCAGAAAATATGATTAATATATTAACATCTATGACAAAAGAAAATAATAAATTAAAACTGAAAATTAGTAAGTAATTATTATTGAAATAATTACCTTTGGAAGTATAGAAATGTTCGAATTCTGGAAAAAAAAGGGCAATATTAGCACAAGTACTGGCTCATATGATATATTAATTAAAGAATTGTATTCATTTAAAAATACTGCAATGATGACAGTTGTAGCTTATACAAGCAGCAATAACTCTGAAGAAAGCCTCAAAATTTTAAAAAAACTATATGAAAAGATGGTTAATTTAATTTCGGCGACTAATATCACTAACGCAGAAGAAATTGCGATTACAGCTGAAATAAAGAGGCTTTTAAGCATAGTAATTGATCTAAAAGTAAATTCTGAAAACAAAAAAATGGCCTTAAGATTAGTTCAAGTTAATTGGAATGAAATAGAGAAAAAAATAAAACAGTTATTAGTTAAGACCGAAGAAGATTAAATTAATTCATAAAAGTAATCTTTAAATACTACTACAACGAGAAATGATTATATTATTGATCGAGAACTTGATATAAATGGTTAGAACAAAAATAGTATGCACAATGGGGCCAGCATCTGATGCACCCGATATGCTAGAAAAAATGGCAAAAGCAGGAATGAATTTAGTAAGATTAAACTTTTCTCATGGAAATTATGTTGAACATAAAGTTCGAATTGATATTATAAATGAAATGAATAAAAAATTAAATACTCATATTGCAACAGTTTTAGATACACAAGGACCGGAAATTAGATTAGGAACTTTTGCTAAAAAAGAAATGCTTATTGATGGTCAAGAAGTACTTTTAACGACAGAAGATGTAGTTTGTACTGATAAAGTTATAGCAATAAGCTATAAAAAAATATGTAAGTCAGTAGTTCCAGGAGATTTTATTTATTTTGCTGATGGAACTATTGAATTAAAAGTAAAACAAGTTTTCGATAAAGACGTATTATGTACCGTAATAGTTGGCGGAGAAGTTAATACTAAAAAGAATGTTGGTATTCCGAATGTAGAAGTAGATTTACCTTCAATTAGTCAAAAGGATAAAGAAGATATTAAATTTGGAGCTGAAAACAAAGTAGATTTCATTGCACAATCTTTTGTTAAATGCGCACAAGATGTGTTAGATATGCGAAAACTATTGGACGATAATAGCTCTGACGCATTAATAATTGCAAAAATTGAGTGCCCTCAAGCTATGAAAAATTTAGATGAAATTATTGCAGTTTCTGATGCTGTAATGGTTGCACGAGGAGATCTAGGCGTACAAATTCCAATAGAACAAGTTCCAAACGCACAAAAATTAATAATAAAAAAATGTCAAGAAGCATGCAAGCCAGTAATTGTTGCAACTCAAATGCTTGAATCAATGACTAAAAATCCAAGACCTACAAGAGCAGAAGTAACAGATGTTGCAAATGCTATTTTTGATGGTGCAGATGCTATTATGCTTAGTGGAGAAACTGCTGGTGGAAAATACCCTCTTAGAGCTATTGAAATGATGACAAAAATTGCAAAACAAACAGAATCACGTATGGACTTTAATGGATTAAAAACTTTAACTTGTATTTCTTCGATTAGTAATGCAATTAGTAGATCAGTTTGTCTTGCAGCACATGAAGTAAAAGCAGCGGCTATTGTCACATGTACAATGTCTGGACATACTGCAAAAACTATTTCATGTAATAGGCCAGGAACTAGAATTATTGCATTAACTCCAAATGAACGAGACATAAGAAAACTTAATTTATGGTGGAGCGTAATACCAATTTTAATTGAAACACCAGAAACAATGGATGATTTAATTAAACACGGAGTTCATACAATATTGAAAGAGAAACTTGTTGAAAAAGGAGACACAGTTGTATTTACTGCAGGAATTCCATTTACAACACCTGGAAATATGAATATGATGAAAATACATCTTGTTGAATAGATTTTTGTATTAAATTGAGTTTAATTGAAATGTTTAGTATTGCAAAATGAATTATAAATATTTAAGTTCAGCAGCGTTTGAACTATCTACTTTTTGTTTATCTTTCTATATTGGATATAGAGAAGGTAAAGGAATAGAGACTAGTAAAGAGATAGAATATATAACAAAATATGCTCCAACCATAATTTCTTTGATTGCAACCCCGACGTTATTAAAATTAAAAAATGCAATGTCGAAAAAAATTAACAAAGAAGTTGCTAAAAAATTACATGATGGAACTTTATATGTTAAATTAGAAGATGGCACAAATGAAATGTATTCTAAATTAACTAAAGAAGCTAAATTAAGATTACGACCTAAAATTGTAAAAAACATTCAAAATCTAGAAGAAAAATTAAATACTCAAATCTATTTTAAACCAACACTTATTGCGGTATCTAAAACTGCTGTTGAATCTACGCTAGGATATATTGCAGGACTAGTTTATAGTTATATCTTCTAATAAAATATGAAAAAAAGAATAAAAATAAATTAAGTTCTTTGATCTAACGCCACATATTTCCTAGGCTCTATAAGCTCAAAATATGCAGGCCTAATTATTCTGTTTTGAACTAACTGTTCTAATCTGTGAGCACACCACCCCGATACTCGTGCCATTGCAAAAAGAGGAGTATAAATTTCTTTAGGAATGGATAAACAATCTAGTACAAATCCCGAATAAAAATCAACATTTGGACAAATAACTTTACTATGCCCTTTTACTTTTTGAAACGCGATGGGCCCAAGTTTTGCAATTTTATCATATAAATATAATTCATCTAATCTTCCAGATTCAAGGGCTAATTTTTCAGCTTCACGTCTGATAATTATTGCACGAGGATCTGACAAAGTATAAACAGCATGACCCAGCCCATAAATTTTTCCTGATTTATCTCCGACTTCTTTTTTTATAATTTTATTCAAGTATCCATATATTTCTTCGTTATCATTCCAATCTTTAACATTATTCATTATGCCTTTCATCATGGCCATAACTTTTTCATTTGCTCCTCCATGAAGCGGACCTTTCAAGGAGGCCAGTCCTGAAGATATCGAACTAAATGTATCTGTTTCTGTCGATGAAACTACGCGAGTAGTAAAAGTACTATTGTTGCCGCCACCATGTTCCGCGTGTAGAATTAAAAAAGTATCTAGCATTTTTATTTGATCGGAAGTATATTTTTTATTAGGATTGAACATCCTTAAAAAATCCTCAGCAGGACTTACATTTGTTGACGGAAAAATTATATTTAAGTCAGCATCATTATATTTGTACATGTAACCTTGATATGCATAGGCAACTAATGACGGAAATTTTGCAATTAAATCAATACTATGTCTAGTTATATCTTCAACTAAAATTGAATCTGGATTTTCATCCAGGTAATATAAATTATCCACAGCTGTTTGCATTGAATTCATTAGATTATTCGTCGAAAATTGATGAATTAAAGAATTTCTATATCCTGAAGGTAAACTTCTTCTTGATCTCATATATGTTACAAAGTCAGCTAATTTTTCTTTATTCGGTAATTCTCCCGTAAGTAAAAGATAAGCAACTTCTTCGTATCCAAATGTTTCTTTGTGTGCATTTACAATATCATTAATTTCAATTCCTGAATAGAATAATTGTCCTTCTACGGGTTTCATTTTATAGGGCAAAATTTCTCGTGCTTTTGGAATAAAGGATTTAAGTTCAGTGGATGTAGGCGTTTTGCCATTTAAAGTTTCATATAGCAATATTGGGTCAACTTCATGTCCCTCCCCGTCTTCGCCTATAAATTTTGCTAAGGGTTCTTTTTCATAACCAATAACACATCCTTTTGTAGTTGCCCCGACAACAATCCCTGCTCCCTGATCATCTCTTAGACCAAGATTGATGTTATTATCTCTTAGTTTTTGTTGATCTGGTCTGTCGGTGTTTGAAATTATATCAGATAGTTGAGTTATTATTTTATCCGCCATGTAATTAGGGAAGTAATGACTATATTTATAGTTAATGTCTATTTTATTGAACAAATGTCCTAAATAAGGCAAATACTTACAATTTTGTTCTTTTTAGAATTAAATCTAAATTATTTTTGCAGAAATTAGTCGAACGTCTTCTAAAGGTCTATCTTTTGCACCAGTTTTTACTTTAGAAATAACATCAACCACATCCATTCCGGAAATCACTTTTCCGAAAACAGGATGTTTTCCATCTAATCCATTATTGTTAACTGTATTGATAAAAAATTGACTACTACCAGTATTTGGACCTGCATTAGCCATAGCAATTGTTCCACGATTATTCTGTTGAATTCCATTAAATTCGTCAGGAATTTTCGGAATACTTGAACTACCATAACCTGTTCCAGTAGGATCTCCTCCTTGAATCATAAATGCAAATATAACTCTATGAAAAATAGTATTATCATAAACGCCTTGGTTAACTAATTTTTCAAAGTTGCCAGAAGTAATTTTTTGTTCTTTGTAAAGTTCAATTGTGATATTTCCCTTGCTTGTTTCAAGTAAAACTCGTGTCGGTTTATTTTTGTATATTGCAACTACTGAAAATATTATTAAAAGAAGTAAAATTACTCCTAAGACTATTGCTAATGTTTTTTTATGTTTTCTGTGCATGATGAATATTACATTTGTCATATATTTAAAGGTATCTCTCTATTTATAATCAACAGTTTTTTATATTGAGACTCTTTTCTATTTAGTAAATGGATAATCTAATTGAATTAACAGGACTTGCAAAAGAAGTAGATAAGATTTTAATTGCAGAATTATCTAGAACTAATATTCAAAGTGATTCTATTGATGTAAGAATTTATGACGTTAAAACTATCGGTGTGCAAGGAGATCAAAAAACATATGCTTATGTTGCAGAAATTACATTGTTTAATGAGGGAAAAGCAATTTGGGATTCTGAGTTTATGGCGAATTTAAGCAATAGAATTACTAATAATCTCAAAGGAATTAATAGAGTTGTATATTTAATTGGATCTAAAAAATACGACGATAAGCTTAAATAAGTTAAACCTGTTAGAAAATAACAAAAATAATTCAATAATAAAAAACAAATGTTGTTTCATTTCTTATTTAGGACTTGCTAAACTTAATTCAAGACTTTTTGGCCAAGTGCCCCAAGAATCAGTTTTAGTTTCAATTGTAAAAACAACTGTATCTGATGCTGCAACAAATGGTTGATAATAGCCTCTTTGATCTACATACCAACCACTTCCCCCAAGACGATTTTCAGCAGTTTGATATGAGCCTAATGAATTTCCATCAGCATAAATGTTTATTGTATCAGAATCACCATCATTGCTACATAATAAAGCTACATTATAAGTTTGGCCTGCACGAACTCTTGCAGTAACTAATTGCTTTTCTCCATTAAACATGTGACCACCTAGATCAATTACTTGAGAATCATTTCTTGAACTGCCGCCATCTGAATTGCCATCAGTTTTTTGAGAAGGAGAATTTGTGTACGTAGAATCTTCATTAGAAGATGAATCATTTGATGATTGTTCGCAGCCTGTAATTGCGATAATTCCTACTAAGCCTAATAAGCTTGCTGATTGTCTTAATTGTTTAATTGCCATTAAAAAAAGGTGTTTACTAGCCTTATTATATTTAATCGATATCAAATATATCATTAGTCTTTAATTTTATAAACTAGTTGAATTTTTATTCAATTATGTCAAATAATCGATCAACATGTGGAATTATCATCGATAATGGAGAAGGACAAATTTTACTTCAACGAAGAGATAATAAGTCAACTATACCATTCCCAAATCTTCTTGGAACATTTGGAGGTAAAATTGAATTTGGAGAAACGGCTGAACAAGCAATGTATAGAGAACTAAAAGAAGAACTTGTTGGCTATGAGTTTGGAGAATTAAAATTTTGGAAGAAATTTATTTATGACGGTTATGAAATATTTATGTTTGCTATAGTGGATTCTAAGTTAAATCTTGCTAAAATTAAAGTTATGGAAGGACAAAGTGGAGAATGGATTAATGAAGACTATCTAATTCAAAATAAAAATGATTTTGCGTTTAATTGCAATGATATTGCTTTAGAATATTTCGAAAATAAAAAAAATAATAAGTAAAGTTAGTTTTAAGGATTTAAAATAGCACGATATCCTTTATATGTTGCAAATACAAGCCCAAGTAATGAACCAATAAGTAAAATCGCCGCACCATCAGTCGGATATCTTTTATTTTCATAATCTTTCCTAATTGAAGTTAAATCAGCCTTAGATTCTAAAAGATATTTTTTAGCTAACTTTTGTTCTAATTGAGAATCCGGACTATAAAAAGAATCTAAAAGCATTGTTGATTTTTGCATATTACGTAAATCACTGCTTGAAGAACTTAAAGTTAAAATTTCACCTAAATCATTTGAAATTTGTCTTAAATTTGTTTTTTGTACTGGCATTTCACTTAATATCGTTTCATCAATGTATTTTGACTTTTGATCGATTGTTGTACATATATTTTCAATAGCGGAGTAATAATTATCTTTTTGTTTTAGTTCTGATTTTACTATGTGTCCTGCGCCTAATGCTAAACCTAAATATATAGTTCCGATTGCTAAATGAGCAGATCTTTTCTTTAATTGCGTCTTTGTTGCAAAATCTTTCAGTTTTTGCAGTTTACCTTTGTTTTCAGTTTGATTATCGTTTTTATTTATATTTTCCATTAGTTTTAAAAAAATTAATTCATTTATAATGGATTTTCTTGCAAAACCGAAATATTTGCGATTTTAGAAATACTTGTTTTATAAAGAAATATAAATGATTGAGATTAGGAAGAGTAATTAAACAAATCTAAGAATTAAAAAAAGAAAAATTAAATCTATAGTTTACTTAATCTTTAGATAAAGCAAATAAAGATTTTAATGCAACTACAATAGTAGCTGGGAATACTACAATGTTAATACTACTGATTACACTTAACAAGTATTTTCCTAAAAATCCTAAAGATGCTAATCCAGAAGCAATTGCATTACCTGCAGTAAATGAAGCAATCATAATTGCAACAGATGCCATCAGGAAAGATTTTGTTTCTTGGTCTGAAATATTCAATAAACCAACGATAATTCCTATTACTACTAATGATGGAATTATAATCCAATTAAATTTTATGTCAATGAATCCTGCTAATAATGCTAGGATTATTCCTACTGTAAAGGCCCATACGCCTACTTTACTTAATGTATCTTTTTTAATAACCATTTAAGATCACCCTTGAAGTTAGGTTTGAAGGGGGTGTTTTAAAAGATTTCGATTTTAATAGAGGAGTGACGAAAACTGACTAATAAATTGTTTTATGCATCTTTAGTAAAAAGGGCTAAATTAGCATGAAAATAGGTATAGTAAGATATTTGCAGATAAAATACTTCCAACATGTGGGCGATAACAGGACTAAACTAATGAAAAAGTTTAGAATATCAATTTCTCAATCTCTTCTTTTGTTACTTTTTTAAGTTCGCCTTCTTTTAGTTTTATGTTGTCGCCTAAAACAAGGTTTCCAATAGAAATTCTCTTTAAAGTCATTACTTTGTTACTGATTTTTTCAAACATTCGCCTTATCTCTCTCTTTTTACCTTCAGAGATAGTTATTTTGATTTTATCAGGTTTTTTCTTGTCAACAATGATTTTACAAGGGACTGTAGTATATTCCTCAAAACGGCCGTCTTCTTCAAGCACAATAGTTATTCCTTTTTCAATTTGTTCTTGGTCAAATGGTGCTAAAGGTTCTTCAATTTCTGCTTCATATGTTTTTGCAATTTCATGTGTTGGTTGAGTTAATCTTGAACCAAGTTTACCATCGTTTGTAACAATGATTAATCCAGAAGTATCTTCATCAAGTCTACCTACCGCAAATAAACTATTGTTTTCAGTTTCAGAAAAGTTTTTAGAGAATAAATCAAACATACTTCTTTTGCCAAGACCGGCATCAGATCTTGTTAATTTAGTTGATAAATAACCCATTGGTTTGTTTAAAATTATGTATATTGCTTCAGCTACTGCAGTTAATGGCTTATCTTTCCAAGTAACAACTCGTGTGTTTGGATTTAATTGAAAATTAGAAACTGTTACGATTCTTCCATCTATTTTTACTTCTGATTTTTTTAATGCATCAAAAACTGCACCTTTAGACTTAAAAATACCTGTGCTACTCAAAAATTGATGAATTCTTACTTTATTTGACATGATTAACGTGAAGGAAAGGGGGTTTAAAAGAGTATTGTAAACTGTGAAAGAATAATATAGTTATAAGAAGGTTATTTCAACCAAGTCTTCTTCAACTTTTGGAAAGTTCCTTTCTTCAAACTTGCTCTTATTTCTTCCATGAGTCTTAACATGAAGTGGATGTTATGTTTTGCTGCTAGTTTGAAGTAGGCGATTTCTCCGTTGATGTAAAGATGTCTTAAGTATGCTCTTGAATATCTTTTACATGTAGAACAAGTGCAGTTTTTATCTATTGGGCCTTTGAAGGTTTTGTTGGATGAGGATTTTATTGCTAGTCTAAATTTGTTGGAAAGATTTCCGCCAGATTTTGGTAAAACAAAAAGGTTGCCTCTTCTTGCAATTCTTGTTGGATGTACGCAGTCAAATGTATCAATTCCTCGTTCTACGCATTCAAATATGTCATCTATTCCACCAATTCCTAACATATGTTTTGGTTTAGTTTCATCTAAATATGGCATAATCCAATCTAAAATTTCATGCATTGCTTTTTTTGAGTCTCCATAAGAATCTCCAAAAGATCCACCTATTGCAATTCCATCAAATTTTTGTGAATTTGTAAATTTAGCACTTTCAATTCTGAGATCTTTATATTTTCCACCTTGAACAATTCCATAAAGTGCTTGTTTTTTATTATGATATTTAATTGATTGTAATGCCCAGTCATTAGTTCTTTTTAATGCAATTTTATGATATTCATA
>CAZKZU010000046.1:0-11150 GCA_964557345.1 uncultured Methanosarcinales archaeon
AAGTACTTCATATACTTTCGATCCCGCAATCCCGGATTCATTAACAATATCTCCTCGTGTTGAATCTCCCAGGTCAAGAAGAGCGAGGTAAACCTTTTGTTCTGATTGCGTCAAGCCGATTTTATTAAGTATTTTTGTATCCATTTTATATTTACATTCTCCTTCCGTCTCTAGTACTTAAGGCTCCCTCAGGGGGGACCTAATATTTAAATATATCCTTTTACTTTATCTCCTTTAGAGTGGTTACAGACTAAAACCTAACTACTTAAAAAAAGAGGAAACTAAAATGAATAAAACACTAAAAAATATAGTATTTGGATTAACTGTTGCTGGAGCACTATTTGCTGTCGGGTGCAGAAAAGATGTTTCACAAAATGATATATCGACAACAACGCAAATCCCTTCTACAGAGCATTATGTGCGTCCAATGCCATCAGATGTAATGACTGGCTGGCATCTAAATAAAACAGGTGAACGTTATTCGATAATGCTTACTGGCAATGATTCAAATGGTAATCCGCATTGCGAGGTTACTACAACAATTGGATTAAGTCCGGGAAGTTATAGTCAGAAAATTGTTGTTGAAGAAGGTTATTTTACGAAAACTGATTCCAACAAATTTACTTTAGGGAATATAATTATAGAAATAAAAGATTCAGAATATTTTGAGAGATATAAAAATAATTAGATATCTTATTTTTTTCAATTTACTTATTCAATCGTCTTTAAGAATTCTTCAGCAATAGTTGCGACATCTTCATTTGAGTTAATTCCTTTCCATGGATTTGATTCATCGACCACGTTTACAACAACAATGTTTGCACCATTAAAAATTGCACTTCTTGATTCTCGAAGGTCAACTCCTCCTGCTGCAGAAATTAAAACGTCATATTTACCCTTAATCTTCGATCCATTTTTGTATTGAATAACTTTTCCTTTTGTTGTTTCTTCATCTCTTCCCTTATGTAAGATAACAACATTCGGAGGTGTTTTTAGTTCAATTAGAATTTTCATGGGCATTTCAACATTAATCATATCAATCATCGAAATCATATTCAGTGCCAAACATTCTTTTATTGCAAGGTTAATTGTTTCAATTGGTGCGCCGCCGCAAATAGTAACTGCATTTGCTCCTGCACTACTTGCTAATGCGACTTCTCCCCTAGCTCCATCCATAATTTTTAAATCAGCAACAATAATTCCTTTCCACAGTTGACGCATTCTATTAATTCCTTTAAATCCTTCTCTTTTAATGAAGGGAGTTCCTGCCTCAATTATAACTCTAGGATCATAATTTATTGATGGGAGAATTCTATTTACTGAAAACAAATCATCATTGAATGCAATCTGTAAATATCGAGTTTTTTTATCTAGCATTTTATCCTTTTTGTTATTACTATATTATTATTTTGTTTAATTTTTTTAGTTAATATTTATTATAAATATGTCTAATAGTATAATTAAAATAAAAAAATTAAGTAAGATTTATTTCTTACCTACAAATTGTTTAACTATATTTGCTGCATCTGACGGCATAAATAAAATAATCTTTTCAGATGGATCTGACGCAATATCTCGAATTGTTTGTAAAGTTCTAAGTTGTATTGCAACTGGACTTTTTCCAAGTACTGCTGCTGCTTTTTGTAAATTTTCTGCTGCCTTTAATTCTCCTTCAGCAGTAATTATCATAGCTCTTTTTTCTCTTTCAGATTCAGCTTGTTTTGCCATTGCTCTTTTCATTTCAGCAGGCATTTCTAATTCTTGGATTTTAATAGATTCAATATCTACTCCCCAACCTGAAGTTTCAGCATCAACAATTTTTTTAATGCTTTCAGCAATCTTTTCTCTTTCAGTTAAAACAAAATCTAACTCATAATTTCCGAATACATCTCTAATTGCAGTTTGAGTGTATTGTCTTACAGCATATTCAAAATCTTCAATTTTTATTACAACATCTGCTGGTTTTTCAACTTTGAAATAAACAACCGCATTTGCTAAAATTGAAATGTTATCTTTAGTCATAACTTCTTGTCTAGGAATATCTGCAGTCTTAATTCTCATATCAATTTTTCTCATAGTTTGAACTGCTGGAATAATCCATCTAAGTCCTGGTTCTTTTACTCCTGAAAATTTTCCTAAAGTAAAAACAACTCCTCTTTCGTATTGATATAGCAATCTAAATCCTGCTAAAATTACAACAATTGCTACTGCTCCAATTATATTTATCCAAATTAACATAAAATCACCCTTGTTTATTCTATTGCTTCTACGTTTTATAAATATTTGTATCAGCACCTCGCACCGAACTCTGCCTTTGAAATATTGTTCTTTTTACTTTTCCTTCTATTACGTCAATAACTGAATGATTTACATTTCCTACTATCATTTCAATTCCTGCACTCATCATTAATTTTGCTGCATCAATTTTTGTTTTAAATCCTCCGTTTCCATCCTCTGATTTTCCATTACAAAGTGAGTACGTTGCACCATTTATTTCGTTAACAACCTCAATAAGGTTTCCTCTCTCATCAAAAAAGCCATCGTATCTTCCAAGTATAATTAGTCTATCTGCTTTACACGATATTGCAATTTGTGCTGCAAGAGTGTCGTTATCTTTTTTAATTCCCTCAAAATCTATTCCGTCATTGTAATTAATAATAGTAATTCTTCCCTTCGACAGATTTTCTGATATTAATTCTCTTATATCATTTTCATATTTAAGAGCATTTTCCGTTAAAAGTAATTGTGCCACATTATATCCAAACAAATTTGCATAGTGATTCATCAATAGTCTTTGACCTACGCTTGCAAATCCTTGCAATTCTAAACAACTTAATTCGTTGTTTTGTTTCACAACACCTTCTGCGATCTTTCCTAATTTAATTGCGCCTGATGCTACAATAGCTACATCTTCTAATTGCATAATTTCTTCTGCTTTTTTTCTCATTAAATGTTCATTGATTTGATTTCCATTGAAAAAACAATTTGTTCCTATTTTTATGATTTGCATTTTTCCTCGAATATATTTGTTAGTATTAATTAAATTTTGATGTTCGAAAATAATTTTAATAGTCTCATGATATGTTTTAATTATTACAAGTATTTTCAATCTTTTTATGTTAAAATTTTAGAATATTATTATCTGGGGGCGATTACTGCAAGGGCTGCGCCTTTTTTTATAAGTAGATATTTTAAGAAAAAATTTGTATTAGCTAAATTATTGAAAATAGAATAGGCACAATTAACTACGCTGCGGAATATACTCACTTTTTGTTTCCATGTAATTGTATAAACAAGACTTATATTTAAATGTAGTGTTTTATTTATTGACGGATATTTGCGCAGGTGTTATCATATAGTAATCTTTATTAACTCTCTTGTGCTAGTCTACATTATGAATGAAATTGAAGTAAAAATATTAGATATAGATTTTAATAAAACTGTAGCAAAACTAAAATCTCTTGGTGCTAAAAAAGTATTTGAAGGTGATTTAGATACAATAATTTATGATTATCCTGATAATTCTTTACACAAAAATAATCAACATCTTAGGTTAAGAAAAGAAGGTAAAAAAACATTTTTGACATTTAAACAAAAATTAATTTCAAAATCCGTTAAATCTGCAGATGAAATAGAAATAGAAGTTGCTGATATGGCAAAAACTGCAAAATTATTGTCCGGTCTTGGTTTAAAAAAGATAAAAATATTTTCCAAGAAAAGAATCTCTTATAAACTTAAAGATGCAAAGTTTGAATTCGACAAATTAGACGGAATTCCTTTATTTATAGAAATGGAAGTGGAAGATAAAAAAATAATTGCAAAATACTTAAAATTACTTGGTTTCAAAAAAAGTGATGCGAAACCTTGGTCTGGTAAAAACGTAATTGATTATTATTCAAGTAAAAAATAATATTGTTGTTACAAAATTATGTGCGGGAAATAAAACTATGAGTCTAAAACAATTAATCTCTGACCTGAAAAAGAAATCTGATCCAGTCCAAAAAGAAAATCTTCAACGATTTTTTAAGACTGGAAAGGGACAGTATGGCGAGGGCGATATTTTTATAGGGCTTAAAGTTCCCGATATTAGACAAATCATAAAAAACTATTTGGCCCTTTCTTTGCCAGATTTACAGATTTTATTAAACAGCAAAATTCATGAACATCGAATGGCGTCTTTATTTATCTTAGTTGCAAAATACAATAAAGCGAATGAAAAAGATAAAAAAAGAATTTTTGATTTTTATTTAAAAAATACTAAAAACATTAATAATTGGGATTTAGTTGATCTTTCAGCTCCAAAGATAATTGGCAATTATCTAATTGACAAAAAGCAGGAAAGAATTATTCTTTACAAATTAGCAAAATCAAATGATTTATGGGAAAAAAGAATTGCTATTATTTCAACATTTGCTTTTATATACAGTGGTGAGGCTGAAGATACATTTAAAATTTCAGAAATATTGCTCTCCGATTCTCATGATTTAATTCATAAAGCAGTTGGTTGGATGTTGCGTGAAGTTGGAAAAAGAGTTAGTCGTGAAAAAGAAGTTCAATTTTTAAAAAGACATTATCGAATTATGCCTAGAACTATGTTAAGATATGCAATAGAGCATTTTTCAGAAGATGATAGGCGCTATTATCTTCAAAAAAGCTGATTTTTTGACTTTATGACCCACTCCAAATATTTAAAAAGCGTTAAGTGAATTAAACTTTATGAACTTTATAGTACTGCACAATAGAAATAAAACAACACGGGTGTTATTTAGATAAAATGATTGAAATAATATGGCTTAGATTTTTTGGTGTATTGGGGCTTTTAATAATTTCCTGCGCAATACTTATGCATAATAGAAAACATCAAGATATTGCCTATATAATTGGGGGTATTTTATTAGAAGTTTATAGTATTTACATAGGAGATTTTGTATTTATAACTTTACAACTATTTTTTGTTGCAATCGCAACATATGATTATTTCAAGAGATTTGTATTTAAAAATGACAAAAAATAAATCAACTAAAACAAAATCTGCGTCTAAAAAATTAAATCCGCAGGATGAATTGAATGATTCTAAACTATGGGCTATTTTAGGTTTCGCTCTTCCTTTTATTGGTTTTTTATTAGTATTTGCATTAAAAAAAGAAGATAAATATGCGTTATATTATGCAAAACAAGGTCTTGCTTTTTTTCTTCTGGCTTTGATTGCAACAATTATCGATATTTTGTTTAGTTGGATAATAGTCGTTGGCTGGATTATCGGCACAGGACTTACTATAATTTTAATAGTTCTTTATATAATTGGTATAATCAATTCATTAAGTGGTAAAGAAAAATCAATTCCTGTAGTTGATTTAATCGCAGACAAAATTAAAGTTTAAGTTTTCGTATTCTAAGAATGTAGCTAAATACTAAATGTGCTTTAAAAAAATAAAAAGAAATAAATATAAAATAAAAAAAGAACTAGAGAAAAAATATTTACTCTTTTCTAAAATCTGTTCCAGCATAATAAGAATTTTTGCCTAACTCTTCTTCAATTCTCATTAATTGATTGTATTTAGCAAGTCTTTCTGATCTGCATGGTGCTCCAGTTTTAATTTCTCCAGTAGAAAGTCCAACTACAAGATCTGCAATAAATGTATCTTCAGTTTCTCCTGATCTATGAGATACCATTACTCCCCATCCTGCTTTTTGAGAATCAAGACAAGCTTGTATTGCTTCAGTTACTGATCCTATTTGATTTACTTTTAATAACAATGCATTACATGCTTTTTTATCTAAAGCCATTTTAATTCTTTTTGGATTAGTTACAAGTAAATCGTCGCCTACAATTTGCACTTTCTTTCCAATAACTTTAGTTAAATTAGCATAACTTTCAAAGTCATCTTGGTCAAATGGATCTTCAATAGATACAATTGGATATTGATTTACAAATTCTTCGTATAATTTAGTTAAATCTTTTCCAGAAATTTTACTCTTACTATCTTTACTCTTAAAGTCTAAGTCATAAAAACCGTCTTTAAAGAATTCAGATGCAGCGCAGTCCATTCCTATTTTAATTTTTCCAGTATATCCTGCTCTGTCAATTGCAATATTAAGTAATTCTAATCCTTCTTTATTATCAAGAATATTTGGTGCAAATCCGCCTTCATCTCCAACGTTGCATGCATCAATTCCATATTTTGCTTTAATTACTGATTTTAACATGTGATAAGTTTCTGATCCCATTTTCATAGCTTCAGCAAATGTTTTTGCTCCAACTGGTAAAAGCATGAATTCTTGCATTGCTAACTTATTTCCTGCATGTTTTCCGCCGTTTATTACGTTAAAACTTGGGACTGGCATTTTGAAATTAACAGTTGATTTTCCTGCAATTTTTGCAATATATTTGTATAGAGGCATTTTTGCTGATGCAGCTCCTGCTCTACAAACTGCCATACTTACACCAAGAATGGCATTTGCTCCTAGATTACCTTTATTTTCAGTACCATCTAGTTTAATCATATGTTCATCAATTTCTTTTTGTTTCTTTTCATCCATTCCTTTTAATGCTGGAGCAATCATCTTGTTAGTGTTATTAACAGCTTTCATTACTCCTTTTCCATTATACTCTTTCCCGTCGTCCCTTAGTTCAAGAGCTTCATAAATTCCAGTACTTGCGCCGCTAGGAACTGCTGCTCTAAATAATCCATTTTCTGTAATTACATCAACCTCAATAGTGGGGTTTCCTCTAGAATCCAAAATTTGTCTTGCTTTTATGTCTTTAATCATAGTTTCACCTAAATCAACCCATATGCAATTTATTTATAAAGTTTTATTTTAGACAAAATAGTGTTTTTTTATAAAAAACTAGGCAAATGCGGTATTTATAGATTACAATTCTTGCAAAATGTAGAATTACATCTCTTACTTTTAGTTTGCCATTTAATTCCCCATTTTTTTATCTCCTCAATAATTTTCATTAAATCTTTCCCGGAGTCAGTAAGGGAATAATAGGTTTTTAGTGGAATTGTACTGACATCTATTTCTTTTTTAATAATATTCTCTTCTTCTAACTCTTTAAGTCTGCTTGATAATATTTTCGGAGTGATTTCTTTTAGATCTTTTTTTATTTCAGAATATCTTTTTTTACTATTATTTTTATATATACTAAGAATTATTAAAAGACTCCATCTTTTAGCAACAACATCAACTGTTTGGTATACGGTGCATGACTCATTCATTGTTTATCTCCTTGCATTATTATTATGATAAAAATTAGTTTTTTCTATAATTATCTTATTGGTATCCTATTAGATACTGTACATATTTAAATAGGTATCTATTTTATACTAGATATAAATTAGATACGCAAATAATTAATTAATTTGAAGGTATCTAAAAAAGGTAAAAATATGGCAATTAGAAAAATAATTAAAATAGATGAAGATAAATGTAATGGCTGTGGACTTTGTATTCCTAATTGTCATGAAGGTGCATTACAAATTATTGATGGTAAAGTGCGTTTAATTAGCGATTTATTTTGTGATGGATTAGGTGCGTGCGTAGGTCATTGTCCCCAAGGTGCTATAACGATTGTAGAACGAGAAGCTGTGCCTTATGATGAAGTAAAAGTTTTAACTGAAAATATTATTCCTAAAGGGAAAAACACTTTGAATGCTCATATTTTACATTTAAAAGAACATGATGCTGCTGAATATCTTAATCAAGCTCTGGCGTTTCTTAAAGAAAATGGTTTTGAAAATCCTCTAGAGGACAAAACTCCCAAACCTCAAAAATTTTGTGGTTGTCCAGGTTCAAAAGTAGTTGATTTTTCAGACGTTAAATTATCCAATGTTGATTACGGGGAAATGCCTTCCATGTTAAGACAATGGCCGGTTCAGTTTCATCTAATAAATCCTGGTGCTCCTTTTTACAAAGGAAAAGATGTTGTATTATCTGCTGATTGTGTCGCTTATTCTTTTGGTGATTTCCATGATAAATTTCTGAAAGGAAAAAGTTTAATTATCGCATGCCCAAAACTGGACTCTGATCAAGAAATTTACTTAGACAAACTAGTAAGTTTAATCGACGACGCAAAAATTAACACTCTAACAGTAATAATTATGGAAGTTCCTTGCTGTGGCGGTCTTTTTAATATAGCTGAACATGCTCTTGCAAACGCAAAACGAAAAATTCCGGTTAAGAAAATAGTTATTGGTATAAAGGGCGAAATTATTCAAGAAAATTGGATCTAATTTTAACTTAAAGTATGATTATTTTTTCTTTTTTAATCAATTAATTATATAAATAACCTTTTCCAATTAACTTTTGATGTACTATGGTATTCAAATATGATGATTTTTTTAACTGGCTAAAAACTAGCGACTGGAAACCCGAAACAATTAATGTTAAACAAGATGTTTATTTCATGAGACTTCCTGGTGAAGATAAAATGAAATATCACGCATTACTTCAAATTCCAGATTCAATTGTAAAATTAGAATTTCATGGTCTAGAAAAACTTCAAAATCACAATCTTATAATTGGACGAACTTCTAGAGTTAATGGCAACCAAAAAGGAGACTTTGTAGGCAAAGATGCAACTAACCTCGAAGAATTAGGTGTCTTTAACATGCAAGTTTTTGAATTAGTTGATGGAGAAACTCCTGACTCCTTAATAGAAGGAAATCAATACAATTTAGTTGCAAGAATATCTGCAGTTCCAGGTGGAACATTAAAAGTAGAATTCTGTGCAAATGCTCCTAAATATTTAGGGATTTAAGTTTTTTATTTTTAACTTATTTTTTTAGTCTTTTTTAGATCATATTTTTATTATTTAACTCTGTTCTTGCCATTATTAAGTATGCTGCCAATTCGCTTTACTTCTTTTATTTCGCTGGCGCTCAAGAATAGTCGCTACGCTTCTCACTTTCGTTCGTCGCTGCTCCATATATGTCAACGTTCAAATTGCTCATAGCAAGGCAGTATACTTAATAATTAATTTTGAGATTTCTTTGAGAATGTAATTAAAACTGTACTATTATTATTCAGAACTTAGAAATCATCCAATCCTTTTTTGTCAGTCATAGCAGTAGGAGAAGATCCGCCATGCCAAGTAAATCTTGGTCTAATTCTTACGGGATACATTTTTTCGTTTGTATCATCGAATATGATTCCTGCACCTTGTACTCTTGGTAGTCCGTCTAATTCTTCATCTAAACCTTTTCTCATATAACTTTGCATTAAAACAGAAAGTGCATCAGTATCAATTCTTGCAGTAATTCTGTGAGATAAAACAATATCGGATTGAGTCATAACATCTGTGTGGATTTTTCCTGGTTGTTGAGTTGCTAAAATTAAACTAATTCCTGGTTGTCTTCCTTCTCTAAGAATTGTAATAAGTGGTTGAGATGCAACAGTTTTTCCTTCTCTTGGTAAAAATTCATGTGCTTCATCGACGACAATCCAAACCAAAGGTTCTTGTTTTTTATTTTCTGAACCTGCGCCGAAATATCTAACTTGATTGTTAATTTCTTCAAGTTCTTCTTCTTTTCTTGCAATCATTCTTTCAGTAAATAATTTTTGAGAAACAAGTGCTAATACAAGTGCTTTAATATTCCATCCATTTGGATGAGTTGCATAACAGCTAACGTCTAATACAGTTACTTGTCCTGCTTTAACAATGTCTTTTAGGTGAGTTCCATTTTTCTTGAAAACTCCCCACTCCTTTGCATTATTAAAATGATTAATTACTGCAGCTTTAACATATTTTTCAGAAGAATCGTCTGCTTCTACTCCTTTAATTATGTCATCAAGATCGTATTCTTTTTCAGTTTCATGAAGTTCATTAACAACTTTATCAATTAAAACTCCGTATGGATCATTATCATTAAATTCGAAAGTCAAACACCAATCAGTTCCGGAAAGATCTGAAACTGCAACAGTAAAAGGAAAATCGGTTGGAATTTTTTGTTCTTTATATTTATAATAATATTCTTCAGGAGTATAAATTTTTACGTCCAATCCTTTAGCATCAAATCCCCATTCTTTTAGTAGCTTATCATCTTTTTTATTTGGATACTTCATAGTCCAATAAATTCCCATTGTATCAACTAAAACAATTGCCAGATTATTTGCAATTTCTTTTGGAATGTCGGAGAGCCCTTCTGCGATGACACCTAAAGTATAACTATTATGTACTATAATGTTATTAGCGACAAAATTATGCGTTTCTGGAACAGTGATGTCATAGACTTCAAAATTTCCATTAAGTGTCTCAACATATTCTAACTTATCCCAATTTATATCTGAATTATAACTGTTAGAATTTTTCAATTTTGTATTTATTAGTAACTTTTGATTAGAGCCATTACTAATTTCTACGGTATTTGAATAATTAGTTGTAATTATTGGTTTAAGAGTTATGATTTCTTTTAATAATTTAGTAGCAATTTCTTTATTCTTGCTATTAACTCCAATTTCTTGAATATAATTATATAGCTGTTCTTGTTTTATGCTTATTGAAGAATCGCTTACTTGACTTAATATTCCAAATTTAAGTAATAAACTTTGAATTTGCTTTAAAAAACTGGTGTTATTTGAATTATAAGTTAAATTCCATGAGTGATTATTTTGATCTATCTTTCCATTTGTACTAAAGATTTTTTTGAGATAATTTGCAATTGTTGATTTTGTTGACATAAAAATTATGTTCGGTACTTTTTCTGTACATAATGATTTTTTAATTTCTGCATCAGTTAAAATATTTTTTCCAAAAAAAGATAATTGTTTAGGTGTCGCAATTTCATCATTAATATTTATATTCTGAGCTTCTTTCCAGCCGTTTTTAGTCAAAAGTGGATGTTCGGGAGTAAGTTTTATTTCTTTTCCTGATGTTAATTTTAGTTTAAGAATAGTATTTACATTTCTTTTATAGAATCCTTCTTTTAATCTAGAATTAATTTTAAGATTTTCATCAAGAGAAAGAATATTTTTACTTTCATTTTCTAAATCTTTAATCTCAACTTCTCGTCCATCTTCAAGAGTGATTAAGGTATCTCCTGTAAGGCACTTACCTCCTCCTCTTTTACCGCAAACTAACATAACGTGAGATCGAGTAATATCCATGTAAACTTTATTAGACAAAGAAGTGGTTTGACCCATTTTAA
>CAZKZU010000047.1:0-7799 GCA_964557345.1 uncultured Methanosarcinales archaeon
AATTAACAAGTGGAAGTTTGTCGAATGTTTATTGGTTTGATACTCCTGGGGATAATGCTACAACTTGTTATAGTGGTGGCAGTAGTGGTTGTACTATGAAAAATGCTGCTAGTGGAGGAGTTTCTTATTTTTATAATTCTAGCAATGCGCCATTAACTTCTTGGAGTTTTGTTAATAATTGGAAAACTAATACTACTTATCCTATTTTGAAGTGGCAATCTTAAAATTTGATATTATTAATATTTAAGTAATTTTCAGATTATTATTTACAAATCTTTTTAAATTGAGTCAAGAGAGTTATATATTATGAGAAAATCTCAAACCGCTACAGAATACTTAATCTTACTTGCAGTAGTTATAGTTGTAGCTTTAGTTGTAGTTAATACAATGGGTGGATTTCCTGGAATTGGTGCTAGTTCTGGTAAAAAAGTATCTGATTTGAAATTAGCAAGTGATGTTGTAGGTGTTAGTAGTTTTTCAATTGGAACTAATTACTCTTTATTTAATTTTAGAAATAATAATTATGATACTATTACAATTACTGAGTTTCGTATAAATCAACAAGCTAATTTAACTTGTAATTCTTCTAACACAGTTCCTTCTCTTCCTATTGTATTAAATATAGGTCAAAGTATTTTAGTTAATTGTTCTGCCGTAAATAGTACTAATTATGTATTGACTGATAAACAAACGCCTGTTGTTGGGATTTTGTATTCTGATAATCTTGGTGCTGCACGAACTGCTGGAAATGTACAGAGTTATAATTCGACAAATTTAAATGGGGCTCAATCTTTAAACTCTAATAAATCAATCCTCTCTTTTAATATTACAAATCCAGTTTCTGTAGTTGGAGTTATTAATGAAACAAATCATTCAATATCAATTTCAGTTCCCTTTGGAACAATTATTACTGCGATAAATACTTCAATAGCTATTTCTGATAATACTACAATAAATTTATCTTCTGGAATAGTAGTTGATTTTACTAATCCAGTCAATTATACAGTTACAGCTCAAGATGGTTCAACTCAAACTTATGTTGTTACTGTTAGTGTTGGTACTTATCAATCTGGAATGTTTATTGCTGCTGCTGCTTGGAATAATACTATTTATGTTTCTTCAGATTTTGGTGTTACTTGGTCTTCAAAAAACTCAATTAGAAATTGGTCTGCCCTTGCTATGTCTTCTGATGGGTCACGAATAACTGTAGGAGAATATAATGGTCCGTTATATATTTCATCTGATTTTGGTAATACGTGGGTAACTGCTGGGGCAAATAAGCAATGGATGGGTTTGTCAATGTCTGCGGATGGTAGATATCAAACTGCATCATTATATTCCGATAATCTTTATGTTTCTTCAGATTATGGTGCTACTTGGACTCCAAAAAGCGTAAGTGCTCTATGGTACAGTATAGCTATGTCTTCAAATGGCCAATATCAAACTGCAGGAAGTTGGATGGGAGATGTTTACGGCTCAAATGATTCAGGTAGTACTTGGGTAGTTAAATTAAATAAAACAACTTTGGGTGGAAATAGATTTTGGACTTTTACTGCAATGTCTTCTAATGGTTCAAAACAATATGTATCTGATGCCGTTGGGAAAATATATGTTTCTAATGATTCGGGTGTTAGTTGGGGAGTGCTTTGTTCTGGAAAGTGGAGTGGTCTTGCTACTAGTTCTGATGGTTCTGTAGTTGCATCAGCATCATTCCCTAATCCTCCGAATAATGGTTCAATATATGAATCATCAGATTATGGTGTAACTAGGATTTCTAGAAGTCAAGTTGCTAGATGGGACCTCATATCAATGTCCAGTGATGGTTCTCGACAAGTTGCAAGTGCATCAGGTCTTAGTGGTGGTAGTGCAAATTATATTTATGTATCAAGTGATTCTGGTACTAATTGGAATCAGGTTGCATTTCCTGCTAAATGGTATGGTTTAGCGATTTCTAAATAAATATATTTTAAATGTATAGTTTTATTTAAATTAAATTACTTTTTTATAAATTAGGGTTATCGTCCTTTAGAATAAATTGCTTTTTTAGGGCACATTTCTTGACAGCAATAGCATCTGATGCATTTATTGTAATCGTATTTGGGAGGGGAATCTTTTTTATTATTTGTGAAATGTAAAGCTTTACCTTCAACTGGACAAGCATTAACACAAATTCCGCATTTGATGCATTTTAATGAGTCAATCATTGGTTTATGATATATGATATTTCTAAGGAATTTTGGCATAAGGGATTTAATTAAATTGTTGCTTACTTGTTTTCTTACTACGTTGAATTTTTTGTTAATAAATTTATTTATTGGGTCGCCCACATACTCAATTTCTTGCTTTTCATATGTCCCAAGGCCAGCAATCTTGCCGTATTTGTTTGTTGGAACTAACATTGGATCTAAATCTATCATTCTGCAAAAAGTGCTATCTACCGCAACAGGATCGTTTGATATAATAATGCAATTCATGTTAATAGGAGTTCCGCCTCTAGGTCCATTTCCTTCCATTGCAACAATTCCGTCCATTATGTATAATCTTGGTTTTAATAATAAATTTAAGTCAACAAGCATTTTAGAAAAATTTGTTGGGTTTGGAATTTTGAGATGATAATTTGCTTTGTTAAGGCCGTATACGCATCCAAATTGATTTTTTACTGCGCCAGTAATTCTTGCAAGCATATGTGTTTTCATTTTTGATAGACTTATTAGGCCGTCAGATTCTAAACAAGCGTTAGCTATATTGAAACTTTTCGCTTCAATTCCGTCTTTGAATTCAACTAATTTCCCGTCGTTGAAATCCCCTAATTTAACTTTATATTTTTCTGCTATTTTTTTAAAACCTGCAGTTTCTAGTGATGCTTCTGGTTTTCCAAATCCAGGTGAGTCTCCATATGATAAATTTAGTTTGTTTTTTTCGTTGTAATTTTCATTTAGAATTTTAATTGTTGCATTTAAAATAGAAGGATGAGTTGTAACTGCATCATTCGGATTAGTTCCAACAAGACAATTAACTTTTAGAAGAATTTTTTCTTTTGGTTTAACAAATTGATTTATTCCGCCAATAAGATTGATGCCTTTTTTAACAGCTTGATATACTTTCTCTTCATTGTAGCTGTCGCAATATATAATTGCAACTTTTGATTTAGTCATGATTATTACTTAGTTGTAGGAGTTTAAAAGTTTATTTAATCGGGCGAAATATTTATTAACTATATATCTAATGTTTTATGAATGGAAGAATATGATGTAATTATTGCTGGAGCAGGGCCGGCAGGTCTTAGTATTGCATCTGAATTGTCTAATAAATATAAGGTTCTTATTATGGAGCAAGGAAAGATTGGGAAGACTAATAAATCTTGGTTGACTTATTCAGATAGATTGAAAAAATTAGGGATTCCTAAATCTTGTGTTTCTGGGACGTTTAAGAAATGGTATTTTAGTGCAGGTGGTTCTGAGTTTGTAATTAATGATAATTATGCAACAGTTTATCCTGAGAAGGTTCTGAAGTATTGGCAGAGTATTTGTGTAAAAAATAATGCATCTGTTATTGAGCATGAATCTTTTTTAAGTGTTCGGAATCTGAAGAAGGGCGTTGTTGTAAATGGTAAATTTAAGGCGTTATTACTTATTGATTGCTGTGGAATGAATTCTCCCATAGTTAGACAAAAAAAATTGGTGAAAGATATTGTATATTTGAATTGTTATGGTGCGCATATTTCGGCTACTGTACAGCAAGATAGTTATTATGCGTTTAATAAAAAGAAAAATAATGTTTGGGATTTTGTAGGAGTTACTAAACTAGAGAAAAATACTTATTTTGTTTTAGATTTTGTGTATTCTGAAGATAAACGAAAGTTAGTGCATTTACGAAACAATTTTTTGGGACTTTGTTCAAATCTGGATTCTAATTATAAAATCTTGGATTATAAAATAGATTACTATGCCACAGGTGAGCTTAAGTGCCATTCTTTTAACAATATTTATCTGTTCGGGGATTCTTCACTTTTTTGTCCTGGCTTTATTGGTATGGGATTTAATGAAATATTGCGTCAGTATAAATCAGTTGCACGTCATCTTGATTTATGTATCTCAAAAAATATGTTGGCGCAAAAAGAATTAGAGACTCCTGTTTCAATAATTGAAGATACTGACAATACTTTGTTTAGAATAGTTAGTCTGATTATTAATGCACTTGATGCTGATGATGCAAAGTTATTGGTTGAAAGTATTAGAGGTATTCCTAATTCAAAATTGAAGCGACTTTTTAGGAACACTTTGATTGATGATGATATAATTCTTGTATTAAAAGAACTAATTTCTAAAGTTAATATTGGGAAACTTATTAAGAATCTTCCTAAAAGATATGTAAAATTGATTATCATTGAACTTGCAAAATTGAGCGAAGATTTATTTATTGATGAAATTCATGATTTAATTTACAAGCATCATAAACTTAGGATTAAAGATATATTGATAAAATAAATTGAGTCTTGTTTTTTAGAAAATCTATATATTATTTTACTTAAACTTCTTTATATGTAATTCATCGTTTTCTACTTCTACAAAATATTCTTCACCTTCTTTGAAGTTTTTAGTTAATATTTTGGGTAACAAAATTCTTTCTCCTCTAAAGTCAAGAGTTATTATCATATTGTTTTTGCTAATTTTTGTAGTATCTACTTTATTTAGCGGATAATTGTTATTATTAGAATTAGTATTATTATGATTATTGTTTGAGATAAATTTGTTGCCAGTATTGTGATTAGTATAGCTATTATTTCTATTTTCTCTAGAAAATTCTGCTACTTTTTCGTCGTTAATTAGGTTATGTAGTGAGGTGGCTTTATTTTTATTTTCAATAAATTCTTTTGTTTTTTCAATTAAATATTTAGCTATTATTTCAGCAATATTAATTTTTGTTGCAGCAGTTATTCCTTGTAGTCCAGGACTGATATTTGCTTCAATAACTAAAGGTCCTCTTGGACTTTCAAGTATATCTATTCCGCAAATTCCTGCATTTAGAATTTGAGCCGTTTTGATAGCAATTCTTTTTAATCTGTCATCTGGCAAAAATATTTCTGCATTTCCACCAGCGTGAAGATTTGCTCTTTTATCTTCTCCACCCGCTTTTCTTTTCATGCACGCGATTACTTTATCTCCAACGACAAATACTCTTAAATCAGATGCATCAGTTTCAATAAATTCCTGTATTAGAAAAGGCTGTCTTAGAGTTGTTAATGTATCAAGAACGGAATTAGCTGAGGCAAAGCTGTCTGCAAACATAACTCCTTTTCCTTGAGTTCCATTCGGGATTTTGATTATAACTGGATATGGAATTTGCTCAAGGATTGCTTTTGCAGCTGCTGGAGTTGGAGCTAGATAAGTTTTTGGCATTGGTATTTTTTCTTTTTCTAATGCTAGATGCGTTAAGACTTTATCGTGTACTGTTGTAAATGAATTTTTCCCATAAGGCATAAAGCAAGTTCCATCAAGGATGGATGCGATTGCACTTTGGATAACTGAATATCTAAAAGATCCTTTAATTAAAACGCAATCATATTTTTCAATCGGTTTTCCTTCATGTAAAATTCCAGTCGCTTTTGAGCCAATGCTTATTTCAATTTTTCTAATGTCAAGCATATCAACTACTTCGAAGACTTTTTTCATTTCTTCTACAATCATAAGTGAACTTTTACTTCCTAGACTAATTATTGCTGCTCTCATTTTAGTGTTTTATTGCCCCATTTGATATGTGCGCATATAAATTTGCTTTTTATTTAATTGAATATTAATTTAATACTTACTCTAAACTTGATTCATCTGCATGTTTGCTTGGGTCGATAAGAAAACCTTTCTTTAAAATGTTTCGTCCCACAAGTACCTTATATTTCATGTGTTCCCTATTAGCAATCGTAAATTCCGCTTCCATTTCTTTTCCATTTACATCGATTTTAGCACTAACTACTGGTCTTATAGATTTGCCATGGCTTTGTTTGATCTTTTTATTCTTAAGAATTGGTCCTAATTGTAAGTATAAGGCTAATTTTTGGTCAATTGCGCTAATACCTGCTCCTGAATCAATTCTAGCTTTAGTTCTAGATTCTCTATTTTTGTTTCCAAAGATAATCACTTCTTCAGTAAATCCAACAATTGTTCTATCTTCAAAGTTATTTTCATTTGCCATAATTCATCTGTTTTTTTATTATTTTCAAGTATACTCTTATTATTTAGCTTTGATAGTTATAAATATTACTTTTTATACTTTATCTGAGAAATGTGCTTTAAGCTTATTTAGCTACTAATTGAGATCCATATATTTCCATTAGTTTATCATATTTTGGTTTAATTTCTGGATCATTTATTGTTTTTGTATATCCTAGTTCTTGTGCAACAATTAAAAGGTGTTCTAGTCTTTCCTTGCCAAATATTTTTTCTCTTGCAAAGTCTGAAGTGATTAAGTCCACTGCAAATTCTAAATCTTCAGTTTGATCTCCTCTCGAATGTTGATCTACCATTGCTGTAACTTTTTCTAATCTTGATTTTTCTGGAATTTTTAAGAATCTGCCGCCTGTGATATAAAGTTCAATTTCAACTTCAAGTTTTTCTTGTTCTGTTAGTTTAGTTTTTTGATATTGAAAGTTAACTCCTCGAACTTGATAGTTATTTGTTTTTTCTTGTTCAAAAAAAACTTTTCTTTCGTCTTCTGGTAAATAATATGGCAATACTGTTAAAATGTCTCCTGGTATTGTTGTTGGGAGTGTAAAAGATATACTTTGATAATCGAAGAAACTTTCGCCTTTTTGGATTGCTTGAATGATTTTCAGATAAGTATCTACTGATTCATCCGCCATTTCTTTATTTACTATTTTTCCAAAGGGTTTTTCCCAGATTTTCGTATTTCTTTGAAATAAATGGGCAAGTAGCATTCCAAGTGGTCGTATATTTTTATTCATGACTTAGTAAGGATTATTTAATGTATTATAAAGATATTTCCTAGTTATAGGTGAATCTTGAATATTTTTATATCGATATAGTATACTGCCAATTCGCCTTTCTGGTTTTTGTCGGCATTCACCTGTTTAAGGTCGCAACGCTCGTCTTTTCTTTCCTCGCTGCTCCTCTTAGTCATACGCAACATTGGCTCATAACAAGGCAGTATACTATATTATTTATTTTGTGGATGTGTCCTTAATTCTTTATTTTTAGGATTAAATTGCTTTTTTTAAGGTTATTTTACCTTTAGAGGGAGGCATTTAAGCAAAATCTTTAAAAAGAGCGGTTTTTGCCATAGCTTCTATGGAAACTAAATGTATGTCAACTAAAAAAAGTATATCTAACGATATCGGAAGCGTAGTTTTCCCTTGTCCAGGATGCGGAAAATCAATTGTAAGATCTAGTGATGCTCGAAAGAATGTAGTTAAATACGTTTGCTCAGCATGTGGCTTTGTAGGTCCATAAGTATGGCTAATGCTATTGTTAGTTTTGCAATTATGCCTGAATCTCCAGATGTAGATATTGATGCAATTAAAGATAAAGCTTTTGAAATTGCAAAAAATGCTGGTGCAAAAGGACAAATGCAAATGCAAGTTAATCCAATAGCGTTTGGTTTAAAAGAAATTGTTATTTTAGCTATGTATGAAGTAAAAGATGGTTTTGACTTCGAGACTGTAGCTTCTAAAATGCAAGCAATTGAAGGAGTTCAATCTGCAGAAATTAAAAATATTGATTTAGCTTTAGGTTAAATTTTATATATTTATTATTGATTTTAGATTTATTTAAGTTTATTTATTTTTT
>CAZKZU010000047.1:7899-10914 GCA_964557345.1 uncultured Methanosarcinales archaeon
ATTCTTTCAGATATTTGTATGCCTATAATGAATGGTCTTGAATTAGCAATATTTGCTGATAATGAAGTGCCACAAATTCCATTAGTTCTAATGACAGGATATAGCTCACAAGTAAAAGTTGAAAACAATATTCTTTATCATAAAGATGTGGTTTTAACTGAAAATGTAAAAGATTATATTAAAAAACCCATTCTTATGTCTCAATTTTCACAAATGCTTTCTAGATATTTGCAGATGAGATAATTGTTAAATATGATATTATTTATGTATTAAGAAGCTCGTATTCCTTTGATCATTTTTAGGAATTCTTTTTTTGGCATATTTGTTTTGATTGCAGTTTCACAGAAAGTTGTCCTTGAGGATTTAAATCCTTTTTTCTTAATCATTTCTTGAGTTTCTTTGTAATTTGGAACATTTCGTTTGAATGTTTCACATATTTCATGTAAGTCATAGAAGAACATCTCATTTATTTTCGCTTCTTCTTTCATGATTTCTGTATATTTATCTATATTCGGAATTAAGCTCGTTATTTTTTCATCAAAGAGTTTTCCTGTCCAAATTGGCCCATAGATATCTTTGCCTTCGTATGTGTCTGCAATTTCCATTAATTTGAATTTGTCTGGTTTGACATATTTGTGTTGGCCGATAATTTCTTTACATAATTGTTTATTATCGTGGCATGCAAAGAAAACTCTCATGTAATGTTTTCTCGAATATGAAATTATTGGAATTAAAGCTAAATCATTTTCTAGCGCTATTTCTTGTGCTTTTTTTATTAGAATTCTTATTCCAAATTCTTGTTCAATTGCATGATTGTATGGTAGTGCACTGTATCTTCTTTTACAAGTGTCAGGATAACTTCCGCAAAGTGCTGCAGTATCAGTATTTGTTATTGCTAAAAGTCCGCCGTTGTAAATTGCTTCAGTTGCTGCTTTGATAAAAGGAATAGATGATCCAAATGGGTCCACGTCAATATAATCAAAAGGTGCTTTCTCGTATAGGAAAACTTGAGCTTTTTGCTGATATATTTCTTTATTTTTGAATTGTTTAGTATTAGCTTTCATTACTTTTATTGCTGTTGGATTTAAGTCATTAAAAAATATTGTATCAATAGGAGTTTTGCATTCTAAAAAAAATCTGACTCCTCTAATACCAGAGCCTTCTAAAGGAAGTCCTACTCTTATAGGTCTAGTTCTATTTTTGAAATGTGCATCAATTGCTTCAATAGTTAAATCTCTATTATATTTCATTTCAGGATTATAGAATACCTCGAGCTTTCTCGAGATTAAATTAGAAGTACTTGCGATGACTTCTGCCTTTCCTTCTTTTACTTTTGTTATCATTTTTAGTATTATTCTTATTATTTTAATTATTATTCTTTTTATTTGTTTTAATTAGTTAGATTTTTAGTTGTTGAATTGTTATTTTCTAATTAAATTTGTTTATTTATTATTTCTTTAAATCATCATATGCAAGTCTTACATCTTCAGGTCTAATTGTTTTTCTACCTGCATGTTTTGCAATTTCTGATGCTCTTTCACTAATTTTTTTGCCAAAAGAAATCATTTTTTCAGTAACTGCGGATGTAGCTTCTGCACTAACTCTTAAACTAGTATTAGTTTTGATTTCTCGCTCAACCGGTGCATAAGGTATAATTAGTTTTGATTTCATGTTAGTTATCCTTTGTATGTGTTATGTAATGATATATGCTTATTATTTAGAATTTATAAAAGTGTTTGTTTTGTATTTATTTAAAAATTTGCAATTATTACTAAAATAGATATTTCTTACTAATTATTATTCATGAGTAGTTTTTCTTATTTTAAACTTTGCAAATTTTATCTTTGGATATTTCTCTACAATGTGTGCTGATAACATAAACCAAATTGGACTAAATAACATTGTTATTGCTATTACTAAAACGGTCATTTGATATCCATATCCATCTATTATATTGTTTTGAGAGCCAAATGTAGCTAAAACAAAACCGAATTCTCCAATATGAGCATGAAGTGCTCCGCCATATAAACTTCCTTTCCAATCATGACCGAAATATTTGAAAATTAAAGCATTTGCAACTGAATTTATTATAAATATAACTATGACTGTTTCGATTACCTCTTCTAAGTTTGCGATAAGAAATTCAGTGTTTATCAACATTCCAATTGATAGAAAAAAGAATGCTACTAGGAGATTTTTGAAAGGTAATAAGTTTTCAGTTATCCAGTGTTTTTCTTTGTTTGATGAAATGAATATGCCTGCTAAAAATGCTCCAATTGCAAATGAAACTTTGAATAATCCTGTTATCAATCCAAATCCAAAGCATAATGCAAAAGCAAAGAAAATTTGAAGTTCTTTATCTTCTTCAATTAAATTCCACAATTCATTATTTTTTGTTCTTTTATTTATCATCCAATACAAAAATACCATAACTATTGCTAGTCCTATAAATTCAAGTCCCATATCTATTATTTTTTGTGTAACACTAGTTTGAGTTTTATTTATCATGAAATTAAGAATCATGATCATAGGAATTACTGCTAAATCTTGCATTATTCCAAGACTAATTACATCTTTTCCAAGTTGAGTTTCATTTAAATTATGTTTTTCTAAAATTTTCAAAATTACGGCTGTACTGCTATGGGTTATTACAAATCCAAGAAGAATAATAACTTCAATTGGCCAGTTTAGGAAATAACCTAAAATGTACATTACTCCAACACTTAAAATTATTTGAACAATTATCCCAATTATTGCCTTTTTCCATTGATTTTTAATAGCATTAATATCAAGACTCATTCCAATAAAGAATAGTAAAAGTATTACTCCTATGTTTCCAAGAGTGTTAATCATATCTGTGTTGGTAACTAATCCTAGCATGTAAGGTCCAATAAGTAATCCAACGATGATATATCCAATTACTACTGGCTGTTTTAATATTTTTAGAAGCGTGCCTATTGCTAATACAATTAAACAAATTACGACAAAAATTGTTATGTATGCATCGGAGTTCAT
>CAZKZU010000048.1:0-9994 GCA_964557345.1 uncultured Methanosarcinales archaeon
GATTACAACTTGAGTTATTGAATAATTTTTTATTTGGTTTTTGATTGTGATTAATTTAAGAAAATATGAAAATGGGCTTTAAAGAAGAAAATCAGAAAGAGAGAATGGAATTTGTAGTGTTCTGGGCAAAATATGTTCGAACTCATCCAGCTAAAGATTGGAGCCATCAGCAAAATGTTATAATTAATTCTAATTTGAAGTCAGCAAATATGACAAAAGAACAATATTTGAAGATGAAAGGAGAAAAGAGTTTTTAGATTCTTTATTTCAACTTCTTAGCTTCGTTTATGTCATAAAAGTATAAATCGTATTTCTTCTTCCAAATATAATTTTTACGTTCTCTATATTGTTTTTTCAGTTCTAACAAATAATCTAATAGCCAATGATATGGTTTGAAGAAGGGAAAATCATTTTTGTCTAAAGGTTTTAGATATTCTTCTAAATCTTTTATAGTTCTATCTAGTTCTTTAAGAGTTTTTGGAGGCACATTACTAAAAACTTACTTTTGGTTTAAATATAGTGGGGTGGTGGTTGACTAGTGGGGATTAATAATAATTTTAACCGTGCCGGATTCGATACGGTTAGAAATAAGACTTACTTTAAATTATTTGATGTTAAATGATGACCATCTATTTCAAAACTCTTTTTAGTCTCAACGTCATAGAATACTAATTTTGTTAATGAAGGTCTGCCTTCGAAAGGTAAGCCCGCATATATTCTCCAATCCTTTACTAAATGCTCATAAGTGAGAACTTTATTGTTTATCCATTTTAATTCAATTCCCTGATAGGAAGGAGACAGTTTTAGTACTTCACGAGTTTGAAAATTTAATAGATATACTTCTTCTGGCACATCCATAGTTCCTGCAACTTTAGTAAACGCCAGATTATTACCGTTTGGAGAAACCTTAACGTCCCAATACGTAGTTTTTATTTGATATTCTTTGCCTGTTGGCGTTGTCTTCCAAATCTTACGCTCTTCTCTAAATATTGTTTCGATTTCATTTTTACCAGGAGTTATTGCATAAATACCAGATATATCTGCAATGTCATCATCGCTTTTTGGTAAGAATTCCTGAGTATAAGAAAAATATATTTTTCCAGACGAAGTTACATCAACTCCACAAGGGTCCATTCCCAATCGTTTAAGAAGATTTTTCGCAGAATCAACATCTCGCTCATGAGATTTGGAATTTGAATTACGTATTAAATCACCATTATAACCCAAAAATTCACCTTTATTAACATCATAATCCATTTCCCTTTTTCCGTCATTGATTGCCAGAACATTGTTCGAAACATACTCTGCTTCCGGATTAGGAGATCGAAAATTCAAATCAAGTCGCTTTACATCAGATTCATTACGCAAAAGACAGATTCCGCTTTGATATGAGAATGCAACAGGAGGATTAAAATCAAAATCAGTTTTCTTTCCACAAGAAACTACACCAGATAAAACTAATGCAAGAGACAAACTTGATAATATCTTTCTCATGAGAAAAAGGAATTAAAATAGCTTTAAAAATATATCTGAAGGGTAAGTGAGGGAAGTTACAAGGAATGTATAGGAGATTGTTTTGGAAGGAATGTATTATAACTTAAGGTCGCAAATTGCGACCTTTACGAAGATTCTTTAACTTGAAGTCACAAATTGTGATATCAAGATTGTATAGTGAAGATGTGCGGTCACAAATTGTGACCGCAAAATAATATACTAAAAACACCCGGTCACAGATTGTGACCGCCCTCTTAATTTGAATCATCCACTGGTCAACCACCAACAGATGATTTATATATTAACTTGATTCTCTTTTTATATCTTAAATGATGAGGAGAAATCTGCAAAATGTACACTGCATTACAGAAGAAAATCATTGAAACGATTAAAAAAGGAGAAGGAATTAAAGTAGAGTTTAAAGAGTGTAAAAATCATATTACTAAAGAGATCTATGAAACTGTTTGTGCTTTTCTTAATAGAGTTGGAGGAGAATTACTTTTAGGAGTATCTGATAACGGTAAAATAAGCGGTGTTGATAATATAGAGCAAATCAAAAAAGATTTTGTCACAGCGATAAATAATCCTCAAAAAATAAATCCTTCAGTATATCTTTCTATTGAAGAGGTCGAAATAGAAGGAAAAAAGATTTTATATATTTATGTACCTGAAAGTTCTCAAGTCCATAAATGTAATGGTAAAATATTTGATAGAAATGAAGACGGAGATTTTGACATTACTAATAATAACACATTAATTACCGCGCTATATATTAATAAACAAGTTTTATATACGGAAAATAAAGTTTTTCCTTTTTGTAAATTATCTGACTTACGAAGCGATTTAATTAAAAGAGCAAAAATCATGGCAGTAAATCAAAATAGTTATCATCCTTGGAAAAAAATGAATAATATGGATTTACTTAAAAGCGCCAAACTTTATGCTAAAGATCATATAACAAATAAGTATGGGTTTACACTTGCAGCAATACTTCTGTTTGGAAAAGATGAAACTATACGTTCTGCATTACCGCATCATAAAACTGATTTAATTTTAAGACGAGATAATTTGGATAGATATGATGATAGAGATGATGTTAGGACAAATCTTCTTGATAGTTATGAAAGAATAATTGCATTTGGCCAAAAACATTTACCTGATCCTTTTTATCTGGAAGGAATACAGAGAATCAGTGTTAGAGATAAAATATTTAGAGAGATTGCCTCAAATATACTAATACACAGAGAATATTACAATCCTTTTCCAGCTAAAGTAATTATTGAGAGAAATCGTATTTATGCTGAAAATGGAAATAAATCCCACGGGCATGGAGCGATAAACCCAGATAATTTCTCACCATTTCCTAAAAATCCTGTTATTGCCAGCGTATTCAAGGAGATTGGGAACGCAGATGAATTAGGGTCTGGAATAAGAAATTTAGTTAAGTTTACCAAGATTTATTCTAATGGAATTCCACAATTAATTGAAGGAGACGTATTTAGGATTATTGTGCCTTTGGTTGAAGAGAGCTTGAAGGGTACCGGGGAAGTCACCCCGCAAGCTACCGCCCAAGCTACCGCCCAAGCTACCGCCCAAGCTACCGCCCAAGTAACTAAACTAGATGAAAGAACAAACAAGATAATTGTGTTTTGTTATACTGAAAAATCCGCTAATGAAATAAGACTTTTTCTTGGATTAGTGCATAAAAAACATTTCAGAATGGATATCTTAAAACCTTTGCTTGATCAAAAATTATTATACATGAAATATCCTGACAAACCCCATAGTCCAAACCAAAAGTATTTTGCAAAAATTAATGAGGATCAGGATGATTCGGTAGAAGAAGTTAGAAAAGTAAGACAACAATTATCCAAACAAAAATTTGATTTGAAGGAAATTAATAAATTTAAATAGGTTTTCTGGGTTTTAGTAGTGTTTCTCTATTTTAAACAATTGTTTACATTACTTAAACATTTATGAGACATTAGTCAATAATCTTTATATACTTGGAATTGTTATATCTTCATATGTCAAAAACTCTGTTAATATCTGGAAGTCCTAGAAAAGGAAATACTGATTTTGTTCTTACTCAAATATTTAATGAGATTAAAACTGATAAAGAATTAATCTTACTTAGAGATAAAAATATTAAACATTGTCTTGGATGTCTTAGTTGTCATAAAAAGCCTAAATGTGTTATTAAGGATGATATGACTGATATTCTAAATAAGATGCTTGAGGCGGACGTTATAATAATTGGAACTCCCAACTATTTTGATAATGTTTCAGGATTACTTAAAGATTTTATAGATAGAACACATCCTCTTTATAGTACGACATTACTAAAAGGTAAGAAGTTGATTTTAGTTATGGTTGGCGGTGGAGAAGTAGAAGGTTCTTTGAAATATTTAACTGAATGTACTACGGGATTTGTAACATATCAGGGATTGGAATTGATTGGGGAGTATTGCTTTCAAGGTTTAAACTTAAATGATTTGGAGAAGGATAGGAAGACTATAGAGGAGATTAAGGGGATTGTTTTGAAGGTTGATTCTGTATAGGCGATACTCGATAATAACCGGAAGAAATAGATAAAAGGAAAAAAATAGTTCTTATCTTAAATGCTTATCAAAACAATTTTTACAAACCAAATAACTCATACATTCATCTGCATAGACGCTATTCTCATCTTTCTTATCAGCAGATATTTTCTTTTGACAAAAATCACAATGCCCATGATCATCCAGTACAGACCATTTTTTTAATTTAAGATTGACTTTATTTATTTTACTTTTTAAAAAGTCTATATGCTCTTCCATATCTTTCTCCTTTTCTTTAGGAGTTCTATTATTCATTTTCGTAATAAATTCTTTTGCCGCTTTTTCCATTATTAATCATAATTGTGATTGTTAATCGTCTTTTAAATTTTTACAATTAAGATTGGAGTATAGAGATTCTTGTTTGGCGGTTGACTAGTGGAGAATCTTTATAAATTCTTTAAGCTCGCATCATCATATGACTACTTATTCACATTCAAGACTTAGTACGTTTGAAAATTGTCGATATAAGTATAAATTACAATATATTGATAAAATTAAAGTTGATGTTCCTACTACTATTGAAGCTTTTATGGGAGATATGGTTCATCAAACTCTTGAAAAGCTTTATTCTGATTTGAAGTTTGCTAAGTTGAATTCTTTAGCTGAGTTATTAGATTTCTTTAATACAATTTGGGATAAAGAATGGTCGGACTCTATTATTATAAATAAAAAAGAGTTTACTTCGAATAATTATAAGATTATGGGAACTAAGTTTATTTCTGATTATTACAATCACTATAAGCCGTTCAATCAAATGACGATTCTTGGTCTTGAGACTGAGGATAGAATGGGATTATCTAATGGTTCAACTTATCATGTTAGAATAGATAAGCTTGCTTGTATTGGAAATACTTATTATGTTTGCGATTATAAAACAAATGCATCTATGAAAAGTCAAGAGGATGTTGATTCTGATAGACAGCTTGCTATGTATTCTATTTGGGTACGAAGTCATTTCAAGGATGCTAAGAAGGTTGTATTACTGTGGCATATGCTTGCGTTTGATAAGGAAATAACTTCTACTCGAAGTAAGAAAGAGCTTGTTGCACTTGAGAAAGAGACGGTTGCTTTGATTAATACAATTGAGAATTGCACTGATTTTCCTACAAATGTGACGGGGTTGTGTAATTATTGTGTGTATAAAGCGATTTGTCCTTCATTTAAACATTCTGTTGAGATTGCTACTAAAACTGTTCGCGAATTTAAAGATGATGACGGAGTTAAACTGGTTGATGAATATTCTGTGCTTCAAACTAAGAAAAAAGAAATTGAAGATACTATAGAAAAAATTCGAGAGGATTTAGTTGGATTTGCCACTAGTAAAAAAATAGATGTTGTTTATGGCTCTAATATGAAACTTTCTGTTAAAGAATATTCTAAGATAAATTATGAAGAGAATAAGGATGAAGTCATTAAATTGCTAAAAGATAAAGGATTATTTGAAAATATGTCTATGTTAAATTATTCTCGATTTAATTCTCTAATAATAAAAGGAGAGCTTAAGGAGTTTAATGATTTGGTTAAGATTGAGAAGGATTTCAGGATGAGTTTGAGTAAGAGAAAGGACGGGGAAGAATGATAATTTATGAATCAACAAAATCGGAATTTATGACTTCTTATTTTAATGATACTATTGAATCTGAGATTTATACTGCGTATAAGGAAAAAATAGGACAAACGTCTGTTTCTGAATTTAAATCTTGGAAAGGATCTATGCAGTATATGGGAAAAGTTTTACAATCAGATAAAATTCCTAAAGAAGCTAGTGTTGCAATTGAGTTCAAAATTCCTTTGACTTCTAAAAGAATAGATTTCATAATTACTGGAAAAGACGATAATGGAAATTCTAATGTAATAATTATTGAATTAAAAGGATGGGAAACTGTAGAAAAAGTAGAAGAGAAAGACGGAATAGTTAAAACACCTTTAGGAACTGGAATAAAAGAAACAAATCATCCATCATATCAAGCACTTACTTATGCAATGCTAATAAAAGATTTCAACGAAGATGTACAGAAGTCAAATATTTCTCTATATCCGTGCTCATATTTATATCATCTTGACGTTACCGTTAATAATAACAAAGATATTCTTGATAAAATATATACTTGTTACATAACAGAATCTCCAGTATTTGTACGCGGAGATGTAGAAAAATTGCAAGATTTTATTAGTAAATATATCAAGCATGGCGACAATAAAGATGTTCTTTATATTCTTGAAAATGGAAAAATCAGTCCTTCTAAATCATTACAAGATTCTATTTCAAGTATGCTTAAAGGAAATGTAGAATTTAGAATGATAGACGAGCAAAAAGTTGTTTATGAAACAGCTTTTGAAAAAGCACTTCGATCTAAATACGATATGAACAAAAGAGTTTTAATTGTCGAAGGAGGGCCAGGGACTGGAAAATCAGTTGTTGCAATTAATCTTTTAGCTAATTTAACTAAAAAAAGTTTAGTGTGTCAGTATATTTCTAAAAATTCAGCTCCACGAAATATTTATTCTTTCTTACTGAAAAAAGAGCATAAAAAAGGCAGTGTAGATAATATGTTCAGAGGTTCAGGAAGTTTTGTATCTTCTAAAAAAAATGAATTTGATGTTCTATTAATAGATGAAGCTCACAGATTAAATGAGAAATCAGGGATGTTCAAAAATCTAGGAGAAAACCAAGTCAAAGAAATAATTAATGCTTCTAAATTCAGTGTGTTTTTTATTGATGAAGATCAAAGAGTCGATATTTCCGACATAGGATCTATTGAAGAAATTAAAAAACAAGCAAAACTAGTTGGGGTTGAACCAGAAATAATGAAATTAGAGTCGCAATTCAGATGTAATGGTTCAAATGGATATTTAGCTTGGCTTGACGATATACTTCAAATTCGAGAAACTGCTAACTCTGACGGATTTAATATGAATTATGACATCCAAATTGTCGATGACCCTAACACTCTTAAAAATCTTATTTTTGAAAAAAATAAGCATAAAAATAAATCAAGACTACTTGCAGGTTATTGTTGGGATTGGTTAAAAGAAAGTAAAAACAATCACGAGATTTTCGATATTAATATCAATGATTTTCACATGAGCTGGAATTTAGGAAATACTCAAACTTGGGCTATTGATGAAAAATCAGTCAATCAAATTGGATGCATTCACACTTCACAAGGATTGGAATTCGATTACGCCGGAGTTATAATAGGACCTGATTTGATTTATCGAGACGGAAAAGTTATAACTGATTTTACTAAACGTGCTAAAACAGATCAATCAATAAAAGGATTAAAATCGATGAATGTAAAAAATCCTTTAGCTGCAAAAGAACTTGCGGATAGAATAATTAAGAATACATATCGAACTTTATTGACTCGAGGGCAGAAAGGATGTTATATTTATTGTTGCGATAAAGAGTTAGAGAAGTATTTAAAGGAAAGATTGAAATTTTAAGAAATATAAATATTTATAAATTGTTAAATTAAAAAAAAGATAATGTTAGGAAGACATCATTTAATGTTATCTGCATTTACACTAGCTTTTCTTTTTACTCCATATTTTGAACAAGATTCAATGTTTGCACTAGTTGTTCTAGGGGGAGTAGCAATTGGATCACTCATTATAGATATAGACGGATCAGATTCTGCAGTAATGCATTCTCACATAAAAGGAATTAGAGGAAATGTCGGGGCATTGATTAACGGACTTATTGCACCAATTTTACCGATTTTTGGATATATAACAAAATATACCATTTACAAGCCTTCTTTATGGATATTATCAAAAACAATTTTAATTAAATATAACAAAGAAGAGATTGAACACCACAGAGGATTTTCACATTCAATAATTGGAGTATTATCATTTGCTTTTGTAACTGGAGCATATTTATTAATAATTTGTTTACTTTTGGATATATTAAATTGGCTATACTTTATGTCATTTATATTGGCATATATTTTCGGAGCATTTATGCATATGCTTGAAGATAGCTGTACAAAAAGTGGAATTCAATGGAACTCCCCCTTTTCAAAAAAATTATCCGATAAAATGGTGAATTTAACTCCCAAAGAAATTCATATCGCAAACCTAATTAAATCCGGAAAATCCAACAAAGAAATATCGGAACTCCTGAACAGTTCCATCCACACCATAGCCAGTCATCGTGAGAATATCAGGAAAAAGACAGGCTTGAAAAATAGAAAAGTAAATTTGAGATCCTTTCTTTCGACCCTCGAATAACACCTATTTTGAATAGGCGATTAATCGGTTATTTCATGTACATCTATTGTGTTGACTCGACACTGGATTAATTTTAGACTCATTCATTAAGATAAAAATCATAATCTGATTCATCATTCTTATTTAAATACTCGATAGAGGTGAGTGCACATGATTCCCAAAAACACGACCCATGAAAATTTTTTTTTCGGTAAGGAGCGGGTGCTTTTTGTAGATGATGAAGAGACCATTACCGATATGACCATGCCGAAGATGACCGGTGCGAGATTGTCTGAAAAATTAATGGAAATCCGGCCCGGTATCCATGTCAAGAATTGCAAAAACCATACGAAAACTAATGGATGGAGATTAAGCGATGGTATTAATGAACGTAATAAAAATTGGAGGCTACATGATGATGTTTAATGAATTGGCAAAACAGGTGAAAAGACTTGGAAATTCACGGACAATGGAATTACGGCGAACCAGAACCCGGAATCTGATTATAGGGGCTGGCATCGGCTCCGCAGTAGGGGTCGCCGCTGGAATCCTTTTTGCCCCGAAATCAGGGAAAGAAACCCGGCACATTATTGCTGATAAAACCGGTGAAACCGTGAAGAACCTGAAAGAAAATGTGACGGCAACCAAAGACAGAATATTTGCAGCAGCCGAGGAAAAAAAGAAAGAAACCACTAAATAGAGTTTGCTGGAAAGGAAACCCTTATGCAAGGTTCCATTACCTGGAATGAACTGGGCATATTTATCATCTTTGTTTTCATTGCAGTGGCCGGTGGTTACGCCATCGTGACGTTGAGAAACGTGAACGGGTTTATCAGGGAAGCCACGGGCCTGCTGCAAAAAAACAAAGATCATGTGAACCGGATTATTCCGAGCATTCATGAGATTTCAGTGAATACGGCAATCATCAGCGAAGAGTTAAAGAAAAGCGTTGAAGAGGCCGGTGCAGCCATCAGAACCATATCTCATGAAACCACGGATACGGTATTGACCATCACTGAGACGGCTGATTCCCTGGCGCAATATGCCCTGGTGATCGGAGAAATTGTCAAGGCGGTGGTTCATATGTTTTCATCAAATGAGAAAGGTGTGAAATGATAACTGATCAGACACACTCTCTATTCGAAGATATAGTCGAGACAATACGCGAACCCCTTCTGGTACTGGATTCAGACCTGAAGGTGATCTCAGCCAGCCGTTCCTTCTATGACTTCTTTAAAGTAAAACTTGAAGACACCGTGGGGCAGCTTATCTATGATCTGGGCAATAAACAATGGGATATCCCCAAGCTTCGGGAACTTTTGGAAACCATCCTTCCTGAAAAGACCAGCTTTGACAATTATGAGGTTGAACACGATTTTGCCACCATCGGCAAGCGCACAATGCTGTTGAATGCCCGTCAGATTGAGCGGGCCATGGGCAAGGAACGGATCATCCTCCTGGCCATCGAGGACATAACCGAGCGTAAGGAGATAGAAGCTGGCCTGGAAAAAGCCCATGAAGAGTTAAAGGTGGTGACGACCGAGTTAAAACGTGCCGCTAAAGTAAAAACTGAATTCCTGGCCAACATGTCCCATGAGCTCAGGACGCCGCTTAACTCTATTATCGGTTTTTCCGAGGTATTATACGATGAAACCTTCGGGTCGCTTAATGAGAAGCAGAAGCAA
>CAZKZU010000049.1:0-9627 GCA_964557345.1 uncultured Methanosarcinales archaeon
GGTGCTGGTAGATTTGTTAATTGTGAACCATCACCATCAACAGCAAGATATACTGTTGAGTCTAATTGTATTTCGCCTGCTGTGCTTGATTTTAAGAAGCCACCAGCACTAGCGACAAATTCATTCAACACAATCGGGCCACCACCTTGACCTAGTGTAATCTTTGGACTCTCAGAAGCATCGTAGAATATTCTAAAAGGTGAGGAAAAATCTGCTACTTTTACGCCTGCATTGTCGTCATAAATTACAGTGGTTTTTAATCCACCGAGAAAATCAAATATTCCAGTTGTTATCTGTGGTGTTGTTTGGTTTAGATATAAAAACTCACTTCCATGTTTTCCGTCTAATAAGTCTGCATTAAGATTTGTGTTAAGAGTTGTTGATGTGCATTGATACGGGGCTGTTCCTGTTGCTTTTGTAGAAACAAAAACTCCGTTTGTTGATACTTTAGAATTTGCACCTTTGAAATAAAATCCATCTCCGAGAATATTTTCAAAAATCATTTTTGATGTTTCGGGGTCTTCCATTATAGTCCCAACAGCACTTGTGTCTCTTTCACTAACAAATAATTTCCCTTGAAAAATTCCTGCTGAAATATAGGGATTATAACCTTCTGGAACGGTTGTTGTATATACGTTAGAGATTGTATTTATTCCCAAATCAACATCTCCCGTCGCCCCTGTATAAGGGACTAATCCGCTAATATCAGTAACTCCAATTGGAGAAGGAACTTCTATTCTTGAATAGGACATATCATCTACTTGTAAATTAACATTAGTTGTTCCACCGCTTATTTTAGTTGCATAAACCTTTACAATAAATCTATTAGAAGTATTAAGAGAATAAATATTATTAACTTGATAACTTAATTGATGGGTAGAGTATGAACTCTCCAAGTCTGTGCAACTTGTAGAATTTGTATAGCTAGTCATTGTTCCACAAGTATCTGTTGATGAATTATAATTTTCACATAAATAAACTCTTGCTTGTAGTTGAACAATTCTATTTGTATCGTCTAAACTTCCTGTTAAATATAAATATCTCATTCCAGCTACATAAATAACTGGAGAAGATTGTTGTTGAGTTATAAAAGAAGCAATTTCGTGTTCATTATTGTTCGCTAAGTTTGTTGTTATTGTAGCCAGAGAACTATTTAGTAAAGTTAAAGTCATATTTCTATTTCCATTTGCATTAGTCTGATTTGTAAACCAATAAACTCTAACCCCACCAGACATATAACGATTGTCTAAAGCACTCATATTTAACGTCGCTGTATTGTTTGAAGATTTAAATATAAAAGAATCGTTTAAAGTATCATTAACATTTGAAATATAGTTAGAAGGATTAAGTCCTATTAAATTATTAATAAAATTCGTTAGCCAAGAAGTTTTAATTGTTATAGGATTAGCAGAATCGAATTGAGTTGTATTGACTGTTGTTTGTGGTGCTAAGTCTGCAACTTGTTGAGGTGTTAATCCTTGAAGATAATTTGTGTTGTTTACGTTGATGGAGTAGTTTGAACCATTAATAATTTGTGTTCCAGTAACCTTGTTATCTAAATTGTTATATCCAAATTGTGAAGCATACATAGATGGTAATATGATTATTGAAATTAATAATACTCCTAAAAGAAATATTTTATTATTATTCATTTCGTCCTCTACTCATAAAGAACCAAATACTAGTTAATATATTTAACGCAACAACAATAGTTAAAATTCCTCCAGATAATATTCCAGCTGTTATTGTCATTATTAAACTAACTAATAAAATAGACATAGATGCCAATACGGACCATTGTGGCATATCAGAATATCCATATCTTGAATTTTGTCTTTGTGATCCTCCAAGAAAAACAAAAAACCATATAAAAACTAATAACATTATCGGTAGTGTTGGTACTGATGTAGACATTCCAATTAATATACCATCTGGGGTTGTTGCGTTTGTTAAATTATATATACTCATGTTAATTAGGATCTCTCCCAAGCCATGCTTTAATTACATAATATCCAAGTAGGAACGTAAAAAGAGCTACGAATGCTATCATAACAAATTGGAAGTCTCCACTATTTCCAAATATGGCACTAAATGAAGTTTTTAAACTTGTTACCGCCATACCTATAGCTGCGAATGGGCCTGTTTTAAATTGTCCACCAGCACCACTTATTTCTGAATCTCCAGGATTTAAACTTGTCTTTAATAATATATCCTGTGCAGTTGTAGCATCGTCCTCTAAAGAAGAGATATTTGATCTTAATGTAGCATTTAATCCAGATAATCTTGCATCATCAGTAGGTAATACTACATCAGATTGATTATCTATTGCGAACATAGCAACGAAACTTACTATTGAAATTACAAAAATAGCAATTAATACACTATTTTTTAACGTCTCTTCCATTCCCATCTTATCTCTTATTACCTCCCTTAATTAAAATTACAGCTACTGCAAGTACAAACCATAATACTGTAGCACCAGTGCCTATCCACGAAGTGCTATATACTAAATTTAATCCAATTAACACGAGTAATCCTAGTGCTAAAAATACTCCCATTATCATTGGATTGTCTTGTACTCCTATTCCAATCATGAATAATATCATAATCAATGCCATTACGATAAGTATTCCATTATATATCTCCTTTGGTTTTTGATTCATAGAAATATATCCAGATCTTCTCGTATCTCCATTTAATATTATTTTAGCTTGTATTGTAGCATTTCCAAATCCTTGTGGAACAATACAAGCTAATGTACCACCAGCAGAAACCAAACTATCATTACATACGTTTGTAGTTCCAAAGTTATCAGCTAGATATACCTGTAGATTAGTAGTTCCAGAAACTCCAGATGTAATTGCATAAGTAGATGATATTGTTCTTGTATCCCTGTCATAACTTAATGAACTAATAAAATCACTTTCACTTATTAATCCAAATAAATCAGTTCCACCAACTAAAGCATTAAGATTAATTTCACACGTTGTAAAAGATGGATTTTGACAAGTTGCTATTACGTCTATAAAAGTATCTAATAATACTCCGTTCTTAATAAACAATAAGTTATAAACTACGTCATTCGTTACTAAATGCGCTATTGTATAACCATTTGTTCCAGATATGGGTATTTCAATAGTTTTAAATACTCCCTCGTCTATGTATTTTCTTTGTATTTGTATAACTAAATCACTTACTGGTATAAAATCTACACCTTTATATGTTATTTTATATTCTTGTCCAATAGAACTATTCAAATCATATAATGAAATATTCTGCGATTGTGTGGAATTTGTTAATGTATAATTCTGTATGTTATAAAACTCTACAAATCTACCATTTGACGAATATTGTATTGTAGCGTCCATTCTCATTACAGAAGTTAATAAATTATTATTAATACAAACTCTCGCAGGATTTGTATTATTATATAATGAAGAATAGTTTGCAACTTGTATACTATCATCATAAGAACTTATATGCACGTCTATTCTTATGGATGTATTTTGAGTTGTTCCATTAAGTATATCCTGTGTTGTTTCATCTCTCATTGTAAGATTAAATAATTGGTTTGTATTTATTCCACAATTATCCATACTAATATTATAAATTTGTTGTTGTAGAGAAGTAAAATTTGTTGTTTGGTTATTCTCGAATACAAGTATCCAATAGAAAGTTAAATTAGTTACTACATCAACTTGTGGAACTAATACATTTATTGATAAGTAATAATTATCAGTAGATGTTTCTTGAATAGTTCCATCATATTCTGTTCCATTATATAATAATGTTGCTGTTGATAATCTATACGATGGTGTAGATGTTATATTTGATGTAAATAATTCTATTGATCCCTCTATTGCAGTAGGGTTATATATCCTTGAATTTTCAAACACATAATAATCCCAACTTACTGTTTTATTAGCGACATTTCCAACTGCATCAACCGCATAAATTGTTGCGTTATAAACTCCTTGTTGTAAAGTAAAATTAACTGAATCAGTTCCTATTCCGTAGCAAGGCAGTGAACGAGTTGAGCCATTGTATTCTAATTGGCAATAATTTAAATTAGTATCTGTTACTGTAAAATTAATTGTATGATTTATATTAAGTGTTCCATAATTTTGTGTTCCGTTACCTGATAATATATTTATTGTTGGTGCTTGAGAATCTATACTAAATGTATAATTAGAAGTTGCGAATTCACAAGCTCCATCGGAATCACAGAATTGGTAGTTACATTTAATTACACTTCCAGTGGAGTATGTGTTTGTGAATGTTTGCGTTGTAGATGTTATTCCTACCTGTAACGTTATATTCTTTATACTTCTAGCATATTGATTATCATCTCCATCATTATATGTACCTGCTATAAAATTTATATCCGGCTGAGTTGTTACTGGATAACTTATGCCCGAACCTTCTGTTCTAGTATATGCACTTCCATTGCTCCATACTTTTACATAATAAACTGTATTATTCAATACCTTATAATCAAATGTAGCAACATCTCCACTAAATAAAGCATAGGCAACAGTATTTTGTGAAGAATCTTGTAATAATGCTCCAACTGCTGTTGTTCCAGATGACCTTCCTATTGATAATAATGTTCCAGCAGTTTTAGTTTGTATCTTGAATCCTGTTTTAACCACAGTTTCCGAAAAGGTTGTAGACGATGCTGGAGCTATATTATTTCCACTATTTGTATATGTGCTACTATTCCTTGCTCCCCAACTCCCAGTAGAATTATCATAAAGTGTTGCATTAACTAAAATTGCTCCGTTTGTTACGTTTGCACTTGCGGAAAGATTAACTGAATTTGTATATTGAATTGAACCATCTAAAGGAGAATTTAAAGTTACATAAGCATTTGAACTATCTTCCCTTCCATTTCCATTATTATATAAATATGAAATTTCTTCTGCACTTAAACTTCTATTATAAATTCTTACGTCGTCGATTGAGCCGTTTATTGCATAAGCTGAATTGATAGATGAACCATATCCAATTCTAAACTTATGATAATCATTTCCTGAAGCATAAATAGCTGAAGTGATATTGTATTCTACATTATCCACAAGCAATCTCAATACTCCATTATTGCTTATTGCTGTTACATAATACCATTGATTAGTAGAAAATGTCCCAGATGGAGTGCTTTTTGCGGTATATGCACTTCCGTTATATCTATTAAAGGTTAATCCACCAGCAGAATTAGAAACTAGCATAATTCTATTATTATTTCCGCCCTGATAATTCCATATAACATTTAAAGCTTTTAAACTGTCAAATTTTAACCAATTTGAAACTGTATATGTTCCACTTTGATTAAATAAACCTGCATTTATCGAGACATTAGAACTTTCTATATAGTTCTGATTCCCATCAAAATTAAAAGCTTGATTTATTTTTCCTTGAGATAATTGGTTAGTGTCTTGGATAGTTGTTGGAGTTCCAGCTGTGCCAGAATAATCTCTACCTGAATATTGTGCTACTAAGCCAGATGTTACATTTGTATATTGTGTTCTTCCTTGTGCATAAAGTCCTGCGATTTCCGAGGAGGAAAGAGAACGATTAAAGATTAAAGTTTCATCAACTGAACCATTGAAATATCCTGATGTTCCATATGAACCAATGAATACTGATTTTTGTAAGTAAGTTTGTGTTTGTGAGTTTAGTAAATTTAAACAAGTATCACTTAAAGTTGATGTAACAGATAATACATTATCTATATAACCAAAAATTGTTGTTCCATTCCATACAAAAACAGCATTATGCCAGATATTATCATCTTTATTTAAACCAGTTGTTGTTGGATTTACATAACAAGTAGAATTTTGTTGTAATAAAAATTTTAATTGATGACTATTAGCTCCACTTCCAGAAAATTGTATTGTAGAAGATGGAAAGGTAGTTCCATTTCTTAAAGTAACGATTATATTAGATTGATTAATATCTGTTTTAAACCATGTAGATATAGAATATGAAGAAGAAAGATTTAATCCTTGTGAAATATTTGTAGCTACATATCCATTCACCCCATTAAACTTCATAGCACCATCTTCAATAGTAACTCCACCTGAAACTGTTCCGTTATTAAATGTTTTTCCAACTAGAGTTCCGTTATTATTTCCTGTTGTGTCTACGACGATAGTTTGATTTGAGTTTGTGTTTAATTTGTATTGAGCTACTAAATTAGAAGTCATGTCTGTTTCTCCCCAAACTGCTAAATTTTCTATAAGTTTCCCTTGGGTTTTAATTTGCCAATCATAAGTCCAGTCTTCTCTTTTGTTTCCTTCTAGTTTAACTGTATAAGTTCCTGCAGGAAGTTTAGTTCCTATTTGATAATTAGAATAACCACTATATACTTCTTCGTGAGTTCCTGAAACGATTTGTTTACAATCGTATATATTTCCAGTTTCATTCTTAACACCAGTATCTTTACAGTCAGTTGTATAGTCGTCTACTAATTTATAATAAACTGTTCTCTCCTTGTATACTTTCTCACAAACGTCTTCTGTTAATTGTTCTCCAGTTTTCTCGTCATAACTAGCTCCACTACAAACATCTTCATAATATCCCTCTACTTTTGTTTTAGCATTATCAAATATCTGAAAGTTATAACTTCTTATTGAGCTTTCAACCCATCTACCACTTTCATTCTTTAAGAATATAACATCGTCAATCAAAGCACTCTCTTGATTTGTTACTATTGTAAATTCTGAATCACAATTAGTTCCACATCCTTCTGTATGTTTTGTCAAAGCAACTTCTGCAAGTGTTCCACCAATTATAGGTAAATCAATTCCATAAACATTTTTAACTACTTGTACTGGATATTTCTCCCACAAATTATTATAATCTAGAACTTTATCGCCTATTATATAACTATCTCCTTTAGCTATTTGCTTTTCAGAAACTATGTTGTCGAAGTCAAGAGCCGACGACAAACCAATAAAAGACACCATGCAAAGCATCAGTGCAACTAAGAATAATGCGCCTACGAGCTTTGTACTAGGTCGTTTTATCATGGATTGTTACCTCGACCCGTCATTAGTATTATTCCAGCAATAAATATTACTACTGACATAATAGCAGGTGAATAGATGATTAAATAACTTACCATTGTAGCATCTCTTAATCCAGTACCAATAAAATCTGCTCCATTATAGAATGTTTCGTATGTATTACTTAATATAATAGTAAAAGCAATTATCAGTAATGCGGCAGCAACGAACAGCGCCATAGTTAATCCATTGGCATTTTCTCTAAAAACAAAAGCTAATGTAAAGATAAGAATTATTCCCATAATATAAAGTATTCCTGCATAAAGCGCATAATTATCTAAGATTGTTTCTACTGGAGAGAATACCTTATCTGCATAATAAGTTACATTAACATTGTCCGTTATATTCTGTATACTTCTAACTTCTGTAAATACAGTTCCCATTGTGTCTTTTAAAACAAATCCGCCTAAAGCTAAACCGAATACAATACATAATACTAATAGAACTGTTCCCATTATACTAATGGTAGAATAAATATCTCCTCTCTTATTAATCATCTATTCTGGCCTCCGTTAATATTTTTTTAAGATTGGGCACTCTTGTCATTGCTAAGGTAATTCTTGCAGGAGACTTTGGCATTCTATCAGTTCCATTTCTAAACCTATCAACTCTTATTTCATCTATGAACTTCTTAAGAGCTGGATCTACTCTTGTAGTTATTGTATTAACACGACTAGCCAAATGCCATCCCTCCTCTTTCTAAAAACTCTTTTAGCTTTGCTGTTTTATAGAAATCATTAATTAAATATATTATCCATAATGGCAATATAAGAAAATTAGAGTACATCATTAAGGTCCATATACCAAATATAAACTTACCTAAAAATCCAGCTGTAATATAAGCAACTGCAATATTAGCGATTATAAAGGTAATAGACATAATTAATATCCACATTACCCCAAGAACTATTGGTCTTAAATAACTCATGTCTGCAACATCAATAACATATCCTTGTTCGTTGGTTGTATGTTTTGGTAGTGCTGGATATATATAAATAAGGTATCCAAGTATTCCTATCAGAAAAGCCAAAACAACTAAATACATTGTTGCCTGCGGAGATTCTAAACATTCTCCTGTATAAGTAACTTCTGTATATGTAGCAAAGGATTTTTCACAACCATCGGATATTCCTATTAAATCATATCTACCCATTTCAGTAGGAGTATAGTTATAACAAAATTGTCCTACTCCTTGTGCTGTCATATTAGCATTTATTTGTTGTATAGATGCTGGAGAAGTAATAGAAGATAATGTTATATAGGTAGCATCTTGGCAAACCTGGCAGAATGTAATCTGTTCATTTACTTGTTTACATCCAGTAGATTCTAATTGTGAAGATGTTAAACTAATTAAGAATATAAAGGCGAATAAAAATACAAATAAGTTACCACCTCTATTCATCATTACTTCTTATTACCTCCAAAGTTAAAAAATCCTGCATGCGCTGCTTTTGCTGTATTATTTGGAGTTGTACTCTTATTCTCCGATATACTCATATGTGTTCTTATAGATGCTCTTTCCTGACCATTCCATGCTCTCTGGTATGTAGAATGAACTGTGTCTTGAATAACTCTAATTAACAATGGAAATCTTTTAAGTTTTTCTTTAATTAAATGTTCTCTCATTTTCTCTATTTCTTTCTCGATAACATCCTCTATCTCTTTTACTTTCTCTGCATAGATAACCTTATCGCTAACAATCTTCCCCTGCATTTCATAAGCATACTTTGTTACTTCCATCTTTCTCTTTAATCTTTCCTTAAGTGCAGCAATAGAATCTTCTACAGTTGGATATAAAAAAACCTTTTCATAATTCATGAATATGGCCCAGATAAGTTCTTTTGTAAATTCCATCATCTTATGATTAATTTGTTCATCGTCATAATTAGAAAGTAGTGTATTTTGATTTAGGTAGAAACATATTGTATTCATTATTAATTGTATACCATAAGAAGAAAAAACTCTCATGTCCTCGCTAACTGGCTCTTTCCAAACTAGATTACCCTCGCTATCTGGTTGTAATGAAAATCCTTTAAGAAGATAATCTATTCTTGTAAGCTGATCCGATAAGTCCAGCTGTTCCTTAATCATTGACCTTTCTTCTTTCTCTAGGAATGCATCTTGTTGTAGTCTTGATAGATTTTGTCTATCTCCGTTTAACCTTGCGCTATCTATTTCATTCTGCATCTGATTTAAAAAATCTTCGTCCATTATTTACTTCTCCTTTTAATTCTTCCGAATCCAGCTATCTCTAATTTTTCTCCAGTTGTGGATAATCTAAATTTAGGCATCTCTATTATCTCCAATCCAGATTTAGTTTTCTTACCATAAAAACCTTTCGGTATTTTTATTCCAGGAATACCCTTACCAGTAATTCTATATGTTGCTCCAAGAGTTCTACTGACTTTACTCTGTCCTATTGACTGAACCTTTCCTAAATCTCCAAAACCAATATTTCTAAACTTCCCAAACCTTCTAACTTCCACACCAAACAATCCTTTACCTTTTCCTTCGTATTCTGATTTAGGAAGTTTAAATGTAAATGGTGGATTTTTTACTG
>CAZKZU010000050.1:0-912 GCA_964557345.1 uncultured Methanosarcinales archaeon
GAATCTTTTAAACAATACTTTGATGTAATGTGGGAAAAAGCTAAAAAATAAAAAAATCAGTTAAGTTTATTTTATTTATTTAGGTACTCTGCAACATATTTTTCAACACCAGTATTTGTTATTTCTTTATTTAGTGTAACAAATAATTCCATAAAATCTTTTCTCATTGCTTGCAATGCGTTTGTTCCTTTTTCTTTTTCTTCCGTTTTATATTTTTTAAGTATTTCTAATTTACCTCTCAGTTCCGAAATTAAATTTTCATCAACCGCTGGTGCATCTCTGACTTTGCTTATTCTATTAACAAATTCAAACCTTTTATTCATGTCGTCTAAACTATAAACTGCTTTTAAAATTATTTTTTCAACTTGGTCCTTATCTGTTTTGAAAACTCTTTCTCCTGCCGATTTGAAATACTTAATTAATCCCGCTCGTTGAACATTTTCTTCGGCAGTATTACATTTCCCACATTCTGACGGAGTTTTATAGTGATCGAAGTCATGATAACAGCTAAATCTTAAATACTTCTTTGTATCTAATTCGTATGCTATAACTAGTCTTATTTCGTCCGAGTATTTTTGTATTTCTGACAAAAATTGAACTGCAAATGGCAACGGTGTTTCGTATATTTTCTTATCATAATCTCTAAAACTAAAGCTACGTTTTTGGTAATTTTCTTCTCTGTCTTTTTCTATAGCTGTCATCATCGAATCAAGAGTCTCATAGGGTTTACCTAGAAGTTGTCTTGCTAATGACTCTGAAATTTCTTTTTTAATTTGTAATTTTGCGTCATTAGTTTTTCTTTTCTGTTCATATAAAGGATTTAATTGAGATTCTAAATCTAGAATATCTCTATCAAGTGCCCATCTGGGTTTAGGTATTTCTTTTACTTCTTCATTTATTTTAGTTTCTTCT
>CAZKZU010000050.1:922-9463 GCA_964557345.1 uncultured Methanosarcinales archaeon
TCCCACAACGGTTACTCCATTATTTGATCCTGTTTCTACAATTAGATCGTTTATTCCAATTCTAGATTGATCTAAGTTTAATGCGTTTTCATTTAATGTTTGTTCTATTCCTTCTGTCATATTTCCTCTTTTTTTATTTTTTTATTATTCAAAACAATTTGGTGTTTCGAAATAACATTCGTTGTCTATTCCTCCTTCGTATTCAGAGTAAAGTTGTAATGCTTTTATCATATTCTTGTGAGAGCATTTTGGAGTTATGAATACTGAGTGCTGTGCTCCTTGTTTGCTGATATCTCTTAAATAAAATATAATTGCATTAACACAATGTTCTGTCATTGGCATTGGATATTTTTGCCAGCATTTACTGTGTTCCATTTGACCAAATCTATTCGACCCTTTTTTTTCAGAATATGGCATTGTTTGGTCTACTGAGTTATTTATTATTTCAACTCCATAACCTTCAGCAATTTGTTTGTATTCTGCAGGAATTTCGTAGTTAATGGCTTTTCTTTCCTCAGGACTTAAAGGTAAATCATTAATCATTAAACTAACTCGAGCATCTAATTTTGCATCTTGAAGTTTTTTTGCAGTTTGGCACGCAAGGTTCCAAGTACAAATTGAATTTCTATTAATTTGCATACTGTTTGTAGTAGATGGAATATAGTGTCCGCCGTTAATTACAATTATTCCTTTGCTTCCTTGTAATTTTGTTTCAAGATCTCCTGCAAATTCTTCAAAATTTTTTTGTTCTGTTTTATCGGAGTTGCTTGTATAAGTATTAAATCCAATTTTTGATTGTTCTTCCCAAACAGGACAAATTATTTTATTTTCTTGTGTTGGATATGTTGTGTTTGTCATGGTGCCTCTTTTTGCGATTAGTTTATTTGTTACTCTTAAGTAGCACTGATAACTATATTAAACATTCGCTCATTTTTTAGTCTAAAAAAGGAAAACTATATAAAAAAAGCCAACTTATTACTACAATACTCATAAAATGATTGACAAAATAGATTTCAGAATATTGTATGAATTAGAGCGAAATTCACGTATTTCTGAAACTAAACTTGCTAAATTAGTAAATAGAAGTAAAGAATCAGTTAGATATAGAATAAATAAATTAGAACAAGAAAAAATAATTTCTGGATTTACAATCTGGATAGATCCAACAAAATTAGGTTATCAAACTGCTAAAATATATTTGACTTTAGCGAATATTCCTGATAAGAAAAAAGAATTTATTGAATATGTTAAGAAAGATAAACGATTATTTTGGCTTGGCATAGCTGATGGAGCTTGGAATGCAGGATTAACATTTTTTGTTAAATCCAATAAAGAATTCTTTGATTTAAAAAATGAAATATTTAGTAAATATAAAGATTTAATTATTGAGAGTAAAACAGCTTCCTTAGTTAGTGCTCATTGGAAAAATAAATCGTTTTTGTATTCAGAAGAATTACATTGGGAATCTATGTTTGATTCAACTGAAAATATTGAATTAGATGATATCAGTAAAAATATATTGAAAGAGCTCCATTTAAATTCAAGAGAAAATATTGTAGCTATCGCTAATAAGTACAATACCTCTGTAGACATAATTAAAAATCGGCTAACTAAGCTTAATGAGAAAAAGATAATTAGAAAGTACCTTGCAGTAATTGATTATTCTAAACTCGGATATGATTTATTCAAAACTTTTGTATATTTTAAAGACTTGAATGAATTAGAACTTAATGCTTTACTTTATTATGCAGAACAACAACCTAATTTAATTCACATAGTAAAACAAATATCTCCTTGGGACATTGAGTTTGAAATATTATGTAAAGGCTATAGAGAGTACAACGAAATAATTGCAAGTATAACTCAAAAATTTGCTAAAATAATAAATAAAGTAGAAACTGCAATACTAAGTGAAGATTATATTTTCCCGTCAGAAAAGATGGTTTTTGAATGATTATTTTTAATATTGTTTTAGACTAATACTTATGTTTGTTATTGCTTATCTTTTTTTTCTAATATTAATTAAATCCCAAGTTAATTTTGCAACAAGGCCTGAATTTTCATCAGTAAGATTATTCGTGACTCTTAAAACAAAGTCTCTTTCAGTTTTAACTTCTTCAACTATTATATCAGATTTATGATAAGCAGTCTCATTTGAATGAATGATTCCTCCGTCGGATCTATATAGCAATTCAATATTTCCAGGTATTCTTAAGTATTCAGGAGTTTGAACTGTATTTGGAACTCTTTGTGGAATTAATTTTGATTGCTCATAACCTTGATGAACATATTTGTCAATAACATATTTGTTAAAAGAATCAGTGTGATATTGTTCAAATCCATATTCTGATAATTTTTGTCTAATTGCTGCAGCAAGGTACTCTACATCCCTATTTTCAGGTATATCTTTTCCTTCCCAGTAATGTCTATCTATGCTCATAATTAAGAGAAATTTTAATAGGGTTATAAATTTGTTGTTATATACCTATTCTCAGAACACTGATTATTCAGTACTTATGTGATTTAGTCTATTCTACGCTTTATTATTTTAAATCTGGATTCGCAGATAATAATTTAGCTAAACCGCTATTCCAATCTTTTTGACCATTTACAACATAAGTTTCATAAGGAACTTTTACTAAAGACATAATTGGTTGTAATAATCCTCCATGGCCTCCGCCAGAAGTTACAATTACTGAAGGGATTCCATATTTTTGAGCTTCTTCAGTTACTAAAATTCCAATAGGTAAATTTTCTTCATCTTTAAGGAATTGTTTAATATCAAATTTTTGTTCATATCCTGGAAGTGATGCTCTTGCCATATTCAGAGTAAAACCTTCATTGTCTTTGATTTTTGCTACGACATTTTCAACATATTGCTCAGGAGTCATTTCGAAAAGAGCTGCAGTTTTTTCTAGTGCTTTAAGAACTACTGGACTTCCTTTCGGTAATTTTCCAGATTGTTGTTCACGAGAAACATAACATGGAAGTATTCTTTTAACATAATCCTCAGTATTTACATTTCCTGCTGGAAAAAATAAATCAGTTGCAACTGCTTGAACATTTGGGATATATTGTAATGCTTCCTCGAGTGTTGAAGCGGTAACTATGTCATTAAATCCATTTCTTTGAGCTGCATTTATTGCATTTGCTTGCTCTTTTGGTTTATCTTCAACGATTAGTAATTTTTTATTAGTCATAGTATTATTTAGCATCCTCTTAGCTCAATTTTATCTGCAAATAGGAATAAATGTTTATTTCCATCATACTCTTGTTTTACAACTTCTTCTATTACATTGTAAAATGCTTGATAGTATTTCTTGTTTTTTACCATTTTTCCCCCATTTTGCTGTTTTAATCGTAATTTTGACTTTTCTAAATCTTACTTCTTATGTATTACATAGATTTGCAAGTATATAAACTTTTCGTTTTGTTACTACTATTTAATGATATCAAAACACAACATTTAAATACTAGTAGATTCCTAATATTGATAAAAATGGCAGACTCCGTAACAGCATACATAAGCGATATTCATGGTAATACTAGCTATGCTGGTGCTGTAACTACGGTTATGAATTATCTAAATGATACTTATAAAACTCAAAATGATATAGTTGTTGCAGGCGATTTTGTTACTGAACGTAAACGTGGAACTGATGCAGAAATGATCGCTGATAAAACTCTCCAGGCAAAAGAGATTGATTCTGAATTTGGAAAATTAAAAGGCGGAAAAGTTTATGGTATCGTAGGTAATCATGATTATCAAGGCATTACTAAAGATTTGACAAAAGTTCAATTTATTGAATATAAATCTGCGAGAATTGGTGGAAAAAATCATTATGGAGTGAATCATTTTAATGGAAATCATGGCGATCTTGAATCAAAATTTGAAGATGTAAAAAAAGGAGTTTTAGATTCCGATATTGTTGTTGCACATGAGGGTCCACATGAAGAATTTTCTTATGAAGGTACTCATCATCATAAAGGATTAAGTGATTTAATCAAAAATTCCAAAAAATCTTTTGTTTGTGGTCACGTTCATGCTCCTTATTCAAAAAGGTTTGATAAAGGAAGTTATGGTTTAAGGTCATCAGCAGAAAACGATGCAGGTGCTGCCTATTTTAGAGTGATGAAAGGAGATAAGGAAGTTATTTACAAAATAGCTAATTCTCAAATATTAAAATGGGCAAATGAAGTTGATAAAAAAGGAAATTATACTATGCCTAAATATTCACCTGAAAAAGAACAGCAAGAACATTTCTCAAGAGAATATTCTCGATATGTTCGTCAAAAATATCCTGACCATATGAAAGATTTCTTGAGCCTTCAAAAAAATAAAGATCCGGCACTGCAAAAGAAATTTGATGCTAATCATGCAAAATATGTGGCGGAATTTGAAAAATTATATATTGAGGCTATGCGAAATCAACAACCTCAGGAAGAAGAATTAGATCAAGCTGCTTAATTTTATATTGTTTCTCCGTCATGATATGTGAATTCTTCATCTAAGTTTTTTGGCTTCGGTCTAGGTTTACTTGGATTTTCACTACTAGAATTACTACTAGGTTTAGTTTCATTACTTCTACTATTATTATTACTATCTGAACTATTAGATGACGATCGACTAGATCCCCCTCCTGAACTTCCACTTCTAGAACTATCTCCATTCCCAGAAGAACTTCCTGCAACAAAGTATATTATTCCAATAAATACTACAACAGCTGCAATTCCTGCTATAACTGTTCCAGAAATTCCTAATTTTATTTTTTCAAATAATAATCCAGGGAAGAAAGTTTCTAATGCAGAGTATACGATATAAAGTAAAATTACTATGATTACTGTAGTTCCTTTGTATTTTGATTCAACTCCAAGAAGTCCAGCTAAAATTAACACTGCTAAAATAATTACCATAAAAAAAGCCATTCTTGCAATAAATTCAGGCAATTTATCTGTGATTGTAAAATTATAGATAGTAAAAAAGCTAAGACAAAATGCAAAAACCATATTGTATTGTTTTCCTTCAGTTCCAAATAGTTTTATTCGTTGAAGTATTCCAAAAGTAATTCCGAAGAAAAGTAGAAAAGGAACTAAAGTAGTAAAAAATCCTAATTCAATTAAATACTGAAAACCTGAATCTATAAAGTTCATATCTACAATATTTTGATTTCAGATATATAAAAGTAGTGGTGATGTTCATTAATTAATTAAAAAATAAAGATTAATTTCCAATCTAATCATTTTGTGGAGATTTATTTTCTATTTCTCCTGGCATTTTGAAGCTTTCACTTATGTGGATAGTTCCTATTGAATGGCCGTATCCTGCTTGCATTGCTTTTTCCTTTATAGTTTTGCCTTCCTGTCTGGACATATATATTAGATTTCCTGGTGATCTAAAACTGCCTATATTTATTTCAAAGTAAGGTTTTTGATTTGGATTTAAGTCTCTAATGATTTTTTGTATGCCTGTGGGGCTGCCGCTTTTTACTTCTTTTGTAACTTTGTCTGTATAAAGTATTGTCCATGTATTTCCATTCGGTATTATATTTTCAATTGGAAAATAAGCATCTATACTTCCTTCTTCATTAGTAATAGTTTGTTGTGTTGTCCAGTTCATTGCTCTTCTTTCAAGTCTTGCTTTTTGAGCATTTGCTTCTAATGGTCTGTATACTGCTTCAATTGCCGAAAGGTCATGTTGATCTATCCTTGCTTGCCTTTCTCCAGAAGTTGATGACTTATAGGCTATTGTTCCTAATATTAAAATTCCTGAAACTAATCCTAAAATCGTGCCTACTTTATCTATATTAGTCTCTGTTTCAAGATCCTCTATTTTATTTTTAATGTATGTTTTTATGCTCATTCTCTCATCCCTTTTTTTTATTATATTAATCTTTATAGTTTAGTTTCTTCCTCTGAAGTTTACAACTCCTTTAGCTGTCTCGTAAAGTAGATATCCTGTAATTAGTCCTACTGCTGCGTAAGTGATTCCTTGCATGTCAAAAGTCATTCCTGGCGCATAATTTTCGAGTGTTCTTTTTGCAATTTCGGGTTGCATGTGGTGGCAAAATTCCACTATTTTTCCTAAAGTTCCAGAATTTGCGATAGCTTCCAGTCCTTCTTTTAAATCAGTTGCATGCTCAGTAATTTTGTGTGCTGCTTCTGCATTAAGGCTGTACTTTGTTGTATTCAAAGCAAGTTGATTTGCTTCATCTATATGTCCGCCTAATCTTTGCATGTATTGTGCAAGATATTGCGGAAATTGTCCTAGGATTCCAGCGCCTGCTGTTGCAGATATTGCTGCTCCTAAGTTATCTGTTTTATTTTTTATGTATGTTTTGATGCTCATTTTTTTCATTCCTCTTTTTTTCTTTTTTTCACTAATTCTCATAAGATGTTGAACTATATATATTTCTGTAGTAGAACTTTCTACAACAATATTTTATATTCTTATTATACTTCTATTATTAACTAGAAAAAAAAAGAGAGGATGAAAAAGATGGAAACGCAACAAATGGACTATACACAAGGAATCACCAAACCTGTATTAAAAGAAATTGTATACTTTCAATTAAATGGAAGAGATCAATATTTAGCACAACTAAAACAAGTTACTGCAATGCTAAGAAGTCTAAGCTCACCAGCACCAAACTTGACTAGTAAACTTGAAGAACAAAAAAAAGATGACTTTGTACCGCCTTATGACGCTGATGGTGAAGGTGGACGTGAAAGTCTTTATACAGAAAATGAATGGGCACAAGTTCAACTTGCTTGGGCACTAATTAATGGCTACAAAGCAAACAAAGGCAGAGCTGGATACAAAGATGATTATGATAGAGGAAAAGCAATACTTGATGAAGTAAGAGCTGGAATATTCAGATAATATAATTCCCAATTTCTTTCCGCAAAGTATATAAATAGAATTCTCGGTTAATTGCTTATGGCATTCATAAAAAAATTATTAGGAATTGCAAGTATACAAGATGTTGCTTCTTTAAACACTGATATTGGCGCAAAATTATCTGAATTACAAAAGAGTATTGATACTGTTACTGCTCAAAGTAAAGAAAATGAAGAACTAATTTCTCTTCTAGTTAAATTCGAAGGTAATTCTGATGTATTATATAAAAAATTTTCTACTTCTAACACTTCATCGCAAATTCTGGCTTCTTTAGTTAATTCTTTTTTGAGAGATTGTGAAGAGATTACTAAAATAGTTAGTGCTGTTGAGCAACATGAAGAGATGATTGACACTGCTAAAAAAAGATTAAAAGCAGTTGAAACTGAAGTTCAAATTTCAGATAAGAAATTACGTTCTGCATTATTATATTTAGAAAAAGATAGATTAAAATTATTGGAAAAAAAGACTGGTGCTGATTTAAGTGAGAAACAATCATTGATTATTGCTAACATAGAACAGAAATTACAGTATGAAAAACAAAGACTTGATTCCGCATTACAAAAATTACGTCCTTTAATTCAAAAATTAGAAATAACTCCACATAATGTTGATATTGAAAATCTAATTTCTGTTGTTTCTTCAGTGAGAAAAAATTTGAACAGCGAGACTGCCTCTAAACAAATCATTGATAATTGTTATAATAAATTAGCTGGGATTAATACTAGTCTAATTAACTATAAAAAATATCTTAGCACTACTGTAGATGTTTGTACTGGTTTACATTATGAAGTTGACTTGCTATCAAAAGAAACAGCTAATGTTTTACTAAATATTCAGAAAATAAGAGTTGAAATATTAAACATTGCTACAGTTTTAAAACAAAATAATTTGAAAACTACTGATATATCTAAATTTTTCGAAGAGATTTTGAAGTTAGTCCAAGAAATTAAACAGTTAGCAGAAGAAAATTATAAAGAAGTTGAAGAATTTGGTGTGCTTAAATACGGAAGCATTGATAATGGATTGATTAAATTTCATAGGTTTTTGTTAGGTTATAATAATAGTTTACATGTAGAGCATTACGACTACGCAAATCACAAACAGGCCGTTTATGTATACAATCGTATTGCAAAAAGATATTTAACTATTAAAGAAAAATATTCTCTTCTTGAAAATAAGGAAGTATCTTTGAATTATTTCGTGCAACATGCAACATCTCTATTGAGTGCTAAAAACAATGATTTATACCCTTCCGAAAGAAAATATTTTAATGAATTCTTGAGCGCTTATTTTGATTTCTTAAAAGAAGTTGGTGCTGTAGTTAAATTTGAAGGCGGTTTTATTTCAACTTCTAGAATATCTGAGTTAATAAAGCATGTAGATAACAGAGATAGTGATATAAAATATACTAGTACTGAAAATGATTCGGTTTATAGATTTTTAGGTTGTATTATATTTTTCCCTGTAGATGGTAATTTTGGTTGGAGTCCTAGATTAGAGCACATGACTAATTCAGTAGCTAAATTTGAAGTAATTTTGCCTAAAATCATTTCTGATTTAAAACAAATTAAGTAGTTTTTTTATTTTTTTATTCTTTTAGTTTCTGTAATACCCCGCTTTAGCGTCTGTTTTAACTCGGGGAT
>CAZKZU010000051.1:0-9444 GCA_964557345.1 uncultured Methanosarcinales archaeon
CAGTTGATGCAAACAGCTTACGAATTTCATCAAACACACCAATATAAGTTGCAGGATTACTTCTAGGAGTTTTTCCAATTGGAGATTGATCAATCAAAATAAGTTTATCAACTTCTTTAGGCAAAACCAACTTTCGATGTTTTCCAGGAATATCTTTTGAATCAAAAAATCTTTTCATTAATTCTTTATGTAAAATCTCATATACAAGAGTTGACTTTCCTGAACCTGAAACGCCAGTAATACAAGTCAATATTTTTAGTGGAATTTTAACATCAACATTTTTTAAATTATGTTCATTTGCACCATAAATTTCAATATAAGAGTTAGATTTTCGTCGTGTTTTTGGAATCTCTATTTTTAATTCGCCAGACAAATATCTTCCAGTAAGAGATTTTTTATTTTTAATAATCTGTTCAGGGGTTCCAACCGCAATAATTTCTCCGCCATGAACACCAGCTCCAGGGCCCATGTCAACTACATAATCAGCGTTCTTTATTGTATCTTCATCATGTTCTACAACAATTAATGTGTTACCTAAATCACGCAAATGATGAAGCGTCTCAATCAGTTTGTGATTATCACGTTGATGTAATCCAATGGATGGCTCATCAAGAATATATAAAACTCCCATTAAATTTGATCCAATTTGTGTTGCAAGTCGTATACGCTGAGACTCTCCACCAGAAAGAGTTGAAGCAGTTCGTGAAAGCGTCAGGTACGAAAGCCCAACGTCATCCAAGAATTTTAACCTAGAAGAGATTTCTTTCATAACTTGTTTAGCAATAAATTTTTGTTTTTCAGTTAATCTCACGGAATCAAAAAACACAATAGATTTTTTTACAGATAAATCAGTAACATCAATAATACTTTTTCCGCCAACCTTAACAGCCAAAACTTTATCCTTTAATTTTTTACCATGACAAACTGGACACTCAAAGCTTCGCATAAATTTCTCAATCTCTTGTCTTCTATAATCAGATTCAGTATCTTTATACAATCTTTCCATTTGAGGAATTACTCCTTCCCATTGACCTTTGTGCGAAAAAGAGGATTCAGAATTTTTAGATTCATACTTAAAACTAACATCTTTATCAGAACCATAAAGTAAAACTTTCATTTGCTCTTTTGTATAATTTTTAATAGGAGTTGACATACTAAATCCATATGCTTTTGCAACAGCACCAATTTGCTGAGTTCTCCATCCATCAACTATATTTCGATAAGCTGCAATTGCTCCTTCGAATACAGCTAGTGATTTATCAGGAATAACTAAATCAGGATCAATTTCTTGTTTTATACCAAGACCATGACATTCATCACATGCACCAAAAGGACTATTAAAAGAAAACATTCTTGGTTGAAGTTCTTCAAAAGTCACATCACACTTAGGACAAGACATTTTTGAGGAAAATAATTTTTCCTTTTTTCCACCAATTACAATAACTAAACCTTCAGCTTTTTTTAGAGAAAGTTCAACTGCTTCTTGCATTCTAGATCTATCAAAGCAATCTAAATCATCTACAACAATATCAATATTATGTTTTTTATATCTTTCTAAATCAACTTTGTTATCAGTATCAACGAACTCTCCGTTTATTCTAAGTTTAGAAAAACCTTCTTTTTTCATTTCTGTTGTTATATATTCATAAGACCCTTTTTTCTGCCTAACAATTGGCGCTAAAATAAGAACTTGCTTTCCACTAAATTCTTCAATAATCTCATCAGTAATAACATCAGCAGTTTTTCGTTCAATTGGAATATTATGCTCTGGACAATATGGAACTCCAATTCTTGCAAAAAGTAGTCTTAAATAATCATAAATTTCTGTAACAGTTCCAACAGTTGACCGAGGATTTTTAGAAGTAGTTTTTTGTTCAATTGAAATTGCTGGAGAAAGTCCATCGATAGAATCAACATCAGGCTTATTCATCAAACCTAAAAATTGTCTAGCATAAGCAGACAAAGATTCAACATATCTTCGCTGACCTTCAGCATAAAGCGTATCAAACGCAAGAGTCGATTTCCCAGACCCAGAAAGTCCAGTAATAACAATATATTTGTTTCGAGGTAACTCTACACTAACATTCTTTAAATTATGCTCTCTCGCCCCTTTAATTACTATATTGTCTTGCATTTTTATCTCTTAATTAATATTCTAAATAAGCTAGATTATAACAAATGAAATAAAATAACTATTTATAATGCTTATGAAGGTAATAACCCTGAAATTTACTTAATAATCTCCCAATGACCGCCTTTTTTTGAACCTACAAAGCGTATTTTATTTTCTGCTTTAAGCTCTATCAAATCAGATTCTATGGTACTTCTATTAACACCAATCTTTGCAGAGAAAGCTCTATTTGTAAATGATTTATTAACAATTGCCTCTAGTATCAATTTCTTCCTTGTTTCTTTAACTGGCTTCTGGCTGGTTTCTGGCTGAGTTTTGGCTGGTTTTTGACTGGTTTCTGGCTGTATACCTTTCCCACCAGTCTTATCTAAAAGCGTAGTAGCAAACCAATATTCGTTATAATCAAACTCAGGAGCAAGTAAACCTGCAGTACTCATTGCAATCTTAATACGATTAATACCAGTACCCATTTTCTCTACATAGTCAGTTTTCGACAATAATTCAGCAATTAGCGAATTACGTGGACACGATTTCTTACCAAATTCATTTTTTTTCATCCATCTAACAAGCCCACCTGGATTCGAAACAAGCACTTTATTTTTATAAATTTCGACCATAATATCGCCGGGTATTGTCATATAATCTCTATGCATTACAGCATTGACAATAGCTTCACGATAGGCATCTTTTGGAAACTGAGGAATTTCTTTACGAGCTAATTCTTTAATTATAAACTCTGTATCATTATGAATATCCACATAACTTTGTGCTTGACTGATATTCGCAATAATACCATTATCGAAAATCTTTCTATCTAGGATATCTACTTTCTCATTATTTCTAAAAACTGCACAAACTACTTTAGAAGAAAAATAGAATTTTCCAGGCTGCTTTGCAAAAAATAACACGCCTGCATTATTAAATTTAAATTTATTTTCAATATATTTAGCAACTCTCAAATTAATTAAAATTTCTTTCACAGGAATGTTTTTAGTAAGACCCGCTAATTTCAGATATTGATCTAATTTAGATTCATCAAAATCTTTCTCAAAATTAAATTCCTTATTAATCTGTTCATCCCATCGAATTTTCCCTTCGGAAACTGCAAAATCAAAAATTTCATCTCTGGATAATTTTTGAGATTGAGCACCAACTCTAACAAAAAACCCTTGAGAACAAATATAAGGTTTATCTTCACCTTCAGTAACATTTATTATTAAAATATTTTCATATTTATCTAAATGAACTTTAATAGAAGGATCACAATTATGAGCCACATCCTGAATTTGAGCTTTTAATTCATTAGTTATTTTTGTGCCCTTAACAATTCCTAAATCAGTAATACCTAGAAAGATTCGACCACCTTGAGTATTTGCAAAAGCAACTATTTCTCTAGCTACAGATTTAGGATCTAAACTTTCTTTAAACTCCACATAAGTTCCTTCTCCTTGCTTTAATATAAAAGCCAATTCTTTTTTGTTCATTTTCACTCTATAAAATATAACCCACGAAGACTAAAATATATTTATAAATCTAGTTCTGGTGGTTGACCAGTGAGACATTTAACTATATTAATAATACAATACTTATATTTCAAAATAAATTTGTTATAGCAATTTCAACCGTAGACAAATTGTCGACAACTCAGTTTATAATCTAAATAGTGTTTTTATTTCTAATCAACACCACTCCTAAGTAACGAAGTATTTAAATATAGATAATTTATCCCAGAACTCAGAAAACACATCATTTAATTGGTAAAACCATGACAGAAGAAAATAATCCTTTAGTAACAATAATTAATGCAAAAAAAGATTCTAAACTAATAGGAACTCAAGAATATATTGATGCACAATTAGATTATGATTGGATAAGTATGCTGAATTTTCAAATGGGACCAAATTGTAATCTATCTTGCTTTCATTGTTATGGAGATTATGGAAAACATAGAAAAGGGTTACCAAATTTAGAAGTTGTTTCAAAAACATTAGAACAACTTTCTGATAACAAAATTAATTATATTACACTTACGGATGGAGAAGCAGTAAGAGAAGAAAATAAAGAAGCACTAAGATTATTCTGCAAAGCATCAAGAAATATTCCAATGGGAATTATTACTAATAACAAATTCGCTAACACCGAAGAAAATGCTATTTCATGGATCAAATTCATGAAAGAAAATGGATTTAATTTTGAAAATTCATTTAATCATTTACAAGCTAGTTTTGGTACAATGTACGATGTGCCTTTAGACAATTATTATCATTTAAATAAAGCTATAAAAGAAGTTTACCCGAATATAGACCATGGAAATCATTTAATCTACAGTATTCCTATAGTTGATATAAATTCAACGCAAGAAAGGAGTTTGATTTTATCAATAGTTAACATCTTAGCCGAAGTATTTGACTGCGATGAAAATGATTCAGTAACTTGCATAACAGACCCATATGAACCAAAAGGAGACTTAGGAGGATTTAAACTCCAACCTAAAAAAGGATCTCCATTTAAAATAATGTTAGAAAATATCGATCCCATTGGAAGAGGAAAAAATCTAGAAATGTTTAAAGAACGTGTTCCAGAAAAAATAAATCCTGAAAACTTAACTTTCTCTCCTGATAATTGGACTTCTATGTACATCACACACGACGGAAATGTCTCAGTAGGTAGTTCAATCATCTGCGCACAAAAACAGACATATTATGGAAATATATTAACAGAACCATTATCTGCAATTAAAAAAAGAATAAATACTGACCCCGCATATTTAGCATTTCGTGTTGGAGGAGCTAAATTTCTTTACACATTAGCTAGACAAATAGATCCAAATTATTCAATTTATGGAACACTTAAATGCGAGGTTTGCCGAACCATTTCTAGCGACGATAGAATGCTAGATAAAATAAGACAAAAAATAGCAACTAAAAAAGATTTTACAAACACTTATAGGGAATATGTTGCAACAGCAAAACAATCAGAACATTTAATTAATTAATTCTCAATTATAACAAAAATAATATCAATTAATCTTACTTCTTTGCATATCCTGAAATCTAAGAATTTCTTCAGGAGCAGTTATTTCTTTTTGCTTTAGCATCATTAAGAAATTGTTGAAAATCTCAACTGTTGCATAAACATCGCCTTTAGCTCTGTGTGCTTGTTGATTACTAACACCAAAATGTTCACATAAACATGACAATTTTTTACTAGGTAAATCAGGAACCAATCTATTAGCTAACTTTCTAGTACATAAAACTTCATTAGTCAAACCTTTACCAATACTACTTACTGCATTTTCATCTAAAAAGCCATAATCAAAAGAAGCATTATGAGCAACAATAATATGATCCCCTAAAAACTTTACAAACTCAGGCATAACGCTTCTAATTTTAGGTGCATCCTTAACCATCGCATTATCTATTCCAGTAAGCTTTGTAATAAATCCAGGAATTCTTACTTCAGGATTAACAAGTGTATGAAACTCGTCGTGAATTTTGCCATCCTTTACAATAACAGCAGCAATTTCAGTAATTTTATTAGAATATCTAGAAAGCCCAGTCGTTTCTATATCTAAAACTACAAAAGTCATAAAACAAATCAGGCAAAGACTCCTTTAAAAGAATTTTGGTTTTAGATTTGAAAAAATCAAAAAAAAATAAAAATAACCTCAATAAATATTAACTTCTACTAAAATATCTTAAAAGCATAGAAAATTTACTTAGACTTACAGATTTCTCATTAGATTCCTCTTTTACTTTAGGAGGCAAGGAAGGCGTATAATGATCTTTTGAATAAGAACGCTCTTCCTTTTCAACTAAACGATTTAATTCAGCTTCAGCTTCCTTTCGTCTATCATAAACTCTTTGTACGTATTTCCCTAAAAAAGATTCCGTAGCATCAACTATAGAACTATATTCATGTTCGGTTATAGATCTATCCCAAATACCTTTAATATAATAAGATATATTATCACGTAATTTATTTTTCAAAGTAGAATGTGCATCAGGATAATAGACATGGTCCTGCAAAGCTAGGTCATATAAAGTGTCTAATACGGAATCTTGTTTTGCTAATAAACGATATCGTTCATTATAACTATTTCCATTTTTCATATAAAATTCAGGATTATTCTCGAATTTAATATCTAAGTCAGATTTAGTAATTAATCTATTAAATTTAAGTTCTAAATCACCAAATTTTTTCAAAAGTGCCTCATTTTTGGATAAAACACTTTGAGCTCTATTCAAATCCAGTTTTGCAAACTCAGCTTTTTCTTCAATTGATTTTCTAAGTATAATTTCGTTTACCATCTTATTTCACCACGTTTTCTAATCCACTTACTCGTTGAAAATATGGAAATCCATTTGCACCTGTTTTAAATAAATAATTTGTGCCATTGTATTCCATAACCACAGCTTCATTTTTCCCATCATAATCACAATCTACAACTCGAGTAGAAACTTCAGTTGGAACAACATATCTAGTGTTATCCAAATTTCTTTCATTAAATTTATTATATGCAATCATATGCAACGGATTAGTAATTGAAGCAAAAACTTCACCTACAATAAATGCAGCTAGGGCTATTTTTTTAATTTCATTATTCATTTTAATTTCCTCCTTTTGTTTCATCATCCATAATTCCTATTGAATACCCCAAACCATAATTATCATATTTTCCCAAATACATACTAATTTTACCCCCAAATCTAATACTAGTAAAATTTATTTTTGAATCATTTTTTTGATAAACATTTCCTTCAAAAAAAACTAATTCCTTATCAGAATCAAATTTCATACTTCGAGAAATATTTTTTGCAACCCGACTCAATACATCAAAATCAAGTCCATTAGTAAGAGCCATTACATAACTATTTTCACGAACGGTTCCCAGATATTGATTTCCACTATCTGCATGTTCCACGTCTTGTAAATTCATACTCTTAGAAACAATATTATAAGGCACAGTTCTTACAATATTTTTTCCTCTTTCATATATATTAAATCCTGAATCACCCCATTGAACTTCAGTACTCAAATGCATTCCATCTGGATCGTTTGTCATAGCTTGTAATAATTTAGCAAAATGAGGATTTCCTTTATTTTGCAAAACAATATCTGCTAATACTATCCCTTGACCAACAGAAGGCATTTTTAATCCCTTTTTTTCAAAATCAGTTAAATTATCTTTTCTAAATCTATACTCAATTCTATCAGGAATAACACAATTTATTTTTCTACCTGAATATTCAAAAGTTAATATTGCATTTTTTCCAGTAGAATCAACAGCTAATGTAGCCCCACCATTTAATTTTTGTTCTAATATTTCATTCACCATTCTCTTTTTCCTCCTTTTTTCTTTTTTCTATCGTTTTTCTATCTTTTTTTAGTTTGATTTCGCTGTTTTTGCCACATATTTTCAATCATAATCTTTGATTGTTACTACTTCTAAGTATTGTAAAGTATATTAAACTATTTATTGAAAAATTAGTCAAAACGCAATATTTATATATATAAGTTGCTATTTAATCAATTATCCAAGAAAACATGAACGAAATATCCAATTTACCAAAACTAGATTTAAAGGATAAAAAAATCCTGATTGAACTAGATAGAGATGCAAGACAAACTAATTCTGAGATTGCAAAAATCGTTGGCCTTAACAAAAACACAGTTAATTACAAAATCAATCGCATGATTGAAGAGAAAATAATCACAGGATATTGGACTGTTATAGATAATTCAAAGCTTGGCTACTTTATTATTCGAGTTTATATTAAATTCTTTAACTCCGACGATACTCAAGAAAATAAAATAGTTGATTTTCTAAAAAAGCATGACCAAATAGGAGTTGTAGCTGAAATTGAAACACCTTATGATCTAGCATTTATGTTTTTTGCAAAAAACATATACGACTGGGATGAATTCTGGACTGACTTCAAAAAAAGATTTAGACAAAACTTCTGGCAAGAAAAAGTTGCAATATTCTCGAAGGTATATTACTATGCAAGAAATTATTTGCAAGAAAAAAACATCTCAATTGTTAGACCATGTCAAACAATAGGCGGAAAAGACACAACAGAATTCGATGAATTAGACATCAGTATTCTTAAATTACTTGACAAAAATGCAAGAATTCCTCTAATAGAAATCGCACAAAAAACTAATACTCCGGAAAGAACAATTGCATTTAGAATAAAACAATTAGAAAAGAAAAAAGTAATCCAAGGATACAGAGTACAGCTAAACCTTGAAAAAATCGGATATGAATATTATAAAATAAATTTTCTGCTCAACGACAGCTCAAACTACGATCAGCTTTTTTCATATTGCCAAAATAATAAAAACATAATTTACATAGACAAAACAGTAGGAGAATTAGACTTTGAAATTGATATAGAAGTAAAAAACAGACAAGAATTAATCAATCTAATTAATGAAATAAAAAGCAAATTTAGTATTCGAGATACAGAAATATTGAACTTTAAAGAATATTTAAAATTAGAAAGCTTACCGAAATAACACAATCAAATTATAAAAATAAAAAAAAGTAAAATTGAATATGGAATATATTAATATGATTCTTTATCGAATACAACATGAGTAAGTAAAGTTCCATCTGTTCCCAAATAAAAATTACAGTCTTTAGAAGAATTCAGCATTATAATTATACCGCAGCCTAATTTAAACAGCCCACCTTTATCATGATTGGGTGCAAAATCATAAAATTTCTTATTATCGTCAGGAAAACCAGTCTCGATTGTTTTAGTTTTTTGATATTTCCAATATTTTGCAAATATAGGAGAAATCTCAGTCAATGAAGAATAAAAATCAAATTCAACGGGGAGTGTTTTTAAGTCAGAGTAACCTACTTTAATTTCTAAAGCATTCACTTTAATTGCTTCTTCGAATGCATTCTTGAAAACTTCACTTAAACCTAAATCAAATTTAAAAGATTGGGATAAATCTCTTGGAACTTGATTAAATATACCAGGCATAACAGTGTTCATAATGTACATAAAATGAGCCATATTGTTATACTCCATATCAGGTACAGGATAACATTTAGAATTAGGCAACATATTATCATATGGAACCATTTCTAAATCAGTTAATTTTAGCTTTTGTCCACGAGAAATTGCAGCGTCTGCTAATTGCTCAAGATTTGGCACATTTGATAAGTCAGTTGAATCCATAAAAGAAGGAATATTAATTATCTTTTAAACCTTTTGTCTTGTTTTCAACTAAGAAAATACGCAAATCAATCAATAAAAATAACGCCTAAATCTTCTAATCGTTTATCTCTACCGCCT
>CAZKZU010000052.1:0-9156 GCA_964557345.1 uncultured Methanosarcinales archaeon
TCAGAAATTTTTTTAACATTATTCGCACCTATTCCTGGAAATCCACCAAGAGTATTAATTGCTACAAGTGCTATAATTATAACTACTGCTAATATGATAAGATACTCTGTTGCAGTCTGTGACTTTCTAAAATTCATGCTTAATACCATCATTTATAATTATATTTTGAAAATGATTTTATATATTTTATCTATTCAAAAAATAAAAATTATCTCAAACACTTGACACTACCTATATTATACTTAACTCGTGAAGTATTATATGGTCCAGAAGGATATAACTCGGTTCGTAAACTCATAACCAAATTATCATCATGAGGAGATGAATCCGAAGATGACCAATAATACCCACTTGGAAAACCAACATTTAAATCAAGACCAAGAGAAGTAATTCCATCAACTAGTTGATTTATTGCAGGCAAATACCAATCAGTATGATAATCTTCATTTAAATCATAACAATATCTAACAGCTGGATAATTACTCCCTAAATCATAAGCTGCCCCATTTGCATAATTTGCTATTATATATTCTGTGTTAGCATTACCATCGTTAACATCCAAACCAGAAGTGTTTACGGATTCAGTTGACCACAGAAACGCAGAATATGTTGCATCAGTTGACCAACAATCAGGATTAGTGGCATCACTAACACTACAAGCTTCAGGAGTTCCGCATGGTACGCCATTGCAAATTGTACAACCAGCCCCAGCACTGTATGTACTACTCTCATAAAAATTACATTTCGTCGCCCAACCTCCAGCCATATCAGACCCATTCCATAAATTAGCAACATTAATCCAACCTCCGTTAATGTAGGATGAATCAAAAAAATAAGCAGTCATAAGATTTCCACTAGTGGTGTGACTATTATCATTGAATGTTACAAAACCATTAATGTTTCCAGAGTTGTGACTATTATCATTGAATACGACATAGTAACCCTCAACACCAGCATTACCCTTGTTCCAAGCATCATTATTAAATGTTGCATTTCCATTAACAAAACCACCACCATAAAGTCCTGAAAACCCGTCAGTACCATACAACATATTAATCGATTGATCATAAAATATTGCATTTCCGTTAACTCGCCCATTGTTCCAAGATGACCCGTAAAACTCCGCATTACCATTTATAATTGTTCCAATATCCGCAGTTGGCCCTCCCCCAATACCATTTCCAATATCATGGAATCTAGCAACACCCGCGACAGTTATAGTACCTCGATCATTGTAAGAATAAAGGTCAACATCACCAGATACAATCATAGTACCTTGATTAAGTCCAGAATTAGGTTGAAGAGTGACATTTCCCCCGACAGTAAGTGTTGCACGATTAGCGAATCTCTCACCAGAGGCGCCGCCCAAAGTAACATCCCCAACAACAGTGACAGGGATTTCTAGAGTTGAAACAATAAGATCATTTGGATTTTTAATTGCGATCAAATTTGCTACAACTGGTTCGCTACCACTATTACTAGTTACACTTGCAGTCAATACTACATTGTTTGTACTAGTTGGCAGAGCAACAGCAGGGATTGTGTATTGATCATCTTGCCACCAGTTCGCGAGATTACTCCAATCATTATCCGCCGCAGCGTTATAATACAGAACAGGAATTGCAACCCACTTTGCATAAACAGTAATATTTCCAGTCACAGCAGTGCTATTAGTGAACTGTACCCCACCTCCATTTGTTTGTGTAAACCAACCACTAAAAATATAATTAGACTTTGTCGGATCAGCAGGCAAAGTAATTGTACTTCCAGAAATTATATCAGTAATCGGCGAAGGAGCAGTAGAACCACCATCGCTATTAAATGTAACAGTATAAACTGATGTTACAGGAGGAGCAACTTGTTCTTGAGAATTTGAAGTTGCAACAGAACTTCCTTCATTGCCCGCAGTTCTTATTGCACCCATGCTATCAACATAAGTAATCCCAATCAAAGGAGTTTGTTTATTTGTTATTACATAATTAGAAGAATTAACAGCAGAACAATTAACTACCATATCCTGTCCAACATTCAACACAACAGGCAAAGAAGGATTCGTATTAGAAGAATTACAAGTTAAATTATCATCCTGATTAACTCTAAATGAAGTTACTGTAACAGTATCATAATTATTATTTTTTAATTTGAATAAAGAACCAGTTACTTCTATCGAATAACTTTCAATTCCTATTGCAGAAGATTGAAGTTTATAATCTGAAACTTTCTTATTATTATTAGAACCAATTCCTGGAAATCCACCTAGAGTATTTACAACAACCAATGCAATTATAATAACTACAGCTAGAAGAATCAAATACTCTGTTGCTGTCTGAGATCGTTTTGTTTCCATAAATACAGATATATACCCTAACCCTAGTTAACTGTGTTAATAAAAGTTGTTATTAGTAATATTAGCACTGTGCAGTTTATATAAAATAAAGTAAGGTAAAATCCCGAAGGAAATTACCTTACTAATCTCAAACCGCAAAATATATAGGAAAGTACCTCTATATAATACTTTCTAAAAAAAAATCGGACAAAACATAAAATATATAAAGCTTATTTTAACTTATGGAAATAATGAATAAAAAAGATTTAATGATAATTAACAGGCTCGACAATAACTCTAGAGAATCTTATTCAGATATAGCCAAAGCAGTTAATCTAACTAGGGAAGCAGTATCGTCAAAAGTCAATAAGTTAATCAAAAACGGAGTAATTACTAGATTTTATACTGCAATCGATTTAGGTTATTTAGGAAACATAACACTTCAATTGCTAATAAAATATCATCAAACTACTCCAATCATTGAAAAAAACATTGTTGATTACTTAGTTAAAAATGAAAAAGTAAGAGTAATAATCAAATGTGAAGAAGTCTTTGATTTATATGTATCATTTTTTGCTAAAACTAAATTAGAAATATTTGAAGAGATAACTAAATTAAAAAATAATTTTGGCCAAAATATTATAATAAAAGAAATAATCCAACCTGTTAAAGAAATTAGCTATAATAGAAAATATCTAAATCCCTCAAATCCTCCAAAAACTAGAAAAAAATATATTAGCGAAATAAAAAAATTAAATGATGATCAAGAAAAAATACTAAACACACTACTAACATATCCAAGAGCATCACTTGTTGAAATATTTAAAAAAACAAATATATCAATTCACAGAATAAAAAAAATAATTTCAAAATTAGAAAAAGAAAATGTAATAACAGGATATGGAATTACAATAAATTTAGATAAATTAGATTTTCAAAGACACAAAGTTTTAATTTCATTTACCGACACAAAAGAATTAAAAAATCTGGAAAAATTTGTAGAAAAACATCCTAACATAACTTATTTAGGAACGTTCATAGGTCATTTTGAAGTATTAATAAATATTGAATGCAAAGACATAATAGAATATTCTAAAATAGTAAATGAGTTAAAAAAAGCAATTCATTATAAAATAAATGATGCAATATATTATGTAGAAAAACAACACATTAAACATTTATTCTAATGCAAAAAAAATTAACTAATAATAGTATCATAATAATATAATAAGAATTATATGCTCAGTCTACCCATTAATAACTTTATCATATTTCTGTCGAGTATTATCTGAACCAAAACCTTGTATGTTTGTATATCCAGTAATGTTATCAAGAACTTGACCAGTTGTGGAAGATATTTTTAATATATATCCATCATAACACGGAATTCCTGAAAATGCAGGTTGAGAATTACCACAAACAGCAAGCCAAATATTATCATTTTTATCCATAGATATTTCACTTGGATATCCTCCGTAAAGAGTATTACTAATCAAAGTTCCATTATTGTAATAATGAGATAAATAATATGATGCATAATTTATTACCCAAATTGTGTTATCTGATCCAACCCAAATAGAACCAGGTAATTCAATTCCACAAGGAGTAAGTCTTCCAAGACCAGAAACCCAAGTACCAACATATGTTCCAGCGGATAAAAATTTATAGAAAGAGTTAGAGTAAAATCCTCCAACCCAAATATTATTACTATTATCAATCGCAATTTTATGAAGTCCAGTTGCAGAATATCCAATATAAGAAGGAACAGTTCCAGTAAACATAACTGCACCAGTAGTATAATTTATTTTAACAATAGTTCCGCCCCATTCTGAATTAACAGCAACAATATTACCATTAAAATCCATGGACATTTGTCTTTTACTTCCACCACCATTAACAGTTAACATAACTGTACCAGTAGTTCCATTTAATTTTCTAATACTAACATCTCCACCAGAATAACCATGATTATTAACCCAAATATTTCCATCTCGGTCAATTACAATACCGCCAGCAAGTTCATTTCCACCTGTTGTGAAATCTCTGTCTATCGAAAACGTAGAATTTATTCTAATAATATGATTTCCTTCGGAAATAGCCCAAACATTACTATTTCTATCAACTGCAAAAGTACCTGTCTTATATGGAACAGTTATAGATTTTGCTAGTCTATCGTTTGTAGTATCATAAAATTTAACTAAATAATTATCATAATCTGAAAAAACCATATAATGGAAATTAGTATCCAAGAAAGGAACATCTAAACCTTGATCAACAACACCACAATGTCCAATAACATCTCCATTATTAACCCAATCTCCACTAGTACAAACTAAATAATTTGTATCATTACAATCAGTCTGCCCTACTAAACAAATAGGAGCTTGTGCCCCACCTAAAGATAAACTAAACCCAGTAGCATTATTATACAATTGTGCAACTTCAGTAGAATTTAGAGCTCTATTCCAAATAGCAACTTCATCCATATCACCATCAAAAAAATACAACCAATTTACAAATGAACCAAAATAAGTTACTTCATTAGTGTTTATTGTTAAATCAGGACTAGTATGAATTACATCTTGCAAAACTCCATCAAGATAAATTTTAGTATAACTTTGAGTTGGACCATCTAAAGTTGCAAAAAAATAGTGCCAATTATAATCTGGTGTCCAATAAACATTAGTGATTTCTAATATATTTTCGACATATAATCCTGCAGAAGGAGAAAATCCAGCATTCCATCTTTGCCCTCTTTCATCATTTTGACTACCCCATCCTAATAATTGTATATCAGAACCAGGTATTGAATTAAATTTAAACCAAAATCCATACGAACGCGATGCAGAACCCGAAGGAATATTATTTGTTCCAGGCCAAACTGTACTAGAACTAAAACTATATCCTCCACCTACTTTTCCAGAAGAAGTATAAATAGCGCCATTATTTGTTCCATCGTTGGAATTTCCGCTTTCATCTGAAACATTTCCATCCAAAGGAAAATATGCAACTAATCCATTTCTAAGAACATTAATATCTCCTGGAGGAGCATAAGCACATTGTCCATCGACATTTCCATTATTAACCCAATTTCCATCTGTACATGTTAAATAATTAGTACCACTGCAATTAGTTACTCCTGCTTGACAAGCTGGAGCTAAAGGACCAGAAAGAGATAAACTTAAACCAGTTTCATTATTATATAAATTGGATATTTCAGTTGAATTCAAAGCTCTATTCCAGATTGATACTTCATCTAATTTACCTGTGAAATAATCTCCATCAAAATCTACTCCACTACGACCAATTATCTGTTGAGCATCAGAAAAATAATACTCGATATTTGGTTCATTAGGACAAAGCACTCCATTAACATAGCCTTTTACCAAACCTGAAGACCTGCTCATCACAACAAAACTCCATTCATTTAAATTCACAGTACAACCAAAATCAAAAATACCTCCTGCACTTGCAGAGTATATTTGAAGATTATTTCCATTTATAATTAAAAGAGGATCATAATTTCCATTTGCTACGATAGATGAACCAGTAGGAGAACCTGAATAAGCTAAAGGATTGATCCAAGCAGAATATGCAAAATTAGCTGTACCGATATTATGTGAAACTGAAGATGTCACGACATTATCATTAACTCCATCAAAACTATATGCACCACCAACTTTTCCAGATTGAGTATAACTAGCCCCATTATTAGTCCCATCGTTGGAATTTCCGCTTAAATCAGAAACATTCCCATCTAAAGGATAATATGCAACCAATCCATTTCTAAGTGATAATACAGTTGAACTAGGAACATAAGGTTGACTTCCACCTTGACTTACATTACCTGAATTGACATTTCCATTATTTACAGCATTACCTGCAGTTCTTGTTGCACCCAATGCATCAGTATAAGAAATACCAACAATTGGAGTTTGTTTATTAGTAATAACATAATTAGAACTATTTACAGCCGAACAATTAACAAGTTTACTCTCACCTATATTTAAAACTAAAGGAAGTGCAGGAATTGTATTAGATGAATTACAAGTAAGATTTGAATTCTGATTTACTCTAAATTCAGTAACTGTAACTGTATCAAAATAATTATTCTTAATTTTAAATAAAGAACTAGTATTCCCTATACTATAGGACTCTATTCCAATTGTATCAGAGGCAAGTTTCATGTCAGAAACTTTCTTACCAGAATTAGAACCAATTCCAGGAAAACCACCCATAGTATTGACGAGAACTAAAGCAACAACTATAACTACTGTTAGTATAACAAGATACTCAGTAGAGGTTTGTGATTTACGCATACATCTATACTTGAGCATTATGGTTTATAAAGATTACCCTCAACAAACCCTTAGTACATAAAAGAACTAAATATCACTCAACAATTACAATATAATCCCATTAATCCCACTTAAAGAATATATTTTTTAAAACATAATTAAAAAAAATAACAAATCTAAGGTTTATTTTCTTCAGAACCTAAAACATAAGAGGGTGTTGAAGTTGCAAATCTAGTAATCACAATGTCATCAAAATAACGCTGATAATTAAAATCTCTAGTTGTAAATGAAACCCTGTTCATTGCAAAGGTAGTATTATCTGACGCATTAACAACTAAATTAACAGTATTATAATACATTTTTAGATTAGTTCCATCATCAGTTATTGTAAAATTGTTAAAAGTGTTATAGGGTAAAGACATATTACGAATATCAACTAAAGAAGTACCTTGCCATCCTGAAGCACAAGTTCCAGAAGTTCCTTTTGTAATCCAAAATCTATTAGTATCATGCCATGCAAATTGCATACCATTACCAATACCATAATTATAACCACATCCAACATTATCACTTCTTGTAGTAACAGCAGGGAAATCCCAAGCATGAACTGTATAAAATTTAAATTTAACAACAAGAGGAGTAGGCAATTCACTTAAAGTAATAATTGCAATCATATTAGGTACATCAGGAGTAGAAAGCCTTACTGCCTGATTCTCAATAGATACTGACGCTGCCGAACCCACTCTTTTTGACACTTCCCATTTACTCATATTTAAACTACCTGAATTAAAATCATCATAAAACAAATAAACATTACCTGTATTTGAAGGAGGATTTGCTGAAGAAGAATTTCCGTAATAAATATAATATTTTGTTAATTCCGCTGAAGCCACATTTGCAGCAGATACTAAATTAAATGAAATTCGTGCACTTGCACTATTAAAAGTAGTTTCATTAATTCGGTCTAACTCTGTATAAACACCGTCATTGTCATATATAATTCTTAAATCATTTCCAGATGCTTGTAATTTTCCACCTGAAACTAATGATGCAGTATCTAATGTAATAGTAGCAGTATAATCTGAAGTTAAATTCACAGAAGTAGTAATATTAATTTGTTTTCTATAAGCGTAACTTGAATTCCACCATGAAACTTGAGGAGATCCACTTTGACCATTTCCAGAACTAACTGTACCATAATTTTGCACATTTCCAGCAGTTCTTGTAGCACCTAGTATATCCGTATAAGAAATACCAACAACAGGTGTTTGTTTAGTAGTAATTGTATAAGAAGTACTATTAATAATACTACAATTAATTATCATACTTTGTCCAACATTCAAAACAACAGGAAGAGAAGGAACAGTATTAGAGGAATTACAAGTTAAATTACTTTGCTGATTAACTCTAAATTCAATCACAGTGATTGTATCAAAATAGTTATTTTTTAATTTAAATAAAGAACTATTTGTTCCAATTGAATAACTCTCAATTCCAACTGTATCAGTCTGCAATTTCAACTCAGAAACTTTCTTAACAGAATTAGCTCCAATTCCAGGAAATCCACTCATTGTATTAATTGCGACAAGAGCGATTATTATAACGACAGTCAAGATAACTAAATACTCAGTAGAAGTTTGCGATTTTTGCATAAGAATTATTATATTGAACTGAATTTATAAATTTTTCTTACAAAATAACAATATAAAAATACAACTAATTAATCCCACTTAAAAAATCTATTTACAAAGACATTTCTAAACTTGCTTTTAGGCCCGCTAAATTCTTTAGCTCTTTCAGTTACTGGAGCATCAACCTCTGTAAATCTTTTCTTTCTAATTTTTGCTCTGATAAAATACGGCATTTGTTTATCTATATTTGCAAAATCTTTAAACTTTTTTTCTTCATTATTAAAAACAGTTGTATGATATCTATTTCGAGTATAACCACTATCAAATTTATACTTTTTATGAAGCATCTCATGATAAACAACGGACTCTAAATACTTCATTTCTTCAGGTGGCAAATCCTTAAAAACAGTACTAATAGTAATCATATCAGAACCAAAAGAATAATGGCCAAGAGTTCTTGTAGAAAATTCTCCCCACTTGATATTACACTCGCCCATCATGCCATTAAAATATTCAATATTTATTTGATCATAAATTAACTTCAAATACGGATCAACATTTGTTTTAGAAACATATTCAGAAATATTCTTCAAAAATGATTCATAAAGCTCAATGTTAAGAGTTTTTCTTTTATGTTTTTTTAATTTTAAAATAAGGTGTTGAATTAAACCGATAACTATATCGTGAGAAACTTCCTTCCATTTAGCACTCAATTTGAAAGTATAAGTCATATTATACGGAGCATACTGAACACTAGCATTATACGCAGTAAATTTCCCTGAATACTTAATGATAAATAAATATTTATCTTTCTCTTCAGGATACAATACATCGTATGCAATTACAGCAAGATTAGTCATAATTATAACATATAAAAGTCATAGTTAAAAAGATATTCTTT
>CAZKZU010000053.1:0-9095 GCA_964557345.1 uncultured Methanosarcinales archaeon
AAATTAAAATTACGAAGAATTGAAGCATGTGTCTTTAAAGGAAATCCTTCCTCTGGAAAATTACTTGAAAAATTTGGTTTTAAGTTAGAAGGCTTGAAAAGAAAAGCAGTAATTTGTAAAGCTGATGGAAAAATTAAAGACGAATATATTTATGGCTTACTTAAAGAAGAGTATGTTGGAACTTCTAAACTTACTAAACCTAAAAAGTAATTATTTATTATAAAGTAAATTATCTAATCTATTACAATCAACGTGATATTCACAGATCTTATTTTGAGTGGTAATTCCTGCATATAATCTAACTGCTGCGATTCGTGCAATATCTTTATCGTGATTATCATAATTTACTGTAATTAATATTCTTCTGCCATTTTTTGAAATCAAATTCATAACGCTACTAATGCTTTTTGCACAAATTTTGCTATCTGAGAATCCCTTTTTTATTTCGTTATCTAATGATTCGTAAACAATATTAAAATAATATTTATTTGCTTCATCAACTAAAATTCTAGCAGGCCTTATGCAGACCCCCATTTTTAGTGCAACAATTGCTTCCACTTTTAAAATTCCTTTTTCGTGAATAATTTCAGGAATTCTATTGTATGTATCAATGACCTTATCAATACTCATGTCTTAACTAGGGCATTTTTTCAGTTTAAATAGTTATACAATATTGAACTTCCCATAAATTAAGCGCGATTTACTCATGTTTTACGTATGAATAGATAATTATTTAAGTATCTCTTCTAAAAAGTAATTACTATGATATACAACGCACAGCAATACAAGGCGATGCACTCAGAATTAGCTACTTTAACTAAATCTAATTTATTTGCAGAAAAAAATAACTCCTCTATTCTTACTGCTGCCCTTCTTGATAAAATTCATTTAATTGCATTAAAACATGAGCAAGCTTGGGCAAACGCTTCAAACGAACTTGCTGATACTGGATTAAGATTAAAGTCTATGAACAAAATTTCTGCAAAAGACTATGACGAAATACTTGTCTTAAGTAAAGATTCTGCAATTATTCTTGCTGCCCTAAAAAGAATAGTTAACTCAAAAAATCTTGTTCTAATTAGAATGGCTGTAGAAACAATTGAAAAAATTGGTTTAACTTATATGGAAAACGTAGCTCGTTATTTAACTCCGTTCTTATGATTCTCTTTGATATTTTACTTAATTTATAGTCAAATATTTAAATAACGTTTAGTCTTTCTTACGTATTATGTATGACTCAAAACAATATGATGCGATGCTAAAAGAATTAGTGGCGCTTTCTAAATCTAGCAAAATTTTGGATTATTCGAAACATAATGATGCTGAAAAAGTACTTTTAGACAAATTACGTGCGGTTGCATTAAAACATGAACGTAATTGGAAAACAGTTCGAGTTGAATTAGAAAGAATTGCTTGGGAATTGAAAGCATCAAGGAAGATTACAGAAAAAGATAGTTTTCAAATACTTACGTTGTTGCCAGAGGCAGATTTAATTCACACATATCTGCAATTTACAGTAAATACTACTGATATGAATTCTGCAAGAGCCTTCGTATCTCACTTGGTTTCTATTGGTAGTACTTATAAGACTAAATTTGCCTTAATTGGTCCTTTTCTAAAACTATTATAATTCTTTCTTAGTAAATCTGTTCAAGAAGTATTTATTTAGATATAAAGTATAAATAAGAAATATGTTAATAAAATAAATAAAAAAGATAAGTTTAAACTTATCTGGAAGAATCTGCTTGTCTTTCAACTTCGTACTTTTTAGCGATTGCAGCTGAATCAGTTTTACAGTTAAATGCATTCATAATTTCTGCAGCTAAACATTCTTCGATTGGAGTTTTATTATTGAAAGCTTTTTGATATGATCCTTGAACCATATATCTTAGTGCAACATCTACTCTTCTTTGAGGTGCGCATTCAACAGCTTTTGGATATCTAGCCCCACCGTATTCGATTGTTACAATTTCTTCTCTTGGGCAAGCATTTTCGATTGCAGTAACAAGAACAGCGATTGGATTTTGTTTAGTTTTTTCTTCTAAAATTTCCAATACTTTTTCCATTATGTGCAAGTTAGTATTTGCTTTTCCAGTAATGTGATAAGAAGTTTTAAAATGCTTTCCGGATTTATGTCCTGGAACCATCATTTTGTTTATGAATCTTTCAATGATTGTTACTTTTGATTTATGAAATCTCTTACCTGCATATTTTGCTCCTGATTTAGGAACAATTCTTACTGGTTGAAAAGTAATATAATCTTTAAGGCCTAAGTCTGTTACAACAACGCCATCTATTCCCCATCTATTGAAATATTTTATTTCGCTCATTTTTTACCTTTAATTTATTGATTAATAATAATTATTCAATCAGCTTATTTTCTAGCCTTTTGGATTCTTCCTTGTCTTAAAGCAAGTAAACTTTGTCCATTAACTTTGATAACTCTAAATCTGATACCGGATAAATCTCCCATGGATCTTCCCATAGAACCACCGATACTTTCAATCATAACTTCATCATGTTCATCAACTAACTTAGTTGCCCCGTCTCCAGGTAAGAATGCAGAAACTTGTCTGCTGTTTTTGATAAGTTGTACTCTTACAGCTTTTCTCATAGCTGAGTTTGGCTGTTTTGCTTCGATTTGAATTTTTTCTAGAACAATTGCTTTAGCTTGAGATGATCCTTCTAATGGGTCAAATTTTCTTTTTAAGTCTAATGCTCTTTTCTTGTAATCAATATTAAGCATGTTTGATCTTTTTCTTTTCTTAATCAATTTTGCTGCTGTATTCAATCCGTTTGATTTCTTTCCCATAACTTCATCGAAAAAAGAAGCTATTTAAAAAGGTTTTCATTTTAAGGAGGTATCTTTTCAAGAAAACTAGTCAGAAAGTTACTTCGAGTATAATAATCAGTCCCTTTTTATATATTTGATTGTGATTTTTGTTTGATATTATTGGTTTTATGTGCATATTTTCTATGCAAAGGTTTTTAATTTAAATTTATTTCCTAAAAGAAAAATTCAATATTAATATTAACTATAGAGTAGATTACTCTCTGCTCATTTAGCATTATAATAATATCGAATGTGGGTATAGGTGAATTAAAAATGATGAAAATAAACGAACTTTCAAATATAGTGCTTAGTTTACAAGATAATTTAGATACTTTCGAGGTGCCTGCTTTAACAATTATTAATTCGAAAAATCCTGCAAAAATCCGATTTCTTCAAGAACTAATTTCCACCGAAGGAGATGACCGACTATTATTACTTGAGAAATTAAACCGAATTGAAAAAATGATTGATACATATCAAACTAAGTTTGGCCAATCCGACGTAGATGTTTCTTTAGTTAGTGCGCCTGGTAGATTAGAAATTTTAGGAAACTTTCAAGATAATGGTCACGGTGTTACGCTTTCTGCAGCAATTAGAAACGATGTTTTAGCATTAGCTGGAAAAGGTAGAGGTTCTATGCAAATTACTGATCATCATTACGATGGAGATTTAAATAAATTAGTTCATACTCTTCCTGATTTTGGAGCATATGTGCAAAATCCAAGCGATGTTAAATGGCATGGTCAACCAATTGGTATTGGATATCAACTAAAACAAATTATTCCTAATTTCTCAGGTGTAGATATGGTTCTTGATGGAGAAGTTCCCGATGGTTCTGGCTGTAGCTCAAGTGCTGCATCAGAAAATGCAATAACTATGGCAATTGCAAATGTTCATTATAAGAATTTAAGTATTCATGAAATTGCTCGAATATCTAAAAGAGCAGAAAATTTATGGAGAGGAAAAGGTTGTGGCTGGTTAGATCAACTAACTTCTATGGTTGGAGGAATTGCTTTAATTGATTACTCTAACGCAGATGAACCTGCATTTACTCAAATCAATAAACCATTATTTCCAGGATACAAATTTGTAACGGTAATGGCAGACAAAGAAGGTCATGGAAATTTAGATCACAAATACAATGAGATACGAAAAGATTTAGATAAAATGGCAAGCAAAATTGGGTGGCCTGCTATGAAAGGTGACGCTTTAGAATATTTCATGCGAACAACCGATTTAATTTCTGATTTAGAAGATAATGATCGAATGAGATATGGCCTAAGAGCACATTTCTTTATTGCCGAATACCAAAGAGTGTTAAATGGATTAGCTGCACTAGAATTAGGCGATGCAAAAAGATTTGGTCAATTAATGAGTGAATCTGGAAAAGGTTCTAAAGATTTATTGTTAAATACTAATCCAACACTTGATTTAGCAGTTAGACGAGGAGAAGAATTTCAAGCTTATGGTAGAGTTCATGGTGGAGGATTTAAGGGTGGAGTAATTTTCCTAACTGAGCATCCTGACGTATTTGCAAGTTCTATGCAAGATTTCTATGATGCAGATGATATAATAATTCATGACATAAGAAAAGGTGCTTGCGATTATACAGCTTAAATTAATATTTTAGTTATTTTTTTATTTTTTATTTTATTTCTAATGTTATTTTAATTTTATTTTAGTCTTACTTCTCTTAAACTCGTTGCTTTGTCATTAAATTTATGTATATTTAGCCTCAGTTATAATGTAGTATCTTACTGGTGGTAACAAATAGTAACTTTTATAAACTAGTTTCATTTACGATTAATTATGTATTTTGATTCAAAGACTGATTTGGGATATGCCTGTACTAATGAGCATTTAGGTGCGATAGTATCTGGTTTAGATATTCAGCCATCAGATCGTGTTTTGGCAGTTGCAGGTTCTGGAGATCAAGCTTTAGCTATTTTAGAAAAAGCCGGATTTGTAAAAGCTGTGGATACAAAACAAGTTCAAATTGATTTTTTAAAAAAAAGAGTTGAAGCAATTTCCAAAGGTGATTATGATTCTGCTTTTAATGTTGAATTTTTCGGTAGGTATGATGGTTGCATTTGCGGTGCAAAAAGAAATATTGATGTTGCACGATCTATGCTAAAGAGGAGAAATTCTTATTTTTTAGAATCAAATAGATTAAATCAAATAAGAAATAATTTAGCAAATTTAGAAATTAGTGAGCCTGATAGTATTCAAAAGGTTGCACAATCAGATGGAGGATTTACAAAAATATATTTGTCTAATATTCTCGGCTATTGTGGAAATGGTGCTAGCTCGATAGCAGTCGCGTTAAGAGATTTTGCTTCCAAATTGCCTGAAGGCGGTTTAATTCAAGTTTCTAATCATGATTCATTACGTAAATTTTGGTGTGTCCATGCAATTGAAGACCCCGATAAAGATAGGGGCACCGAAGTAATATATTCATTAATTGAAAAAGGAATAAATTTCCTTCCTCCAGGATTACGTTTAGATGCAACTTTGACTGCAAAGGCAAGGGAATTCGAAAATGGTATTTGGGAACCTGCAGTTTATAGAAAAATTTCATTAAATTAGGTTATACAAAATGACTCCTGAAAAAAAAGAAACACAGTATACGTCAGACTTACGTAAGAAAATAGACATATTAGGACATTATGTTGCTCTAGGTTCAAATTTAGCTAGAATACAATTAAAAGAAGAGTTGGTTGGACAAACTGCTACTTTTTGTGGATCTTTGAAAGAAATTCAGGCAATACATGCTACTTTAACAGAACTAGTTAATGCATATATGTCGCATCTTGATGTTCAATTACGTAATGGGCCTACTGTTGCAGATAGTAGTAATATGGATTCTGCTAAATTTAAAGATGAAACTGAACAAAAAAGATATCAGCGATGGCTTGAACATGATTTTTCCGAGGAAGATGCAATACTATTTGCAAGAAATCCTGAAGTAGTTCATTTAAGAAAATTAGATGAGTACAGAAAAATCTATAATTTACGTCCAGTTGGATGTGCATCCTATAAAGAATATCCTTTATAATCAAAAAATTTAAATTAGTTTAATCTAAAGTAACTTTGTATTTAGCCAAAATTAAATTTAGGCCAATAAAAATAAACGTAATTTGCTTAAATAAGGCGATTGTAACTACTAAGAAGTGTTAAAAACAGATAACTTTATAAACTTAGAGTTTTACAAAAGTGAATATATGACAAAAACGCTTGAAATAACTAAAGAAGAGGACAGCGAGAAGTTCAATCAAAAAGCGCTTGAAATTCTTGTCAATGCTATTAAAGACGTTCTTAAAACCAAAAGTACTGTAGTTGTTGGACTACCTGGTGGAGAAAGCTTTAAAGGATTATATTCATTATTAAAACACGAAACTAGAATCCCTTGGGATCAGGTTCATTTATTTATGATTGATGAAAGAATGGTTTCAATTACTGCTCCAGAAAGTAACTATAGAGTTTCTCATGCAGGATTTATCAGCCATTTAACTGAAAAAGAAATTTTGCCAGAAGAAAACACTCATCCATTTATCGCACAAGAATTCAAAAATCAATCTAAACGAATTTACGAAGCAGATATTCAAGCTCATGGTGGAATATATGATATAGTTCTACTAGGTGTTGGAGAAGACGGGCACATAGCATCCTTATTTCCAAATAATGCTGCACTTGATGACGAAGAATCAGAATATTATGTTCTAGTAAATGATGCTCCAAAATTACCTCCTGAAAGAATTTCTATTTCTAAAAAAATGTTATTAAAAGCAAAATACGCAATTGTATTTTTTGCAGGCTATGGTAAAACAGATGCATTTAATAATTATCAAAATAAAAAAATGACATACAAAGAATGTCCTGTAAAACTAGTAAACGATATTCAGAATGTACATATATTCTTGGACAGATAAATCTTATATTATTTTATTGCATAATTATTTTTATTTTTAAATTTACTTCTTTAAATTTCATATAAGGTATACTGCCTCTATTGTGAGCATTAAAAACGTTAACCTAGAACCATAGCGAAGAGATGTTCCTCTGAGCGCAATGGTCATCGAAAAAATTGTTAGAATGCGAACTTGGCAGTATACCGAAAAAAAGAATAAACCTTTTTTGTGAAAACTGTGTGTGGGCCGTACAAAAGATCACATCTCTTTTGTCATAAAATAATTAGTTCCATATTTCTTATTGAATACTTTGTGATGAATTTTGTATCCGAGACTTTGATAGAATTTTAATGCAGTAGAAGTTGAATGTAGTCGCAATATTTTGTGCTTCTCAAATTTTGCAATCTTCTCAATGTGCTCAATCATTTTCTTTCCAATGCCTTTTCTATGATATTCAGGTAAAACGTATACGGAGTTAATATAATTTCCTTCAAATGTAGCAGTTCCAATTATTTTTTTAAATATAATATAATTTGGAATAGTTGCAACAAATATTTTCCTTGTCTTCGAGTTTTCAATTAATTGCTCTGGCGTGTGCTTCTCTGCCATAACAAACATAACATTAGGCTCATAATCTTTGATATTGACTTCAAAGAGATTTCGAAAAATTATTTTGAAGACCTCTTTAGCATCTTTTGCTTTAAATTCGGCTATTTTGAGGTTTTTCATATTCGTAAAGAAATCTTGTCGTCTTTAATAATTTTATTAAAACTCCTTCGCCTTTTTCCAAGTAGTTAAGAAATATTCGTTCATCGCTTTACTTAAATCTTTATCTTCAATTAATATGTTGTATCTGTCGTTTAGTTGTTCTGATTTAAGTGTTAATTTACATCGGATTGAGTCACAAACAATGATTGAAAAATTATCTGCAGGAAAATATTTTATTTTTACTCCTGCTTTTTTGTATTCGGCAATTACATCTTTATATTTTATATCTTTTGATGTCATAATTATTCTAATGTCAATTCCCGAAGACAATATTAAGTTTAATATTTTGTACATGCTTTTACTAGACCTAAACCTCCATCCGAAAATATAAACTGATTTTTTAGCATTCTTAACAAAATCTTCTGTTATTGCATGAGACGCTTCAATTCCTGTCGATAAAGAAACCAATTCTTTACTTAAAGAAATTGGATTATTTTGTTTAATTGATAAAACAAAATCCGCTGCTTCTTTTCCTGCCGCTTGAACTTCTAGAGATTTTTTATTAGCAAAATCTGTAAGTGCCACTTTTGGATCTGTAGCTTGAAAAAAAGAAATCTCTCCGTCAACTTTAAACACAAGTCTTTTTGTAATGAGTGAATTGAGTGCAGGATAAACCGCAGTGATCGGAACTTTTGATATTTCTGCAATTTTCTTAGAATTTGACTTACCTTCTTTAATTAACGCAAGATAAACCTCCTCTTCATATTTATTTAGTCCTAGTTTGTTTAAATAGCTCATTAATTATTAATAATTAATAGTAATATATAAAGATTATTGTACTACTATATACAATATGAAATACACACACGAACTAAAAATAGCAAAGCAGCTTGCATTAACCGCTGCAGATGAAATCATGAAAATTTACAATTCAACAATTAATGTTGAATACAAAGAAGATAAATCACCAGTAACTCAAGCAGATTTACTAGCAAACAGAATTATTAATGAAGGATTACAAAAATATTTTCCAAACGACGGTATTTTATCAGAAGAATTAGCAACAATTTCAGGAAATCGTATTTGGTATGTTGATCCAATAGATGGTACAAGAGGTTTTGTAAAACGAAATGGCGAATTTGCAATTCATATTGGACTTTGTGAAGGAACAAGGCCTGTTCTTGGAGTTGTTTACAGACCTACAACTGAGGATATGTATTTTGGAGGAAAATATATTGGTGCGTATAGAGAATCAAATGGCATAGCTCATGTATTGAATGTTTCAAGAAATAAAGATGTAATTAGAGCAGTGGATAGAGATAGTTTTATAGGAGATAGTCCAAGGAGTAAATTACTTCAAAAAATTGGCGTAACAAAGACGATATATACTGGAAGTGGAGGACTTAGAACATTAAAAGTAGCAGAAGATTTAGCCGATTTATATATAATTGGAACACCTGACCGACAAAATAAATGTGGAACTTGGGATTTATGTGCACCTGAAGCAATTTTAGAAGGAGCAGGAGGAGTAATAATGTTTGAAGGAGACAAATTACTAGAATACGTTGCACAAAGAAAGGTTCCAGGATGTTACGTTGCTGCAAGAGATAAAGATCTTGCAAAGAAAGCCTTAGATTATATTGTAA
>CAZKZU010000054.1:0-8827 GCA_964557345.1 uncultured Methanosarcinales archaeon
AAAGATCTTAATTTAAACGAACTTGCTATGGAATTAGAAAACACAGAATATGAACCAGAACAGTTCCCAGGATTAGTATACAAATTAATTGATGCAAGAGCAACTTTCTTATTATTTTCTAACGGTAAAATTGTGTGTACTGGAACAAGAGGACAAGAAGAAGTTGAATTTGCAGTAAAAATGCTTATTGATAGATTAGAAAAAATCAAGAAATAAATAAATTCTCTGATTTTTAGCTAATTTTTTCTTTTTTTATTATAATTAATCTTTGAATTCATACTTAACATTAAAAATACATAACATTAATTTAAAAAAATAAAGGAGAAACATGGGTTTTGGAACTGTTGCAACAGAGATAATTATATTTATGGCAGTAATTGTTATTGCAGGAGTACTTGCGATAAATATGAATTCTTTTTCTCAACAAACAGGCGATACTATAAATTATCAAAAAGAAAAAACAATTGATAAAATTTCTACACAAATAGCAATTAGTGAAACTAATTACAACAATGCAGTTAATCCAGGAAAATTAACAATATATGTAAAAAATATTGGAAATACTGCAGTTACTCTAAATCAAACTGAAGTTTATGTAAATGGAGAAAGAATTACTAATTCTGAAAAAAATATTACTGTTGAAGCAGATACTGATGTTGGTAACCCTAAATTATGGGATCCTACAGAATTAGCAAAAATAGAAGTCAATAAAAATACATCCAAAGGCATTAATAGGATAAAAGTAACTGCAAGTAATGGTGCGAGTTCTGAAAAAGATGTCGCTATTGTATATTAATGAAAATTAGCGCTTATTAAATTTAAATAGACTATAGAATTCTTAGAAAAGATGTATGTTCTGAACACGAAAACTAATCTTCAAAGATAGAAAAATTTATAATGCATATGCATACCATAATTAATAGAAAAAGGGGTTAGAAATTGGGATTTGGAACTATAGCTGCAAATATAATTATGTTTATTGCTGTACTTATGATTGCTTCTGGATTAATTATAAGAATGAATTCTTACACCCAAGAAACAAGTGTGACGTTAAATACACAAAAAAATAAAATGCTCGATGAGTTACGTTCAGATATAACAATTACATCTTCTTCATATTCTAATATAACTGACCCAGGAAAGGTTACTATTTATGTAAAAAACTCAGGAAAACTTGATCAAAGTATAAATTATACTGAAATATATGTTGCAGGTGAAAGAGTACCCAACTCTGATAAAACCATGACTATCGAACCAGATACAATGATTTCTGGAGGTTATTTTTGGGCACCTAGCGAAATCCTAAAAATTGAAGCTGTTAAAAATCTTACTCCTGGAAATTATAAGATAAAAATAGTGTCTGACAAAGGCGCTAGTGATGAAACATTACTTGCGATTACATAAAGTTTAAACTAAAATAATATTTAAAAAATATATTATACAAATATATATAAAAATTAAAACACTAAAATGAACGACACTATATTTAAAATTGACTTGGAAGGAGATGAATTGCACAGTAAATTAGGAGGAGGAATTCCTAAAAACAGTGTGATCCTTATAGAAGCAGCTCCCGGAATTGGAAAATCAATACTTGTACAAAGATTCACATATGGTGCGTTAATGAATGATGTAAAAGTGTCTTATGTTAGTACGGAACTTCCAGTAGTTGGTTTTATGAATCAAATGGAGTCTTTGAAATATCACATAAGAGATAGGTTTCTTAATGGACAATTGAAATTTGCATCTATTTTCTCTGGAATGAGAGATATTCAATATCAAGAAAATTTAATTAACAAAATTATAAAAGCAAAAAAAATTATTGACTCGGATATTATAATTATAGATTCTTTAAGTGACGTTTTGGTTAAAAAAGATTTGAATTTAGCAGATAGTTTTAAGCTAGTAAGTGAACTAAAAAAGATTGCAAGTAAAAATAAAACAGTTATACTTTGTGTTGAACCTACAACAGTTAGTGATAAATTGTTAGGAATACTAAGGAATGTTGCCGAAGTTCATATTGAAATGGGAGAAAAAGAACAATACGGATTTAAGATTTATTTTATGCTTGTAAAAAGATTTAATGGGGCTCAAGGAGATGTAGAAAAAGAATTACCGTTTAAAGTAAGAGCCGGAATTGGACTTGTTGTAGAAATCCAGAGTTAAAGCGAGTATGTATTTAGAACTTTTTTCCAAATACAAATAATGATAATATAAAAATAAAATATGGCATTCGAATTATTTAAAAAAAAAGAAGAGGAAAAAGATCCAACTAAACTTACGAATGCTCAAATTATTTCTAATTTAAAAGAAATTAGTCAATTGTCAACCTACGTCAAAGAATTGGAAGATAAAGAAAAATGGGTCGAAGTTAATAAAGTTCTCGAGAAGATTGCGAGCATTCCTGTTCCTGAATTAGAAGAAGAAAAAAAGTTTATCGCCATTGAAGTAATTAAAAAGGATTTATTGAATTTAAATGTAGAGGTAGATTTTTTCAAACAAAAAAATAAGTATACTGAAAAACAAGAGGATAAAGCAGATGATAGAGGTAAAGCACACAAAACTAAAAATTTAGAAGAAGCAAAAAATAGATTTCCTCATCTTAAAGCATATACTGACGAGCTAGAAAGAAGAAAAATAAAAGTTAATTTTGTTGAATCATTGGGAAGAGAGATGGGAGGAATAGAATACCCTAACGTAATGTATCCTGTAGGAGATCCTATTTTCATTCATATATATAGAGAACATGCTAAAAGCACCCAGTACATAGTTATAGAGCCAAGACTTAATGAAGAAGAGAAAACATTGTTCGAGAAAATTCTTGCTAAATTTATTGATATTGCATACAGAGAGGCAGTTCCGGATAAAATACTAGGAATTAAAACTGTTTTATTAAAACTATTAGATGAAACCATCGAAGTTAGCAATAAACCAGCAGTAAATTCTTTTTTAAATATAAGTAATAAAATTCAATTAAGCCAAGATCAATACGATAAAATTAAATATTATTTGATTAGAAATAGAATCGGATATGGTAAATTAGAGCCACTATTCTACGATCCGTATCTGGAAGATATACACTGCACTGGTGTTGGACGAGTTGCAACTGTCCATAAGATTTTTGAAACTGTATATACTAATATTGAATTTAAAGACGACGATGAACTGAACAAATATGTTTCAGAAGTAACTGAAAGAGTAGAAAGACCCGCAAGTGATAGAAGATCAGTAGTTGATGCAATTATGCCGGATGGATCGAGATGTAACTTCATTTATGGTCGAGAAATTAGCCAAGAAGGAAGTAGTTTTACTGTGAGAAAGTTTGCAAGCAGTCCAACTTCTGTAACACAATTAATTTTCTGGGGAACAATTAATTCTCAAATAGCAGCCTATTTATGGTTAGCACTTGAAAATGGAATGAATTTATTCGTATGCGGAGAAACTGCCTCAGGTAAAACAACAACTTTAAATGCAATTTCTGCTTTTATTAAACCTGATGCTAAAGTGTTTACAGTAGAAAACACCCCCGAAGTTACCATGCCACATAAAATTTGGCAGCATTTAGTAACAAGAGAATCTGGAAAAGAAGGTGCTGGAAAAGAAACGGATGTTTCATATCAAGATTTATTAATTGCTGCACTAAGAAGTAGACCAAACTACATTATCGTCGGAGAAATCAGAGGAGTAGAAGGATCTATTGCATTCCAGGCCATGCAGACAGGTCACCCAGTAATGTCAACTTTCCACGCAGGTAATGTAATAACGCTTATACAGAGATTGACTGGAAACCCAATTAATATCCCAATTACTTTTATGGATAACCTTAATCTTTGTTTAATTCAACAAGCAGTATTTAATGGGAAAAAGTTCGTAAGAAGAGTATTATCACTTACTGAACTCGAGAGATATTATGCGCCAGCAAATAAAGTAATTACTCGAGAAGTATTTACTAGAAATCCCATATTAGATAAATTAATGTTTAGAGGATTATTCAACAGTTATATTCTAGAACAAAAAATTGCAAAAACACTAGGATATTCCGATCCTAGAAGAATTTATGCAGAACTCGACCAAAGAGCAAGAATTTTAGAAAAAATGGTAGAATTAAAAATATTTGATTATTTCCAAGTTTGGGACATTATTTGTTCATTCCATAATGGTGGACTTGAAGCGCTTCCGTTTAAAATAGAAGAGCGAAAAGTAGTTGAACAAAGTTAAGTCCTTGATTTAGAATATTGAACGATATAAAAATTAATAATTATAAAAATACTCCAATAACAAGCAAATAGATTACTGAGTAAAATAAAATGGTGGATACAGATAAATTAGATAGGATAAGCATTATTGTAGGATATAAAGATCTCATGCATATGCTCGCTTATCTTATTATGCCAACAGTATTAGGCTCTTTATTCTTATCTATATTTCTTATGGTGTTTGTAAAAGCACTTCCTACTGCTATTAGTTTATCTATTTTCGTAATTGGCGTTGCAGTAGCAATACTTTACCCATATGCAAAATATGTAACAATGCAACAAGATATCCACAATCATCTCCATTATTTTATTACTTATGCTGGAACAATTTCTACGATGAAAGTTTCAAGACAAGTTCTTTTTAAAAGAATTGCAGAAAATAAAGCGTTTGGAGAAATAAGTAATATATTCGAGAAAATAATATACCTGGCTAAATCTTGGAACTTAGGATTTGCAATCTCATGTAGAACTATGGCACACAGAACCCCTTCGAGAGTTCTTGCTGATTTTTTAGACAGACTTGCTGTAATTATGGACTTTGGTGAAGATTTAGATAATTTCCTTTTTGACGAGCAGAAATCCGTATTAGAAGATTACTCTGTAGAATACCACAAATCACTTGAAACAATTAAAATGCTCCAAGAATTATTTATGGCAATAACAATTTCTTTTGCTTTTGTAATATCTATATTACTTTTAGCACCGCTGTTAATGAATGTTTCAATGGAAAAAATGATGCTTTATTGTCTTATGGCAATAATTATAATTGATGCGCTGTTAGTTTTATCAATAAGGAGTTTTTTACCTCGAGATGATTTGTTTTACAAAGGGAAAGACAAAAATCCAGAGCAGACTCGAATAAAATATTGGTTTTGGATTTGTTTAGCAATTTCTGCAATTATATTTGGAATATTATTCATATATAGCCCTTTTTCATTCGTAATTAATTTTTCTATTGCAATAGTTCCGCTTTTATATCCTGGAATGCTATCCTTAAATGAAGAAGAAAGAATTAAAGAAAGAGATGGACAATTTCCTATCTTTATTAGAGTTCTAGGCGCCGCAATTGAAGTTAGAAACGGCGGAGTAGTCTCTGCGCTTAAATCAACTCAAATTCACGACTTCGGTGTTTTAAACCCTCCTTCAATTAGTTTATATAGAAGACTTAAACTTGGGTGCGATAAATTCAGATCATGGGAATATTTCGCCGTTGAATCAGGAAGCAACATTATTGCAAATTTTATTAAGATTTTTTCAGAGTCTGTATATTTAGGGGGAAAAGCTGAAAAAGTCGGAGAAATGGTAAGTAACAACGTTGAACATTTAGTTTCGCTTAGAAAATTAAGATGGCAAATTGCATCTGGATCAAGAGGAATTGTATACGGTTCAGCTTTAGGTATTACAGCAACAATTTATATTTCTGAAAAAATAACAGAATTACTTTTAAGTTTATTTACTCCAACTCAAAGCATGAGTTCTGATATGGGTGATTTTTTAGCTCTAATTATGCCAAGCAATGCATCTATAAATTTTTCATTTGTTATGGCAATTATAGGGATTATGATAATAGTAAATACTGCGGCATCAGCATTTATGATCAAATTTATGGATAGCGGGGCGATTTATTCAGCGCTGGTTGATTTTGTAATTATGATGGCTCTAACTGCTGTAATTTCTTGGTTTGCGCCTCAGTTAGTTAATGCAATGTTACCGAATGTAGCCGGATCGTTTGGAGCAGCTGCTGCAAATACTCCAGGTTAAATATTTTAAATATTATGAACAACAATAATTTTGTGAGTGTACTCTAGTCAATTATAAAGAAATATATTACTAATTAAATATTAAAATCATTTGGACAAATACATACCTAGAAAATTAAAATATATTTCCATTAAAGTGCTTCTGAGATTATTGCTAATATGTATTCATCTTTATCTTTTATTTTTTTGAGACGAAGAGATAATTCTTTTAAATCTAGTGTAGAATAAATCCAGTCTGAAAAATCATCACGATCATAAGTTACGTGTTTTTCAAATAATCCGTCATTATTATGTAACGCAACAATTAAATCGAAAAGATTTGCCAATGGATCTACACCAGCGATAAAAAATCTTTGATTGTCGGAAATGGATTTGGAAATATTTTTGAGTGCAAAACTTTTTTCTTTTAATGCATATTCAACTAACTTCTGACTTAGAACTGGGTTGGTTTTAGGGTTTTCTAGTGTAGAAGCTTGATTTGATAAATCTGCGCTATCAGAAATAGAGTAGCTCATGTTTTCAAAAGAATTTTTCACTGGGCTTTTTAGCTCATTAAAATTCGATTTTAAACCCGAACTAAAATTTTCTGATAGCGTTGATTTTTCATCCATGCTACGTGGAACATTAAAAGAAGATTTGTATATGGGCACAGCATCTTCATTTTTAGTTAACTTTGTGTCATTAATTCCATTAAATTTATTTGAATCTGTAGCTTTTTCAAAAATTAAGGGTTGGTCTTTAACAGCTAGTTGAGAGACTGTGCTCTGAGTTACAGGTATTGGTATAGCGGAATTATTGCTGGAAGGGAACTGAATAGTTATTGATGGCGGCGATGGTGTAGAAGGAATTGCAAAAGGCGCAGGGGAGGTTATAGTAGATTGAGTTGAGACATTAGCAATTGGTGGGACAGTCAGTGAAGCATTTACAGAAGCAAGAGGATTGGTTGAAACAGAAGAAATTGCAGGATTTAGAATAGGTGTTGGGATAGAGACTGGTTGAATTTGAGAAATGGAAGCGGTAGTAGTAGGAGGAGTTTGCTTAGAGGATGAATCTTCTTTAAATGGATTATATTGATCACTAATCATTTCATATACTGAAGAAAATTGTTTAAGACTTGTTTTTATTTGATCAATTTCTTTTTTTAGATCTTCGTAAGACTTATCCTGTTTCATTTTATCTTCTACTGCAACTATTTTCACTTTAAGATCATCTACTTTTTTACTCGAAGTATCATTTAAACTTTTTAATTTTTCAAATATTTCTACAATTACCTTATCGTCCATAACATTTTCGGTGTCTTGAATTTGATCTTCGACGGTAAATTGAACAGATGTAGTGTCCGAAGTTAGAGGCGCGCTAACATTATCTTTAGAAGGATTTGAATTATTAGATAATGGATTAGAATCGCTATTTTTTTTAGTTTCAACTATATCTTTCTTAAACAATTTACCCAGTAGCATGAACTCTCTCCCCTTTTTAAATAAAAAATAAAAAATTATTTTAATAAAAAATAATCAATTAAATAATAAATATATAAAAATTAAAAATAATAAAAACAATACTCTGTCTCTATCTAAGGCTAATTTTTGAAGCCAATACAAGTTCGGGAGTTTTTAACTCTAATACAACTAGTGAACCAGTTCTAGGCTGTAAGTAAACTACAAAAGATTTTTCAGTTGTTAGTGAATTAGCATCACTCAACTTATATCTTAAAATAGCCATATCTCCTTCTTCTAAAATAGTAGTGCCAAGATCACCGAATTTTTTCTCTGCACAGAATTCTGTTTCTGGAGTTAAGCTAGTGAAAGTACAATTTGTACCTACATTACTGATATTAAGAATTGCGTTATAAGATTGCTCTCCTGCAACAAAACTGAATCCAAGTGTTGAAAGTTGAACCGGGTTAGAACCTGCTCTAAGTCTAGCATAAATCTCATAGTTGTTAACTGTTTGAGTAGTCATGTTTCCGCCCGCATAAACACTAAATATTTCTAAACCACTAACAAGTCTTTCTCTAGTGATAGTATCTACTTTAAGGGCTTTATCTTGAATTAAACCAGTTGAAGTAATTAATACTCCTGCTGCAATAGCCGATGACAGAATAGTTGCAATGAATAATAGAAGCATACCGACACCCATCATTGCTTTTTTAAAATGTTTTTTCATTTTGACCTTCCTTTAACCTTTGCATGAACTTCAGTTAAACTACTTTCAATTGCATCATGAGTGTTTTTATGTACGTAATAAGGCACCACATGTTGTTCCCAAATTTTAACTAATACAAAGCACATAAAGAATACTGCTATAATTAATATTAGCAATAATTCGACAACTACAATTAACTGATTTTTCACATTGTTAGCCATTGCATCATAAAATAAATATATTGCTAGAAAAGCAAAAAATGCAATAAATATCAGAATTAGAATTTCAAGCGTTCTTACATTAACTCTTTTTTGTAACATCATTAACCTCGTTTTACAGTTCTGAACTTTTGGTATATTTAAATCTTGTGTTTTCTCGAAGGAGTGGTTACGATTATTTAGTTAAAAAGGGACAAAAAATAGACATTTATAATTATCACGAATACAAACTTATGAAATAATGAGTGTGTCTCTTTGAAAGTAATTAAAATTAAACACTACAAATAAATTAATACAAATGTTTAAATACGTCTATTCAAGAGAGGTGAATATAAGATTTAATTTCGCCAGAGAAATAGTGTTGAGGAGAGGGAGACTTAAATGAAATCAAATAATAAAAAAGCAGAAATGGCAATGGGAACATTGATTATATTTATCGCAATGATTC
>CAZKZU010000055.1:0-8650 GCA_964557345.1 uncultured Methanosarcinales archaeon
TGGAAAAATAGCTGATGAAGTTTTAGGTTTAACTAAAAATTTGAAAGTTGAAATAATTACTCCTGTTATCATTAAAGGAATTCCTAAGGAAAATGATTTATTATTATTAGATAAATTAGCTGACGAGATTGTTGTAAAACATAAAAGTCTTTCTTTGATATAATAGTTAATTAGTATATAAAGATAATTACAAATTTACTAATGTATTTGTTTCTTATATTTTTTATTTTTTTCTATGTAAGATGGACTTACAATATCCCAATTTACTTCTACAGTAAGATTTTTTGATCGTTGAAGGTTTTGTATAAGTTTCCAATATAATTCTGGTTGATAATATATTAAAACTCCATCTATTTCAGATTCATCTCTAATTTGTTCTCTAAAGTATTTTAGTTCTCCATTCTTTACAAGTGTAATTCCTTCAGGTAAGAGTGCTTTAATTCTATTTTGTCCTACGATTTCTCCTGATCTTCCTCTTAAACTTGCCATTTTGCAGTCATATTTTTCTGAAAGTATCATGTCTTGTAAATCTTCTGCAGAATTTCTGTTTAGAATGTCTAGTAATAATTTTCTTCTGTCAGGTGAATCGCTTTGCATAATTCTTCTTCTTTGTTTGTCGCTTAATTTTTCTAAGTCTTCATCAGTTATTCTGTTATAGAAAATAACTACATCAGGATTATATTCTGCAAATCTATTAAACACTCCTTTTTCATGCATTTCTGGGTCATAGTGTAGTAGAGTTCTTCTTATATCAGGAACCCAGTTTATCCCGTATTTTCCAAATTCATCATTCCATATTTCTGAGAATTTTTCTCTTTTATCTAGAAGTTGTGCTCTTTTTGAATTTGGAGTACATCCAATTTCAATAAATCCAATATTTACTTTAGACTTTTGTTCAGTTTCTTCGTATATGGGAAAAGTGTGCTTTTTTTTTGATTTTCCAATTCTAAAAAGTAAACTGCTTTCAAGACCCTTCATAATTGTTAGCGTTTAATGTTAAGTATATAAATATTTGTTTAGTTAAAACGTATGTTTTTTCAGATATTTTTCGTGAAAAAAATAGACTTGACTTATCCAAAAACATTATAAATCATTATGCCAATAGATTTGGTATTGTGTTATAGAATGATAAAAAAGATAGATCCTAATACGACATTTATTGCTATATTTCTTAATATACTTTTATTTATACTTAAAGTAATTGCTGGACTAATGAGTGGAAGTTTAGCATTAATTTCTGATGCTTTTAATTCTTTAACAGATATTGTTGCATCAACAGCAATATTTTTTGCAGTAAAAATGTCTTCTAAAGGTGCTGATGCAGGTCACCCTTTTGGTCATGCAAGAGTTCAGCCATTAGTTGGTTTTGTAGTTGCTATTTTAACTGGCATTTTGGGTTTTGAAATATTTAGACAAGCTATTGGAGGATTAGTTTCTCCAAAATTACTTGTTATTTCTGTATTTGCAATATGTGTTCCTATTTTTACAATTTTGGTTAAAGGATTTATGATGATTTTCTTTTTTAGAAAAGCTGATAAATATAATAGTCCGGCTTTTAAAGCAATTGCAGTTGATGCGAGAAACGATGTTTATTTAGCTTTAGTTGTGTTAGTTTCTTTAATATGTTCATATTTTAGTGTACCTTATTTAGATTCTCTTGTTGCAATGGGTATAGGATTTTTTATTCTTTTTGCAGGTTATGATTTAGGTTTGGAAAATTATCATTATCTTATAGGAAAAGCACCTCCTTTAGAACAAATTCACAAAATGAAAGAACTTGCTAGAAAAGTTAAAGGTGTTAAAGGATTAAATGACGTTAGAGCACATTATGTAGGAAATTATGTTCATGTAGAAATTCACATTGAAGTTGAAAAACATTTGGAAACTATAGTTTCACATGGAATTGGAAAAAAAGTTCAATTTGCATTAGAGGAATTAGATTTTGTAGATAAAGCATTTGTACATATTGATCCGGTTTAGTTTTCTATTTCTAATTGGGCTAATATGAAACCCTTCGGCGTTTAGTCTGCATCCGTCCTCGTAATTCGCTGTTCGTATTCCAAAGTTCTATTTCCCCGTAGGTCATGAGAATCCGAGATTCTCAGGAAATTGGAAATCTTTGATTTCCTATTGGCCTTCCCCCATAACGAACATACTGTCGTCATTAATTGTACTGCGGTTAAGATGCAGACTATAAGGGTTTCATATTAGCCTATGGATTGCATAAAATTAGATATTAAATTTTTAAAATAATAATAGAATTTAAAATAAAAATAAAAAAATAATTATAAGTATTATTTGACTTAGTCAGTTCTACTATATCTTGGAGCACTTGACTTTCTAAATCTACTTCCGCCAGTGGATGATCCATAACTTGGTCTTGAAGATCTTCCTTCACTACTGCTTGCGCCTTCGCTACTTGAACTTCTTTCAGAACTTCCATAACTTGGTCTTGATGATCTTCCTTCGCTGCTTCCATAGCTTCTGCTTTGTCCGTATCCGCCTGAACTGCTAGAACTTCTTTCTCTGCTTCCAAAACTTCTTGGTGCAGATCCTTCGCTAGAAGAACTTCTTTCAGCTGATCCATAGCTTCTACTTTGACCATATCCGCCTGAACTGCTAGAACTTCTTTCTCTGCTTCCATAACTTCTTGGTGCAGACCCTTCGCTTGAAGAACTTCTTTCAGCTGATCCATAGCTTCTGCTTCTTCCAAATCCGCCTTCGGAACTTCCGCCTTCACTAGATGAGCTTCTTTCTCTTGATCCGTAGCTACTTCTTTGTCCGCCGTATCCACCAGAACTTCTTTCTGCTGATCCGTAACTTCTACTTCTTCCGTATCCGCCTTCACTAGGAGAACTTCTACCAAATCGGTTTCCGCCTCTACTTCCACCAGATCTAAATCCGCCTCTTTGAGGTCCATCGCCATAAGAATGTGATGGTTCCATATTAGAGAAAACAATTTCTTTTAATTCAGGTAATTCTTGCATTTCAATATTAACTCTGTTAACTCTTAAAATTGCTTGGAAATTACTGTGATCTCTTTTTGATAAAATGTTTACTGCTAAACCTTCTTTTCCTGCTCTTGCAGTTCGTCCAATTCTGTGGATATATTGTTTTGGTTCATCTGGTAAATCATAATTATATACGTGAGAAACACCTTTAATGTCAAGTCCTCTTGCTGCTACATCAGTACAAATTAAAGCGTCAATTTTATTTTCATGAAAATCTTGAAGTGCTCTAGTTCTTTTTGCTTGAGTGTATCCGCCGTGGATTGCCATTGCTTTAATGTCATTTCCTCGAAGAACTCTTGTTACAAAATCAACTGCTCTTTTAGTATTACAAAATACCATTGCTAATCCAGTAGTTTCTTTTTTCATTAAATTAACAAGTGCTTTTAATTTTTCATTTTCTTGAACATTATAGTAAACTTGTTTTAATTTTGTAGGATCTACTTGGTTTTGAGCTGAAACTTTTATAGGATGGTTCATGAATTGTCTTGCAACTGCATTAACTTCATCTGTAATTGTAGCTGAGAACAATAAAGTTTGTTTTCTTTGTTTACATTGAGATAAAATTCTTATTACATCATCAATAAAACCCATTTCTGCCATTCTGTCTGCTTCATCAAGTACTACGATTTCTACATTTGCCAGATCGATTGTTCTTCTTTGTAAATGATCTAACATTCTTCCTGGAGTTGCAATTACAACTTCAGCTGTTCGAAGAGCGTCGATTTGAGGGTTGATTGAAACTCCTCCATATACAGCAAGCATTCTCATCGGTTTATATTTAGAGAATTTTTTAAGACTAACTAAAATTTGTTCAGCTAATTCTCTTGTTGGAGTTAAGATTAAAGATTTTACTCCTGGACCTTTTGTAGTGTTGTGTAAAATTCCTGCACCGAATGCTAAAGTTTTACCTGATCCTGTTGCAGATTGTGCAATTACATCTTTTCCTTGTAAGATCAATGGAATTGTTTTTTCTTGAATTTCACTTGGTTTTTCAAATCTATGTTCTTCAATTGCCTTTAATATTTCATCGCTTATTCCTAATTTTTTAAATGGACTCATTTTTTATTCCTCATGTTTTTGAATACGTCTAGCGTATTCGTTTTTTTGTATATTTTATATATACATATCATTGTAGAAAAAGAAACTATCAACTTTCCAGTTGATGAAAAAGTCCTTAATTTAACACCGTTTTTCTTTGTTTATATTGTATTTTTTATGTTGATTTTAACAAATTATATAGTATTTGATTATATTTTTTAAATTTATATTCAAATAATTAAATTTGTTTTGCTTTCAACATTTATACATTATATATACATGTATGGTATTAAGTCGGTACTGTTTTTTAGATTGAATAACTTTTATGGTTCTCATTCCAAAAAAAAGTTCATAAGATTTATATTAGATTTTTTTGATGAATTTTAATTCATTTTTTCGCTAAATCCGCAAAAATCTTCGTACTTTTCCATTGATCAGCATCTTTCGCCAATAATGGGAAGTTGCTGACTTTTCGAATTTTCTTCTTCGTATTTACTAGGGAATTTTCGCTGTTTATAAAGCTTGCGATGGCTAGTTTGGAGTATCTATGTTGAGTATTGTATTCGGAAGTTATTGATAAATTAGACATTATCTTGTTTTTTTAGTTTTTACACTAGTGGGTGGCTAAACCACGAGTTTTTTGAGAGGTTTTTAGGTTTTATTTTGCTTTAATTACTATTAATTTTGGTATTATTGTATGTAGTCTGCGACATATGACAGTTTTTTTTCTTGCATTGCCTAACGTCTTCGAACTGCTTTATGATATTTTGTTATGAGCACTGCGACCCCGTAGGGGTGGCAACCCCCCGCGGTCGTGCTTTATATACTGATTTTTTATTGCAGTTTGACTTGATGACGTAGGCAATGCTTTATACAATACTTTTGTCGCAGACTATTATTAAGTAATATTTATAAAATAGAGAATCAAAGAATGGTTATGCTTGATTTAAAATTATATTATAGAGTTAGAAGACTTTTGGAAAGTGGAAATAGTGAAGCTCAAGTATATAAGATTTTACAAGATGAATTTTCTGAAATTAATATTGATGAAGCAATACAAGAGTATAAAAAAGAAGAAGCAACAGATTATGATGATAAATTGGTTAAATATATCGAGACTAGACTAAGAGCAGGAGATATAACTGCTCATATTTCAGATGAATTAATAAAAAAGGGACATAAGCAGTTTGAAGTAGAAAAAGCGATGATTAGAGCAAAAACAGTTGCGCAATCTCATTTATATGTAAAGGTTAGAAAATTATTAGAAAGTGGATTTACTGCTGATCAAGTTTTAGAAAAATTGAGTTTCGAATCATCTAAAGATGATCTTCTTGATTTAGTAAATGAATATTATAAAGATGAAAAAAGTGATTATGATAATAAATTGATTCTTCATATAGAAAATAGATTTAAGGAAGGTCAATTTTTGCCTGCTATTTTTGATGAACTTGTAAAAAGCGGTCATAAACCATTTGAAATAGAAAAGGCAATGCTTAGAGCAAGAACTTCAACGAATAGTTCTATGTTTGATGTAATTAAGAAATGGCAGACTTATTCTCAAATTCAGTTTTCGGTTTTTGCACTAACAATTGTTCTAGGTATTTTGTATCATGCTATTTTTTTTATTGCAACTATTTTTTTAATTTTACAAATGATTGCAGCTTATATAAAAAGAAAATTACATCCTGGAAATTGGGATCTTGAAATTTTGTTACTTGAATCTCAAGGAAAAGGTGTAAGGCAAAATAAATCTGTATTTAATTATAATCCTTTATATGGTAATTATTGGAATGTTTGGATTTTTGATCCAGCAGTATTAGCACTTTTATTTTTTGTGTGTTTTGGATTGTATTGTGATCTTGCTTACGGTTATAGTATATTTTATATTTGTTTAGCTTTAGGCTTATTGTCATCAATATCTTTCTTTTTCAGAAAGTTTTTGAGTTAAGATTTATTCTAGACTTAGTTTTGTTATATTGCTAATGATTAAGTCTACTGCCAATTCGCCCTATTTCTTATTGTCGGCATTCGCCTGGGTATTGTCGCGACACTCCTCACTATGCGTTCGTCGTTGCTCCATTAATTTATAAGACGTATTGGCTCATAATCAGGCAGTATACTTAATCAAAAGGAAGCGAATTAATGTTATTATCGGAAAAAATATCTGAATTAACCGCTACATTTAAATAAAAGCTCTGTTTATACTATTTACAATGGTTAAAACAATGTTGAAATCAAAGATGAATTTTAATGTTTCAGTTCTAGCTTTATTACTATATTTACTGCTGTAAAAGCAGCACTAACCAAATTCTAAACTAATGCAAATTTGCCGTCAATTTATTTGACTTATTCTAATTCGGTTTGATTTGCATAAGGTTTACAATCCGTGATATTTACGGATAATTATTTAATTCAAGATAACTATTGGAGGAAACTAAAATGCAAGATTCAAAAGAAGAAAATACTATTCAAGAAAAAACAAGTATTGCTAAAAGAGATAAAATTACTGTATTTGATACAACTCTTAGGGATGGAATGCAAACTCCTTTTATGGGGATGAATTTCTGGGACCGATTTGTTATAGCTAAAGCTATTGCTAATATGGGTGTTGATGTAATGGAAATCGGATTTGCAGCCAATGATATTGATTTTGGATATATGCAAAAGATGGCAAAATATATTGGGAGTCGCGAATATTCTACAAATACAAATGTGCCAGTAGTTTGTAGCTTAGCTAGACTTGTAAAAGATGATATAGATTTGGCTTTTGAATCTATTAAAGAAGCTGATCCTGATAAGCGAAGAATTCATGCATTTATTGGAACTTCTCCTCAGCTTATGGAATTTAGTCATGGTAAACGTGAGGAAAAAATAAAACAGATGATTCGTGATAATATTTCTCATGCAAGAAATTTAGTTGGAAAAGTTGGAGAGGTTGAATATTCTTCAGAAGATGCACTTCGTACTGATCCGAATTTTTTAATTGAAACAATTAATATTGCAATTGCATCAGGAGCAAGTCATATTAATATTCCTGATACAACTGGTGGTGCAAGACCTGATGAATATTTCAATATTATTAAACGAATTAAAAAAGACGTTGTTGGAGTTGAAAATATTGTATTGAGTGCTCATATACATAATGATTTGGGTAATGCAGTTGCAACTACACTTAAAGGAGTTGAAGCAGGAGTGCGTCAAATTGAAGGTTCAATGCTTCAATTAGGAGAACGTGCTGGAAATGCAGATTTGATGTCGGTAATAATGAATATAATTTACCAAAACAAACATTATAATGTGGATGTAAGTCATATTGATACCAAAATGTTTTTTCCAATTGCTGAGTTAATAAGTAATATTACAAATACGCCTTTGCCACTTAATTTTCCAGTAGTTGGAAAAGCTGCATTTGCAACAAGTTCAGGAATTCATGGTAAAGCAGTTATTACAGCACCTAATACGTATTTGGTAATTGAACCTGAATCAGTAGGCAGAGAAAAAGAAGTTGTACTTGGACAAACGTCTGGAACTAATACAGTCATTAATTTTTTAGGAAATAATGGTTATGGCGTATTTGGGAAAGATTATAATGAGCAACAAGTTATGGATATGACTTCAATAGTTAAAAAATATAGTGCTGAAATAAAAGATAGTCTTACTGATACCGAAGGTAAGTTGTTTGCAGAAACTCATATTAGAGGAAAGCCCTATAGAAGACATATTGTGTTAAACGATTATTTGAGTTATCAGTCAAAAACAACTCCTCCTAGAGTTGAAATTGCACTTAAAGTTGGTGGAGAAATAAAAAAAGGGGAAGGTTTTGGGAATGGGCCTTATGATGCGTTTATGACTGCTGTAAAGAACACTTTGGGTTTGGATGCTTGTGTTCTTAGAACTTGGAAAGAAGATGCATATTATCATGGACAAGGTGCGCCAGGATATGAAATAATTGACCAAATGAATTTTAGTGAAGCTGAAAAACATATTTTGGAAACTAGTAATGGTATTGTAAGTAAAGGTCAAGAAGCAATTGCAAAAGCAATAGTTGAAGTTGAAATTGGTGGCAAAGTCTATCATGGACGAGGATTTAATAGAGATGTAAATGCTGCAACGTATGAAGCAATTGTAAATGCAGTAGATGCTCGATTTAGACTTACAGATAAATAATTTTTATTGTTTTTTTATTTTTATGTTATTACTAGTTATATTGTTATAATTTATTTTTTTCTTTTTTTGATTCTAAGTGTTCAAGTTCTTCTTTAATTAGAAACATAAGTGTAATGAATGCAAGGATTGGTACTGTGATATATTGAGCTATAAATAGATTTGTTTCAGGTACATTGTTTTCTAAAAAATAGATTAGATAAATGACCCATGAAAAAACAATTGTTGCTGATCCCCATCTTATCCAAGTTGGTCTATCTGGATACTCCCAAATAATCCTATAATAAAATATTGCTTTTAGTATGTACTTATGGAATTCATTCATATTGATTTTAAGTTGTATTTAAATTATTAAATTTATCGTTTTTTACTGATTTAATCACATAGTAATATTTATAATCTATCTATTTCTATCTTAATCTATGGCAGATAATGAA
>CAZKZU010000056.1:0-8599 GCA_964557345.1 uncultured Methanosarcinales archaeon
TATTGTAAAAATTGTCCAAAAGATGTTCATTGTTGTATTTTCAAGAATGGTGGTTTTACTTTTCTGACGACAAAAGATGCAAAAATAATTAAATCAAAAATAAAAAAAGACTTCGCTTATTTCTTAGATTTTTCTCCTCTTCCCAAAAAAATAATTACTTCATTAAAAAATTGTGATCCTGCGTTAGAAGGGGGCCTTAGATATTCTCAATTGGATAAACAAAATAAATTATTAAGATTAAAGACTCAAAAAGAAGGCAGATGTATCTTCTTAGATGATAACGGAAAATGTGCTATTTATGAAATAAGACCCAACATTTGCAGGATGTATCCCTTTTGGGGATTAAGACTTACTAATGGTAAAATTAAAATAGTTGAGCACGGAATTAATTCTAAGTGTGAACTACTTAAATCATTCAAGTTACATACTTCTTCCCGTTATTCTGACGATATAGAAAAAGCTATATCTAAAAAAGATTTATTGGCATTAAAAAAAGTCTTTAGCAAAATAGAAAAAGAGCATCTCTGAGAAAATATTGCTGATTCAAAATATATTGTCTTTTTTCTAGTAGTTATATTAATTAGTATTTGTATTAGAGTACTTTTGCAGATACTATTTTTTACATACAGAATATCTCGCACTAGTGTATCACTTATTTAGTATTGGTATAAACTAAATACTTTTTTTAATTTGTTTTCTCTATGTTTTTTTAGCTGGAGGAAATACAAATGACAAATCTCAAAGGGTTAATTTTTGATGCAGATGGTGTGGTATTAAATACGCCTCATCGTGAAATATGGTCTTTAGCGGCTAATTTTTTTGGAATAAATAGACTTTCTGTGGAAGAATATGATTCCTTGGCCTCAGGTATTTCTAGAAAAGATGGTGCAAAAAAAATATTTGACTATTTTAAAATTCCGTATGATGATACAAAAATTGAACAATTTATCAAGATTAAGCAAAAATTAAATGTGGAGTATATTTGTGAAGGAAAAGTCAATTTATTTGATGATACTTTAGATTTAATTTTGGATGCGCATTCAATGGGTTATGCGCTTTCCATAGCATCTTCTTCAGAAAATGCACGTTTAATTCTAGATCGAAATTATCTTCATCCGTTTAGATTTGGCGCTCCTCCTACAAAAAAGTATTATCATTCAGATTCTGAGGGTGATTCTTCTGAAATACCTGTTTCTGTTTTATTTAAAAGCATTATTTCAGGAGGAATTTATCCTGGAAAGCCTGATCCTAAAATATTTTTAACTTCTGCACAAAATATTGGATTAAATCCGCACGAGTGCATCGTTTTTGAGGATGCAATTTCTGGCGTTGAAGCTGCAAAAAAAGGAGGCTTCTACTGTGTGGGTCTTGACCGAACAGGAATTGCAAAAGAACTTTATGAGAAAGGAGCTGATTTTGTTGTATCTAATTTATCCAAGACTTCTTTAAGTGAAATTGTTCAGAAATATACTGATAAAAATTTATGTGAGGGAAATTAATATGAGCTATAAAATAGTAGTTAAAGCAAATGATGGTCGAGGTTTAGGTCATATATTACGTGTATTAAATTTTATAACACACGATCATTTTAGAGATAATTTAAAATTAATTGTGCATAAAGGATTTGCTGACCAGCTACCTGACCGGCTTAATTCAGCATTAGTTACTGATGAAAGATGGAGAGTAAATTTAGATTTTAGACCTGGTGAAAACATATATTACAAAAAAGGAAATGATAATCACAATAAGACTGGAAATTTAAACGTTGATGATTCTGTAAAAAAGGCGCTGGCTAACTATTATTTCAGTATTCTAGATAATTTAAATCATGATGTTCGATTAGTTTACATTGATGATCAAAATTCTCCTGAGACTATATTTCCGGAGAAAATTGCAAAAGCGATTGGAGTTAGAAATCCTGGCGCTATTAAATATCATGCGCCAAATACAAAAATCTCGTTTGAAATAGAAACACAAATTTGGGATTTCATTGGAAACAATGGAATGGGAACTACAAGACAAGAATGTTTTTCAAAAGTGGACTATATTCATTTATCATCGGATGCAGATTTTTTTAAGGCTGTAGTTGGTAAATATCCCTTTGGAGAATATTCTCATAAAATTATTCCTATGGGTTTTCCAGTATCTAGTGAAAAATTAAATCGCTTTAATGAAATGAAATTAAGTAGTTCTCTTAAAGATAAATATAGACAAGAAATGTTAACTAGGACTGCATCTGATAAACAGCGTATTTGTTATAGTACTTTTGGTGCAGGTGAAGGGGCAGAGCAAGTAATTGATACTCTTTTGGATTCGATTGATTCTCGATCTGATTGCTTGTTTATAACTAATGATCCAAGAGGAGGATTACTTGCCAAACTTAAATCAACAAAAGTTGGTAATCCTGATGGGAATTTGTCAGATGCTTTCAAATATAATATTGAATCAGTTAATGGTAAAGGAATTACTAAAGTTAAAACAAAAAAAGGCAATGATTTATTTTTAATTACCGACAATACTTTATCAGGTCATCTTGATTATTTGGCATCAAGTGATTTAGTTATTCAAGGGGCTGGCTCCGGAACTACATATGAGGGAATTGCTTCAGGAGTCCCCTTAATTAGCTTGCCACTAAATCGACCTGGATATGAACAAATAATAAAGGGAATGGGTATTGAAATTTTCAATTGTGGAAAAGTTTTGTATATAGATGAAGTACAAGATCAAGTAAATTCTTTTTACAATTTAACTGAATCCTATGGTCATTCAGTTAGAGGAATTGGCAAATCTTGCACTGCAAATAATTTACTTAATTGTATTGAGGATATGTTTAGTAAAAAAGATGATTTTAAAGCATCTTCTTCGTCTATGGAGGATTTTTTTGCTATTCCCTATAAGACAATGAGGACGCTTGATGATATGGCATCTCAGTATGACGTACCTACAATAATTCGAAATAATGATTTAAAACATTTTTAATTTTTTTTCAGATTTCAGCATAATTTGTCCTACTGAATAGGCAAATAAAGGAAAAAGTATATTAACACTAGTCTCACTAGTGTGAATATATAGTAAGCTTTATATATATACTTTTCTTCCTATTTTTAATGAAACGAAGGGTTATTCGCCAGGGTCATAACACATTAACAATCACTTTGCCCTGCGATTGGACAAAAAAATATAACATTAATCCTGGTGAAGAAATTGAAATTAGTGAACAAAATGGTGCGTTAATAATCAATAGTGATTCTAAGTCAGAAAATAAGGCTGTGACAATTGATATTTCTAAAATGGATATTCCTACAATCTGGAAGTATTTCATGGCAGTTTATCGAGAGGGTTATGACGAACTAACAGTTAAATTTGATCCAAATGTAAGTTATGAAAATCCGTATAAATTCTTTAGTGCTCGTGCACACGAAATGCTTCATAATGAAAAGCCAAAACTATTTAGTGCTTCTGAAACAGTGCACCAAATTACTTCCCGATTTATTGGTTTTGAAATTTTAAGTGATAGTCTTAATTCGTGTATAATCCATGATATGGCAGAAATTTCAAGTAAAGAATTTGAATCTTCCTTAAGAAGAGTTTTTTTACTACTTAAACAAATGATGGAAGAAATGACTGAAGCAATAAGAACAAATAATCCCTCTCTTGTAAAGCATGCACATGATAACGATATAAATGTGGATAAGTTTCATGATTATTGTATTAGAGCTTTAAATAAAACTAAAAGTCGAAATGTCAAAAGTCCGCATATTGTTGTTTCTGCATTATTTATGTTAGAATTATTGGGAGATGAAATTAAACATATAACTTATCATCTTTTAGAAGATATGAAAAATAAATCTTTAGTTAATTTATTAAAAATTTCTGAGATGGTCAGAGATCAATTTAATAGTTTCTATGATCTTTTTTATGATTTTTCACAGAAAAAAGTTCAAGACTCGTCTAATTTAGATGTTAATATTCATTTCTTTATTCCTAATTTAGTTCAAAAAACTTCCTCAAAATCTCATACTTTTTCAAAAGATGAACTAGAGGTATTTAATCATTTTAGAAGAATTGGACATTATATTAATGCTCTAATAGAACTTCGAATTGAATTAGAGTATTAGTTATATATAGAGTGCTAGTTATAATTAAGAGTATTTTTATAATATATTTAGATTACTTTTAATTGTTTTACTTTTTTAATTTTAAATACGACCTTATCTCCTTCAATAATAAGTCCTTCTGCTTGAAGTTTTTTCTTTTTAGCTTCAATTCCGCCGTATGCATAATCTCCTACATTAAAATCACTTCTAATTACTCTATGGCAAGGAATATTTTTCATATCAGGATTTTTATGCAGAATTTTTCCTACTACTTTATATGCTTTTGAATTTCCTGCGAAAGTAGCTACCTCTTTATAGGTCATAACTTTTCCATGTGGAATGTCTCTTACTACCTTGAAAACCTTGTTTGAAAAGCTCATTATTATATTAATTAACTCCTTTCTTTAAAAATATTAACTTTTTTAGCAACTAAATGTGCATATTTCTTATTTCTATTAGAGATTTTAGATATTCTTTATTATAAACTCGCTTATATTCATTATTAAGGGATTAGTAATATTTAAATATGAGTATTGCAAAAATATACCTATGGTACAAGAAACAGCGCAGTTGGTTTACATCGCTCCTGCAATTATTGGCTTAATAATTTCTATGATTGAAATTTTCTTTGTTATGCAAGATGAAGGTGGTATGCATCCCCTTCAACATGGTCTTCATGCAATTCCTACATGTTTAATTTTTACATATATATCTATGAATGCTGGTTATGTTGGTAATTATTTGGCTACTGGCCTTGGCTGGAGCATTTTTGCAAATAATACTGTTGATATGATTGTAATTCCAATAATCATCGGATTAGTTGCGACAATTAAAGTAAAAGGTGCTGCAGCAATAATTGGCGGTCATGGAAGTATTGGTGAAAAACTTCCTCATGCACTTATTATAGGGGTTTTAATTGCAATAGCTCCTTTTGTTTGGCCTTTAATTGCGCCTATGATGCCTGCCTTTTTGGCGAGATAGAATTCCGAACTTATTTTCATTTTATACACGAGGTTAAAAATGGTTGAAAAAAATAATGAAAAAAATGTTGAAAAAGTTGACAGAAAAAGTGTGATTAAATTCGGCGTACTATTAGTGTTCTTTATTACTGCACTAGTTGTTCAATTATTAGTTATGATTCCTGCTGCATTACTAGGATTAGGCGAAGTTTATTCTGCATCAGCTGCATTTGGACTTGCGACTATTCTTGCTCAAATACTATTATTACTATTATTATTGGTATCAGTTGGTTATAGTTGGCATGGATTTATAGGTAAAAATTAATTTTACCTTTTGATTAGTCAACAGCTAATTTTTTTATTTTTATTGATTTATTTTATTTAAGTTTTTTATTTATTATTGCTTAATTTTCGAAATTTTTATTATTTTATTCTAGACAAAACTAAATGGGCAAAAGTAAATTAATACTGGTACTAGAAGACATCCCATCAAATTATTTTTTGCAATTTCCTTTTTTGTTGAAATTATTCCAAGTGTAGTTGCACAAATAAGTAATATAAATCCCCAAAAGTTAGATAGAATCGTACAGGCAATTAAAATTATGCCAATAACTACTAAAATTAATTTCTGATAATTGACTCTTACTATAATTTTTCCAAAAACTTTGGCAATTTCTAATGACAGTATGGAGGATGCAGCTGCGGCTATTAGGGAAACACATAAAAAAAGCGCTATATTAATCAGAGTAAATTCTGCAAGACTGCTTGCGACAATTATGCTTCCATTTCTTGCTCGTTCTATTGTATAATATGTTATTATTGATAAAATAAAATTTACAGTTCCAATTCCGCTAGTCATCATTAGAAAACTTTTCTCGCTTGACTTTATTACTGAAAATGCAATTGCTGCACCTTGACTTGCTCCAAGACCTGGCATAAATCCTGTCATGCTTCCTGCAACAGTTCCTCCTATTAGTGCCGATACTTTTTCCTTTTGTTTTAATCTCGAGAATGAGGTTTTTTGCTTAGGGACATTAACTTTATCTTGAAAACTTGTTATTAGAACGCTAGTTCCAAAAAGTCCTGATAATAAAGGAAAAAGTGGATCTTTTATTTGTGGAAGATTTAGTGATATGTATCCAAGTCCTCCTGCAATCATAAAAAAAGCTAAATTTAGCCATCTCCGTTTATCTTTGAAAATGATAAAAAAAGTTGCTGTTATAAGAATCCAAAACATGCTTTTTTCCAAGAAAGGGTAGCAAAATTTAATAAATAAATAAAAAAAAGGCGTAAGTGCAACTCCTGCGATAAGGCAAGAAAGACTGCCGATAACGCTTAGCCTTACTGCTTCATATGCCTTTCCTTTCAAAAGCAGTCTGTGTGCAGGTAGTGCAGTCATTGCTTTATCCGGATCTGGTGCTCCAAGAAAAGTGCTTGGTAAAAAATCTAGAAATGTGTGTGCTACTGACATTGCTACAATAAAACAAACTAGTGATTCTGGCGATGTGTATTTCAAAAGTGTTGGCGAGATTGTTAATAAAAAAGTAGCAACAAGATTAATGTGAATTCCTGGTGTAAGTCCTGTTATTGTGCCGCAGAATATTCCTATTGTTGTGGCTATTATAATTTCAAGTAGCATTATTTCGATGTCCTTCAAAGGCTTATTATTTCATCGATGTGGAAACCGAAAATGTATGGTTCTTCTAGAAAATATTTTAATTAAAATTGAATTATTTCAATCGCCTTTTATAATATATATTTTAAGGATTGTTTTTATTTATTTTTCTAGAAAATCTGAATTAATATAATTAGTCTATTCAGGTAATTTTCCGCCAGTGCTTAATCTTGGAAAACAACCTTTTGGATAATCGCTCTTATATTGTTGATTTAATTCAGTTGCTATTTTTTCAAAAACTCCTCTTTGAACTTGTGCGGGACTGTAAAGAATTGTTGGTCCTAGCATATCTGCCATTTCATTTCCTTTAATAAGTAGTCCGAACTCATCATCCTTGGCATTTGGTAGAAATATGAATTGTAGTCCATTGGCTGATAATCCTATTGACTTGTCAATATATTTACTTCCGTCTTTGTATACTGCTCTTAGCTCCTCTCGGGACATTCGTGTCAGTTCAGAGGTTGAAATCTCGCCTTCATTAATTGATAATCCTGTTGCGTGTCTAATTTTAATTGTTTTATCAGAAATTATAATTTCAAGTTCGCCCATTGCAACCGGTGATTCATCTGTAGGTGACACTCCTCTGTAAGTGCCTTGTATCTGTTCCAGATTATACTCAATCAGATGAGGTGTTCGTTTGAAAATATTCCATAAATTCATATAACTAGTGAAGTTTCGTTTTATTTATAAAGTTAATTAGTGTTACTACTTAATCATAATTGCTTAGACGTATATTTAATTTTTTACCAGATTAATTAAAACTAAAACTGATTATTATTTTTAATATATAATTGCAACAACGACCTTCTCTACTTGATCTGCTCTGACTTTATCCGGATCTTTTTCTTTATTGTTATCGCCTTTTACGTAACAATACCATCCGTTTTCATCTTCGCTGATTTCAATAATTCTATGAATTATAAGGTAATCTGTGCCGTTTGGTTTGTAAGAAATTATGTCTCCTACTTTTAGTTGTTGGTATTCAGCTTTTACCTGAATTGCATTACTATTTTTATCGAGAACTGGTTCCATCGAATGAGTGTCTGTAAATTTAGCCCATTTAGCATCCTGTAAATTAATTACTACTTTGTCTTGTGTAACTATAATTTGACTTTCAGAAATCCTATCTTCAGGTGATGATTGTAAAAGGGGTTGTCCATTATCTAAAGGACGTTCTGTATTTGCTAGGCTTGATAGAGGGGTGATAAGTTGACTGAATAATACGCCTAGCAAAAAGATAGCTATTCCTTTAAATAATGTCTTATTCATTTTGCCCCGTTCTAGTAGTTAATGGACTAATATATAAAGGTTTCGATTATAGTCATTATTGAGTAGTATCTATTGGCTCACTTAATGCTTTTTACTAATTTGCGACTTAATTTACTTAGAATTAATTACTATTTTTGCTAATTTATTCTGAATGAAGATGGCCAATTTTTTTAACTCTCCTGTGCTCTTTATACAAGGGTAAGTCTTGGACTGTTATTTTTCCATTATTTATTCCATATATGTGCCTTAGTTCAATTACTCTGTTACACCAATTTTCAAGCATGTTTTCATTTACGCAATCAAGATATATTGCATTTATTTCTGCATCTGGATTTTTGTCAATTTTATGTCTTGCACGAATGTGTCCTACTAAAAGCATATTTCCTTTATGCATTCCATGAACATTATATAGAACAACAATTGGCATCTCTCTTATATCTAATTGCATATCCGCATATTTTTTTATTCTTGGGAGTTCTTTTAATTCTGCTCTAGTTGGACTTATTTGATAATAAGGGTGTCGTGTTAAAAGATTATATTTATTTTGAGAAATCCCATTTTGTGTTGGGAACAATGCTGAAACCAAAAAGGTCGCTAGA